>JAJTGP010000142.1 GCA_021299265.1 Hyphomonadaceae bacterium | reverse complement strand
CAAAAGCGCATCGCGCAGAACTTGTAGAACGTCTTTATCGACGCTGGCGCGGGGGCCTGGCTGAACGGCGATGGCTTCTGCCTGCATCAAGGCCTCGATGTCGGTGGCCAAGCGGCGCTTTACATTAGACTTGAGCGCCGACAGCATTTTGGTTTCAAGGCTTGCCAAGGCACCAGCGGCCTGAGGATTGCTGCGCTCTAATTGCTTCTGGGCGGTGTTCAGCGCGGCCATTTCCTCGCTAGTGGGGGCTAAAGTAAAGCTATCTAAGCCCTTTGGGAGCCGCCATCTTTTGGTTGGCGGGTCCGAGATTTCTTCCAAGTCTGGATACATCATCACCAATTGATCGCGCATGCGCTCAATCGTGCGGCGCTTTACATCCAGCTTCTCGGCCATCTCATCCAAGGTAAGGCCATAGGTCGTGGCAGCTAGATGGCGCGCCAATTCAACAAGTCGGGCAGATTTTTCATGTCTCATGTCGCCTTCTCGCCCTGAATCTCTCGTCAGGTCAAACGCGAAAACGTGTCGACTTGAAGCCTTGCTGCCGTTAGAGCGATCTTCATGAAAAATCTGCCTGTTTCCCCGCTCGCCCCAGCTGCTTTTCCGACTTTGCCGCCTGTCGCAGGCATGAGCGCATCGGCGAGCCGTATTGGCCTCTATGGCGGGACGCGCAATGACTTGATGACGGTGGTATTCCCCGATGGTGCCAGCGTCGCAGGGGCCTTCACGCGCAGCGCGACACGCTCAGCCGATGTGGAATGGTGCGCGACCCAAGTTAAGCAGGGGCACGCCCGGGCTTTGGTTGTGAACGCGGGAAATTCAAACGCGTTTACGGGTCCTGCAGGCTTAGCCAAGAATGCAGCAACCGTTGCAGAAGCCGCCCGTCTGACAGGCTGTGCTGAGCCCGAGGTGTTTCTAGCGGCAACGGGCGTGATTGGGGCGCCGCTGCCACCTCAGACCGTTGCTGACGCTTTGCCACAAGCGTTCGAGGCGTTGGAAAAGCCCGATTGGGAAAGCCTGGCGCGGGCCTTTTCGACGACCGACACTTTCCCTAAGGCGGCGGGAACGACGCTTGAATTAGATGGAACCGCCGTGAATGTGGTCGGCCTTGCCAAAGGCTCGGGCATGATCGCGCCCAATATGGCGACGATGCTGGTTTTCGTCTTTACCGATGCCGCGATTGCACCGGACGTGTTGCAGGCGATGGTCTCTGCCCATGTCGAGACGACGTTTAACGCCATTACCGTCGATAGCGATACCTCCACGTCCGACACGCTGTTGGTCTTTGCGACCGGGGCAAGCGGGGCGGCACCCATCGCCATGCTAAGCGATCCCCGCGCAGCCTTGGTATCTGAAGCCCTACACGGAATTTTCCATGACTTGGCCATGCAAGTGGTCCGCGATGGGGAGGGGGCGCAAAAGCTGATCCAGATCGAGGTGCAAGGTGCCGCTGACGACATTTCTGCCCGTACCATCGGTTTTGCAATTGCCAACTCGCCCTTGGTCAAAACCGCGATTGCCGGGGAAGATGCGAATTGGGGCCGAGTTGTCATGGCGGTTGGCAAGGCAGGAGAACCCATCTCGGTCGATCAGCTTGCCGTACGCTTTGGCGGGCAATGGACCGCAAAGGCTGGCGGAGCCGTCGCTTATGATGTTGCCCAAGTCGATGAACATATGCGCGGGCAGATCATTGATATTTTTGTGGATGTCGGTGTCGGTAAAGGCCAAGCAAAAGTTTGGACCTGCGATCTTACCCACGGCTACATCAGTATAAATGGTGATTATCGATCCTAATTGGATTGAATTTGATCCCGCGAAATTGGGATTATTTAACAATTGTGACTTATGTTGGGTATGGGTAGGGGCTTATGCGACTTTTGTTAGTGGCCGCGGCTGCTTTGGTTAATGGGGACGGTGCCGTGTTATTAGCACAACGACCACAGGGAAAAAGTCTCGCTGGTCTCTGGGAGTTTCCGGGCGGCAAGATTGAGTCTGGTGAAAACCCAGAAGCCGCCTTGTGCCGTGAATTGGCTGAAGAACTGGGCCTCGACGTCGATCCGAAAGACCTAAAGCCGCTGACTTTTGCTTCCCACGCCTATGCAGATTTCCATTTGCTGATGCCATTGTGGACAGCCCGACGCTGGTACGGCGACCCCATGGGCCAAGAAGGGCAGCAATTAGCTTGGGTCCAACCCGAAGACCTAAATTCCTATCCGATGCCCGAAGCCGATATTCCCTTGGTTTCAATTCTGCGTGAGCATCTAGAACAGAGTCGCTTGTCATGATTTTGAAAAAGCTAAAAAATGAGCGCGGTGCGACTGCGATTGAATACGGCTTGATTATCGCCCTCATGGTGCTTGCTTTGATCCCCGCGCTGCAAATGGTCGGCGGCAACACCAACAGCATGTATGATCGGATTACCAATCAGATCGTGACAGCGATGAACGCGCGCTAGCCACCCGGCTTTTCGCCACTCGGGATTTCGCGGGTTCCCAAAGCATCGGCGAGACGCATTTTTGCGCTACCTCGGGGCAAAGGCTTTTGCTGGCTTTCGTGCGGCGCCCAACCTGTCAAAGTAATCAGCTCAAAAGTTGCGCGAACCTTTCCATCGCCATCGGCATGATTGGCTTGATACAGGTCGGCCGCGCGCGCGATGATACGCCGCGTGAGCGGACGCCGCACTTTTTGGTAAAAAGCGGCAGTCTCCCCCATGGCTTTCAAATCCCGAAATAGGCCAAACAGATTAGCATAGCGAACGGTGACGACGTCGCTGTCCGCGACAGGCAGGGCAAAGCCTGCCCGCTGCAACAATTGCGCACCGTCTTGGGCATCAGCAAAAGGCGAGACTCGCGGTGTCGCTTCGCCATAGGTCTCAGTTTCGGCCTCCGCCAAACACGCGCGCAACTCCTGCAGCGTGCGTCCACCTAAAAAGGTTAGCAATAGCAGACCGTCTGGGCGAAGGGCGAGACGGGCTTGCGCCAGAAAGCCGGGCACATCGTTGACCCAATGTAGCCCCAGCGTGGAAACAATGAGGTCCAAACTGAGGGGGGCTAAGGGCAGGTGGTCTTCGTCGGCCACAAACCCGTTGCCTTGACTTTGGCCCAGCATCACAGCGCTTAAATCGCATTCGGCCAAAGCACCGATTTTGTCGTGCAGCGTGCTGATGCGGGCAATGCCTGCCGCCAGATAACCACCGTGTGAGCCGATATCGAGAGCTTGCTCAAACCGGCGATTGATGAAGTCTAGCCGCTCACACACATCGTCGACCGCGCGCTCTTTCAGGAATGCAACAGCACCGAACCCAGCTGCGGCCCGGTTTCGCCGGATCGCCAAAAGCTTCCGATCAAACAACAGATTTGGGTTAGGGCTTTCCATGGAGGTCAGTTATGCGCTATTTCTGAGAAAAGAACTACAGGTAGAGAGATGATAGCACGATCTCAGCGGCTTTACCGTATCGGAACTACACTTGCCGATCTGATTTGGCCACCGCGTTCGCTGCTTTCGGATGCACGCGTGGACTGTCTCGGTACGATGGAGGCAGACCTGTGGCGGGCCCTGAATTTTCTCTATGGCCCCGGATGCATGAGATGCGGATTCCCCATCCCAGAAGCGACAGGACCCGACATGTTATGTCCAGTCTGTTTGGCGCAACCGCCGCTCTATCACCGAGCACGGGCGGCCTTAGCCTATGACGATCTATCCAAGCCATTAGTGCTCAACCTCAAGCATGGGGGCCGCAAGGATGGCTTGCGCGCCTTTGCCGCTTGGATGGTGGAGGCGGCCCCATTCGTGGCAGAGGCCGACCAGATCCTGCCGGTTCCCTTGCATTGGTCGCGCTTGTGGCAGCGGGGCTATAACCAAGCCGGTTGGCTGGCAGAAGCTTTAGCGCGAAGGACGGGGCGACCCTATAATCCGCTGCTTTTACGGCGAAAACGGGCGACGCCCAGCCAGAATGGCCTGTCGGCAAGCGGGCGTAAGCGCAATGTGACGGGGGCATTCCACATTGCCCAGCCCGTGGCAGGACAGTCTTTTGTGCTGGTCGATGATGTGATGACGACGGGGGCAACACTTCAGGCCTGTACCGCAGCTTTACTGCGTGCAGGGGCTGTACGGGTGGATTGTGTAGCCTTGGCACGTGTGGTGCGACCCACTAAGCTCGACGTCCCGACCGAGCCTCATGGGGCGCCGCAGGAGTTGCTTGATGTCTGAGAGTCCCATGACCAATCCCCCGCGGACCGATCACTTTTTGAACCTCATGCGCGGGAATAGGTCTAAGACGTGGCGGACCATTGCCGGTGGTGTGGGTGTTTTTCTGGTTTGGCAGATCAGCCTCGCTATTCTGGTTTTGTTTTTTGAACCGCTGCGGATCATGGCTATGCTCAAGCCCAACGACCTGGGTGCCACCGAAGAAGCGGTGGGCGCATTTGCTTTAATGGTCGGCGGATTTGGTCCTGCCTTCCTGACGTTGGTGCTGTGGCGCAAATATGTAGAACATATGCCAATCAGAACCTTGTTTACCGGCGCGGCCCGCTTTCGTTGGGCTTTAGCCTTCGCCGCAGCTCTCGCCGTCGTGGCGCTCAGCTATGCCACCTCAGCAGCCTTCGGTCAGGAAAGCATGGGGCCGTTTGAGGCGCGCATGGCGCGGTTTTCAGCGCAAGACTGGCTGCTGCTCGCGGGTGTCTACATCGTCGGTACCTTGGTGCAATCTACCTTCGAAGAGGTCTATGTTCGTGGCTGGCTCTTGCAACATGTGCGGCGTTTCATCGCCCATGGTTTGCTTGCTGTACTGGTGACTGCCGCCATTTTCTCCATCCTGCACATCGGACATGCAGGTTGGGCGACCCTTGTGATTACGTTCGTTATGGGCCTGCTGTTTGGCTATTCCGCGTGGCGACTGAACGGCTTGGAGGCGGCCATCGGTGGCCATATCGCCAACAATTTCATGAGTGCCCTGCTGCTCGGGACAATGGTTGGCGGCAATCCGGCAGAAATTGATCTGATGGAAGGCGTCGCCTATGCGCTTTACTTGCTGGGCTTTCTTGGCTTTGTAGAAGCTTGGGCGCGCTTTGGCCCATCGCACGCCCGCCAAGGCGCTGTTTGAGGCTTGCCCTTTGCTGCAGGCGCGGCGTCAGAAGCCTTTTTGAAGCCCGCTTTGGGCTTGCCGGTCCAATCAGACTTTCCCTTGGCAGATGGTGCACCTGCACCCGCGTGCGCCGCACGACTTTTGGCTTTACCGGCCTCGCGCCGCATGGTCTCTTCTTCGAGCAAGCTGACGCGTGTTTTGGCTGACTTTGGCGGTGGTTTCGGACCACGACGACCGGTTTTGACAGGGGCAGGGGCTTCCAATGCCGTACGGGGCACCCGTGCGGGCCGACTTGAAAAGCGCGGCGGCAAGTCCGGCATCAAAGCGCCCAACATTTCCTTCAAAGCCGAAGGGGCCACTTCTTCCACGCTGCCCGGTGGCATTTTGCCCAATTGGAACGGGCCGTAGGACACGCGGATCAGGCGGTTCACCTTCAAGCCAATGGCTTCCAACACGCGACGAACTTCACGGTTCTTGCCTTCTCGGATTGAAACGGTGATCCAGGCATTGGCCGTCTCTGCCCGATCTAGGATTGCTTCCATTGGGCCATAGGTGATGCCATCAACCGTGATCCCATCGGCTAGTTGTGCCAGCTCTTCTTGGCTTACCCGACCAAAGGCGCGAACGCGGTAGCGTCTAAGCCAACCTGTCGAGGGCAATTCTAACGACCGTGCCAAACCACCATCATTGGTCAGCAACAATAGGCCCTCAGAGCTTAAATCCAAGCGTCCAACCGAAATGACGCGCGGCAAATCTTCGGGCAAATGGTCAAACACGGTTTCCCGGCCTTGCGGGTCCTTGTGGGTGGTCACCAAGCCATCTGGCTTGTGATAACGCCAAAGCCGCGTGGGTTCAGGACTGTCGACGGGGCGACCATCTACGGCGATGCGGTCTTGGGCGGTGACGTTAAAGGCAGGGCTTTCCAGCACCACACCATTGACGGTAATGCGACCTTCCTCGATCCAACGCTCAGCTTCACGACGCGAGCAAAGGCCTGCACGCGCTAAGGCTTTGGCGATCCGTTCGCCGGGCCGTTCAGTGAGTGCATCTGCAATAGGAGGCTCGCCCTCAGCCTCGGGCTTACGCAGCCAAAGTTTGGCATCTTGCGCACTTTTTTTGCGCGGGGAATCGTCGCTTGGATCAAATGTCATCGGTCATGCGCCTCGCAGCCCTCACGGGCGGCCTTATGTTCGGCGCACTGATTGCAGAAATCACGTCCAAAGTCGAGCGATACGCGCAACAGCTGAACAATTGACCCTTTAGTGTTGTCTGCTGCGGTGCTCTTATCGAAATAACAATGTTAGTCGTGTAAAGATGAAACTATTGATCCAAACGATAGGTTCGTGATGCTTTACCCAGCCGATATACGCCCGCTAACTGGTTTGCGCTTTGTTGCTGCATTTTGGCTTTTGATCTATTTTTTCTGGGAACGTTTTGATCTCGGACCCCGCGACACAATCGGGATCGTCCACGCTGGCAATTATGGCGTCGACCTCTTCTTCATCCTCTCTGGTTTTGTTTTGGCCCATGTCTATGGCCCACAAGTTGAAGCGAAGACTTTTTCGTGGCGCAGCTTTGTCTGGGCGCGCCTCGCACGGATTTATCCGCTACATTTGATCTGCTTGGCTGCCATGGTCGCGATTTGGGCGGCCGGCTCGCTGATGGGTGCGACTTTCAAGGCCTCCGCCTTCGTGGTGGAGCAGATTCCCTATCATTTGGCTTTGGTGCATGCGTGGGGTCTGGTCGCCTCTGATGGTTGGAACTTCCCATCTTGGTCGATCTCAGCAGAATGGTTTGCCTATCTGACCTTCCCGATCAGCTTTGGGATCGCGGCATTGTTTGCGAAGCGTCCCTTGATCGGTGTGGCTTTGATGGCGGTGGTGTTTGCGGCCTTTGTCGCTTGGATGCGCCAGTACAATATCGAACTCATGAATATGACGTGGCAGGGCGGCATTGTTCGCATTGTGCCGTCCTTTGGCATGGGGATCGCCTTATGGCTCCTCGGTCGCAATCTGACCCTACCAAAAGGTGTGGCGGGTTTGGGTGTGGCCATTAGCACGGTGTGGGTTGTGATGGCGGCGGCTTGGGGCTGGCCGTCTTATTGGATCTGGCCGGGCCTTGCAGGACTAGTCTTCTTTTTGGCAGAGACCTCCAAAACCAACCAAACCCCGCTGTTGGCGTCCAAGACGTGGGTCTATTTGGGCGAAATTTCCTTTGCGGCCTATATGGTCCATCTGCCCGTCGATATTGCGCTTTATCAGATTGTTGAGCGCGTGATGGGCGAGCCGAAGGGCACGATTGCTTTGGTCATTGGTATTGGCGGCGTCTTGGCCAGCATCATTGCCGCGGCCATCGCCCATGCCTTGGTCGAAAAACCTGCGCGAAACTGGCTCCGCGCCAATATCCCCAGCTTTATGGCTGGCAAGCCGAAAGCCTAAGGCCTTCTGACAGCATAGTAAGCTGCGAACGCCTGATAGGTGGCCGCTTTGATGCGGCCTTGGTACAGCTTCACCATCCAAGCGCCGAGTTGGCCTTCGGCTTCACGCACAAAAATCACGCCATCATCGGCATCAAACACGCTGCGCACATAGCTTGCTTGCAATGGACCTTGGCCGATTGTCGCGGTCTCTGTTTGCAGCGCAAGGCACGATGACTGATCTTTGTCACGACGTGCCTTGACCCAGGCTTCCAGCTTGGCGCGCTGCGCCGCGGCATCGGTTTCAAGCGCCCGTCGACGTGGCCCGCCAGCCAGAGAGCGCAACGCGCCGCGGATCAGGCTGATCTCATTCATCGTAAAGCGGCCGCGCACAAAGGCGTTACGCATGGTTTCCACCATCGTGCCCTTGCGGTCCTCTGGCCAGAAGAAACGCGTCTCGTCTAAGTCGGCCACCCAATGCTCGAAGAAGCTTTCAAAGGCTTCACGCGGCGCGGTGGGCTTTTCTTCGATAGTCCAGCCGGGGGGCGGGCCGTCAGCCTCCGACCCACTCGCCCATTCATAGCAGAAACAGGCAACCGATTGGGCAAGGTTCAAGCTGGGGAAGCGGCCATCGACGGGGAAAGTCACCAACAGGTCCGCCCCAATGATCAAATCATTGTCGAGGCCCGAACGTTCGGATCCAAACAAAATCACAGGCTTTTCGCCAGCGGCCATCGCTTCGCGCATGCGGGCAACCGCTTCACGCGGTCCAATCAGTGGCTTGTCGAGCTGGCGGGGGGTGCCCGTCGTCGCGATGACAAAGGTCTTCTCAGCCAAGGCCTCTTCGGCGGTTTCAACCACCTGTGCGCTTTCCAGCGGCCATTCTGCGCCACTGGCCAAAGCCCACGCCTTAGGGTTCGGCCAGACATCGCGCGGTTTGACAAGAATCAGCTCTGAAAAGCCAAAATTGGCCATAGCGCGTGCCGTCGCGCCAATATTCTCGCCCATTTGCGGGTGGACGAGGCAAATGGCCGGGGCTTCCCCCCAACCGGGCAGGGCAGCTTGTTCGGCTTTCGACAGCGGCCCGTTTGGGCCAACGCCCACGGGGCGGGAGCCGTCAAAAGCGGGCTTTGGCGGGGCCCAAGCGGTCGGCGCGGGGGCTGGTTCTGTATCTTTGCGCATCTTGTCGCTGTCACTCTTGTTGAAGACGTCTTTTCCACGTCGCTGGAGGTGCTATAGCCCACCCAACCGATTTGCGGACATATCACTTACAGGCCGCGGCGTTCGTGGACCAATAGGGGAAAAACATGGCGAAGATTAAAGTTGCTAATCCAGTTGTCGATCTTGATGGCGACGAAATGACCCGCATCATCTGGCAGATGATCAAAGACTTTCTGATCACGCCCTATCTCGACCTCGAGATTGAATATTATGACTTGTCGATCGAGAACCGCGATGCGACCGACGACCAAGTCACCATCGATGCTGCGAAGGCGATTCAGAAGCACGGCGTTGGCATCAAGTGCGCCACCATCACCCCGGATGAAGCCCGCGTCGAAGAGTTCAAGCTAAAGAAGATGTGGAAATCGCCTAACGGCACCATCCGCAACATTCTGGGCGGTGTGGTCTTCCGTGAGCCTATCATTTGCACCAATGTGCCGCGTCTGGTTCCTGGCTGGACCAAGCCCATCATCATCGGCCGTCACGCCTTTGCCGACCAGTACAAAGCCACCGACTTCAAAGTTCCAGGCCCAGGCAAACTCACGATCAAATTTGTTGGTGAAGATGGTCAAGTGATTGAGCATGAAGTGTTTGATTATCCGGGCTCTGGTGTCGCCATGGCCATGTATAACCTCGACGACTCGATCCGCGACTTTGCCCACGCCAGCTTCGCCTTCGGCTTAGCGCGCAAGTATCCCGTCTATCTGTCGACCAAGAACACCATTTTGAAGGCCTATGACGGCCGCTTCAAGGACATCTTCCAAGAAGTCTTCGATGCTGATTATGCCGCCCAGTTCAAGGAATTGGGTCTGGTCTATGAGCACCGCTTGATCGACGACATGGTGGCTTCGGCTATGAAATGGTCTGGCGGCTTTGTGTGGGCCTGTAAAAATTATGACGGCGACGTTCAGTCCGATACTGTCGCACAGGGCTTTGGCTCGTTGGGCCTCATGACGTCGGTTCTGATGACGCCAGATGGCAAAGTGCTCGAATCCGAAGCTGCCCACGGCACGGTGACCCGCCACTATCGCCAGCATCAGCGCGGCGAGCAAACCTCCACCAACTCCATCGCTTCGATCTTTGCTTGGACCCGTGGCCTCGCCCACCGTGCCAAGCTCGATGACAATGCCGAACTGATGAAGTTCGCGACCAAGATGGAAGAAGTCGTCATCGCCACGGTTGAAGACGGCTATATGACCAAGGACTTAGCTCTGTTGGTCGGTGATGAGCAATCCTGGCTCTCGACCGAAGGCTTCTTGAAGAAAGTCGCCGCGAACCTTGAAGCCGCGATGGCAGAATAGGACTCTTTAGGCTCTGCCGGCAGGCCCTTGGTCTGCCGGTGGGGGCTCCTACGATCTCAATGCAAAAGGAGAATCTGAAACACCTCATCCTATTGGACTTGGTGATCAATTTCTTCGTTCCAAAGTGATTTAAAGGTGCATACGTCGTCGACATATTGGTTCGTCGCTGCGCATATTCCGGCGAGAATTGTTCTCAGAGAGTCTCGTATATGGCCCAAGGGTAAATGCAGGATTGGCTCATGATGTGCGACACGATTTCTCAAGTTGAGCAGATTGGAACAATGTTGGTGTGCCATCTCACTTGTTATTTTGGCATCGTTTAGAAACACCCTAAATTTTAAATTGCTGGTCCAATTGTATTGAGCCTTATATCGACTGCTGAACTGAGATACCCAAAATCCAGCGGACAGTCCCGCAACAATCTGATCAGTGGTTATCACAGCCGGGGCCAGCTTGTCTGTTAGCCGCATCACAACTTTGTCTAGGCGTTGCCTATCTTGGCCAGCTAAGTTTCTTCGTAAGTTAGCATTAAATGGCCAAGTTGGCCCATATTTGAAAATAAGAAATTCATTCAATCTGTTTCTCAGGGCAATTTCCCAGTGTTGAAGTGAAAAATATAATGACTGTGATAACATCGAATTCCAATGATAAACTTGCAGCGCTTTTGGGATGTCTCCTCCAGTTTTTTGCAAGTACTTGTTCAGCCGTGGTCTACTAGCTGAACGAACAATTGCGGTCACATCCAAATCACCTTTGCAAAAATATTCTTGCATTTTTAGGCATCCTGTAGTAATAATTAAGCGTGCGCCTCGGGAAACGGTCACTGGGCTTAGACCCACACCCCTTGGGGACAAGAGAAAGGCGGCTCCTTGCGGGCCGCCTTTGACTTTTGGGTAGCTTTGATTTTTTTGCAACCTAAAAATGATTTTCTGTGCGTACTTGTGTTCGAACTCCGCCTTGAATTTATGGCCAGACCGACAGCCCCACTAAAAGCAGCGCTGCGATGGCGCATTCAAACCCGACAGCGATCCAGTTCTTGGCTTCATTGCCTTGGTCCAAATAGATCGAAACAACCCTGCCGATGGCTGCACCAAGCCAACATAGGCCGACGGTCAGGAACGCGATGTCGTTCTGCGTGACGACCGGAACCAATCCCAGAAGAATAAATGTAACGCCAAGGGTTCCTCGAAACTCTGCTCGTCCGGCTGGCGTGACGGCGGTAAGACCCGTCAGTTGTGACGCTTTTTGTGGCAAGAAGAGGCCTAAGCAGCCCATCAACATCGTGATGATGGCCCCTAAATTATTGAGTAAATCCATAGTCGTCCCCGCGTTTGAAACTCGTCCGCAAAGCTAGCCATAGCGTAACCCAAATGATAGTACGCACCTTTTCATGCCTATCGAATTTATGCAGGAGTCTGCATGGGATTGCCGCCAAACGTGCTTTCGCAACGCTGTGCCTCGCGCCGATATCTGGCGTTGGTCGCGAGTAAATGGTCGCTGCTGGTGATCAATGCCTTGGATGATGGCCCCGCGCGCAATGGTTTCCTGATGCGCAAAGTCGAAGGCATTTCGCAAAAAATGCTGACCCAGACATTACGTGACCTAGAGGCGACAGGCATTGTCAGGCGCGAGGATCATCGCACCGTGCCACCACATGTCACGTACGAATTGACACCACTTGGCAAATCTCTGCGGCAAGAAGTGCGGTCGCTGATCGCTTGGGTGGAAAGCCATATGCCCGCTTTGGGTGGGGTAGAACCAAAACGACCCTAGACGAAGGCCGTGAGGCCACCGCTGCCTTAATCAAACAGCTTCGAGACGCTCTCTTCATTCGCGATCCGGCGAATGGCTTCCCCGATGAGAGGTGCCACCGAGACGCAGCGCACTTTGCTGGACTTGGAGAATTTGTCGCCATGATCGATGGAGTTCGATACCACCAATTCTTTCAGGGCTGAGGCATCAACGCGGTCAAACGCGCCGCCTGACATCACGCCATGGGCCACATAGGCCGAAACCGAGGCAGCGCCCTTGTCCATCATGGCGGCAGCGGCATTACACAAAGTGCCAGCCGAATCGACAATGTCGTCAAACAGAATGCAGG
The DNA here is from genome assembly GCA_021299265.1 of Hyphomonadaceae bacterium. Classification (GTDB taxonomy): domain Bacteria; phylum Pseudomonadota; class Alphaproteobacteria; order Caulobacterales; family Aquidulcibacteraceae; genus Aquidulcibacter. Next base: position 10,202 of record JAJTGP010000142.1, on the reverse strand, counting down.
CGCGGCCAGAGACGTCGCCAATGATGTTCATGACTTCGCTTTCACCCGCCCGCTCGCGGCGCTTGTCGACGATGGCAAGGTCAGCGCCGAGGCGATTGGCCAAAGCGCGAGCCCGCACCACACCGCCGACATCTGGCGAAACGATCATCAGATCATCGGTTTTATAGTTGCGGCGAATATCTTGCTCCATCGTATTGGTGATGAAGAGATTGTCGGTCGGGATATCGAAGAAGCCTTGGATTTGGCCAGCGTGCAATTCCATGGTCAGCACGCGGTCAGCGCCTGCTGTGGTCACCAGATTAGCAACCAGCTTGGCCGAAATTGGCGTACGACCGCCGGTTTTGCGGTCCTGCCGGGCATAGCCGAAATAGGGCAGGACGGCGGTGATGCGGCGGGCAGAGGCGCGGCGCAGCGCGTCCATACAGATCAGCAATTCCATTAAGTGGTCATTGGCTGGCGCGCTGGTCGATTGGATGATGAAAACGTCTTCCCCGCGCACATTTTCATCAATGGTTGCGAAAATCTCATTATCGGCAAAGCGGCGCACTTGGGCGCGCGTCAGTGGAACATCGAGATAATCGGCGATGGAGGATGCCAAGGGTTGATTGGCGTTGCCTGCAAGCAATTTCATGATGATCGATCCCCGTCCAAACGCCAATCCGCGTCAAATTTCCACGCGATTGCTTAAGCGGTCGATTAAGCAGAGAGCGACCCGCGCGCAACCCTTTGTGATGCTATCGGACGATACGAATGGCAGACAAATTTCGTCCGTAGTCGGCTTCGCCCGCCAGATTGCGGCGGCGGTTCGAAAAGAAATGAGATTCTTCAGCGCACGTGTCATGTGGCAGCACATCAACCGCGCCCAGCCCTGCGGCCCTTAGGCGCGCTGCGCAATAGCGCTTCAGGTCAAAAAGCAAGCGGTCGTCTTTGCCGGGGATAAAGAATCGCTCGTTCGCGCCATCGGCTTGGATGAAGGTCGCTACGAATTCAGGACCAACTTCATAGCTGGCTTGGGCGATACACGGGCCTACAGCGGCCACGATGCGGGCAGGGGAGCCGCCAAGCTTCACCATCTTGGCAATGGTGGCTTCCAAGATGCCGCCAATAGCACCCTTCCACCCTGCGTGGGCGGCAGCGACGATGCGTGCGGCAGGATCAGCAAACAGGATCGGCGCGCAGTCAGCAGTCAACACCGATGGGGCAACCGACGGACAGCGCGTCACCAAAGCGTCGACTTTCGGGCGGTCGCCTTGGAATGGGCCGTCCACCATCAGTGCATCGGCACCATGGACTTGATAGGCTGACAACAGGCGGTCTGGCGAGACGCCAATATGGCTTGCAATGCGGCGACGGTTCTCTGCCACATTGGCTGGATCATCGTTTGAGCCGGGTCCCGAATTCAAACTCTCATAAATGCCAGAGGATACCCCACCTACGCGGCCATAAAAGCCATGCTCAAACCCTGCCAATTGCGACAGCATGGCTGAGCGCACGGGCGCGAGCTCAAAGATCAAATCTTCCGATGGTGATGTAGGGGTAAGCGTTGAAGCGACGTCTGGCATGGTCGGTTAAAGTCCAATGGGCGGACCATGAGCGGCGTTGAGGGGAGACTCAAGGGCCACCACATGGAACAGCCCGCCCATATGCGCTTCTCCGATCAGTCTTTCCACACTGCGAGTCAGGTCAGATTCGCAGTGGGGGTTTGCGCGAATGAGGGCATCGCGGCGCGCCTCGATGCCCAGGCTTTGCAGAAACTCCCGTTGCGAGACGGGGCCAGAGGTGCCGAGGCCGGAGGTTTTGGCTAAGGAAATCAGGGCAGCGAAGTCGACATGGGCGGTAAGGTCTGCTTCGCCAACATGGTCCAGCGGATGGGTCTTTTGATGGCGGAATAGCGCTTGAAAACTATCACCCGCTTGGCCACTCACATCGCCATAGTCGATGATCAGGGCGCGGCCACAGCCCGTGCGCAGGCGCTGGGCTAAGATTTCAACAAGGGTGGGCAGGCCCGGGGCGTGCTCGCGAACGGCACCCACGCCGTCATTTGGCATGGCACAAGCGGGCGCTTCGGCCAAAGCGGGTCCAAGGCCAAAGGTTAGTCTCCCTTCGGCGTCCACACCGACCAGCTTCTCATGCCAGCCTTGTTCGCCCCGCACAAATTGCCGGACCGGCAGGCAGTCCAGAAACTCATTGGCGATGATGAAGCTGTAGCCTTCGGGAACCTCATCGAGGGATTGGTGCCAATGCGCAGGAATGGTACCGAGCGCGGCACGTTGCGCTTCTCGCAAGGGCGGGTTGGTTTCTACCAGATGCAGTTCAACACCATCCATAAAGCCCGGCACCCTTTGGCAGACGCGCAGCATGTCCGCCATCAGCGTGCCGCGACCGGGTCCGAGTTCAATCAGGTGGAAGGGGGCGGGGCTGCCAAGGTCGAGCCAGCTCTGTGCAACCCACAGCCCGATAAGCTCGCCGAAAATCTGGCTAATCTCCGGGCTTGTAGTAAAATCGCCACGTGCGCCCAAGGGCAGGCGCGTCGAATAATAGCCCGCTTGGGGGTCATAGAGGGCGTGCGCCATGAAGGCATCGATGCCGATCGGACCACAAGCTTCAATCATCTTGGCCAAGCGGGTTTCAAGCCCGGTCGGATGCGGCCGCTCTGGCGGGGTCACAGCCCTCAGCCTACCTGTTCAGGCTTGGCTTTACCGGCGCGCACGCTGGCCCACATGAAGAGGGCGATACCAAACGCGACCATGGGCAAGGAGTAGAATTCACCATGGGTGAAGCCCAAGATTAGCGACGCATCGGGTTCGCGGAACTGCTCACCAATCAGGCGCGCGATGCCATAACCCGCCACAAATAGTCCTGCGGCTTGGCCTGGGCGCTTCAAGATGCCAAAGCGTCTAACCGCCACTTGCAGCACGATAAACAGCAAAACGCCTTCCAGAGCGGCTTGATAAAGCTGGCTGGGGTGACGCGTGAGACCTTCGGGATCGGTGCGGAAGACAAAGCCCCAAGACACATCCGTGGCGCGACCATAAAGCTCTTGATTGATGAAATTCGCCATCCGACCAAAGAACAAGCCAATCGGGGATACGACCGCGACCGCATCACCCAAGGAAAGCAGGGACTTCTTCCGACCGAGTGCCGTGCCAATAACGGCCAAACAGACACCGAGGAAGCCGCCATGGAAGCTCATGCCGCCTTCCCATACCCGTAAGACCGACATCGGGTCTGCCAGCATTTCGGGCCGATAGAGCAAAACATAACCAATACGACCGCCAAACAGCACACCCAATGTCGCATAGAACAAAAAGTCGTCGATATCTTCCTCATCCAAAGGAGACTTGAGGCCCCATAGCGCAGGCTTCTTCACCATCCCCACCATCAAGCGCCAGCCAAGGATCAGACCTGCCACATAGGCAAGCGCATACCAACGTAAGCCAAAGGGGCCAAGTGCGAACCCAAAAAGGTCAAACCCAGGCAATTGAAATACGAAGGGGGAGATCTCGGGAAATGGAATGGACATGTCGATCATAGCAAGCCTTTAGCAAAGGAGAGGGGGCATATGCAAAGCCTCTCACAATTGCAGCCGCGCACAAAAACAGCAGCAAGCTAAAAGGCCTTGGAAAACGCTAAGAGAAACTTCACTTTGACAGCAAAGGCGATCTTAAACACCTTCTGTTAGAAGAACAGGTCTCGCGCAGGTGATGTAAGTTTGTCATAGCGCAACGGGAATAGACCCGCTAGAAGGTCCTTATGCAAACACGTAATCCTTTCCTCGACGAATTTTCAAAATTGGCAACCAGTGCGGCAGGCGTCGCGCAAGGTGTGGGTGAAGAGGCCCGTGCCTTCTGGCGCTCGCAAATGGAGCGCATGGTTGTGGACATGGATCTGGTGCGTCGCGACGAATTTGACGCTGTGAAAGATCTGGCCGCTGCGGCCCGTGCAGAGGCTGACAGTCTGAAAGCGCGCCTTGAAGCGTTAGAAGCTTCGATCGGAACGCCTGCGAAAGCAGCAACCAAATCGGCTTCGACAAAAAAATCGGCCAAAAGCAGCTAAAAGCTTTGGCGCACCGCTTGCAGCGCGCGCCATTCCCGCCAACCATGCCCAATAGCGGTGCGCGATTCGCGTGCCGTTTGTAAGCGAACCACCGTGGAGGTTATTATGGACCGCCAATTTACGCTTCGAGACGAAGACTTTTTCGAAGATGCGGACACCCTAGATACGGTAGAAGCCGTTCTGGCCGCAGATTCGAAAGCTTATGAGCGTTTGGACGAAGAAATCCACTTCGCCGCCTCCATGACCTATTGTGATCTGCATGGGATTTTTATTGCTCGAGAAGATGCACCTTCTTTGGCACTCAGCCTGATTTTTGATCTAAAGGCGCCCCGTATGCGTCGGGGTGATATTGCCTCCTTGCTGGCTTTGTTAAATGAAGCGCTTTGGTTGGGCCATTTTGAGCTTTCTTCCGATGACAATGCCTTGTCGTGGCGGGCCGTGGTGCCTTTGATCGGCCGCGACACGCCAGAGCCTGCCGAAGTGGCGGCGATATTGGCTGCTGGCGTGGAAGCCTGCGAGCGGTTTTACCCTGCGTTTAACTTCTTGCTTTGGGCAGGCAAAACACCTGAAGAGGCCGCCCAAGCAGCTTTGTTTGAGACTGCCGGAGAGGCGTGAGGTTTATGAAAAAGCGTATTGCGCTTGTCGGCAGTGGCCGGATGGGCGGAGCCATGTTGCGCGGATGGGCCCCGATGGCCGATACGTTTGATCTGGTCGTATTTGAACCCTATCCATCGGCTGAAGTGTCTGAAATCGTCGCGACGCAAAACTGGGTGTTGAACCCAGAACCAGATGAAACTACCACATTCGACTGCGTGGTCTTGGGCATTAAGCCGCAATTGTTTCCCAGCTTGGGCGAACAGACAATCAAGCATTTGGTTTCTGACCATACGCTGGTGCTGTCGATCATGGCAGGCATTGGCACGGCCAAAATCGCCGAAGTTCTGGACGCAAGCCACGTGATCCGCGCCATGCCCAATACGCCGGGTCAAATCGGCAAGGGTGTTACGGCCTATTGGAATAGCCCCACGGTGCCCTCAGAAGCCGAAGCCTTGGCTGTTTCACTGTTGCGCCCACTCGGCACGGTGGAGAAGCTGCAAAGCGAGAAACAGATGGATGCGGTGACGGCCGTGTCTGGCTCTGGCCCCGCTTATGTCTTCCTGTTGGCCGAGGCCATAGCCGCCGCTGGCGAAGGCGAAGGCTTAGAACGAGGCTTGGCAGAGCGCTTGGCTTGGCAAACGGTGATTGGGTCGGCTGCGCTGATGGAAGAAACCGGGCAGAACCCCCAAGATTTGCGCCGTGCCGTGACAAGCCCTGAAGGCACAACGGCTGCTGCAACCGACGCTTTGACGGCGGGTGGCGGGATTGTCACTTTGGTGCGTCGCGCGGTTGAAGCCGCCATCCACCGCTCGCGTCAATTGGGTAAGTAGCCGAGGGGGCCTTCGCGCCCTATATTACGCCCATGACCCACCGCGACCCTTCCTTGCATGCACCGCTTCTTCAGGCTTTGGGCGAAGCTGCACTGGCCTTGAGCGCCGAAAAACCTTGGACCGAAGTCAGCTTGGTCAGCCTGTGCCAAACGGCGGGGCAGAGCTTGGCCGCCTGTGCAGAAGCCGGGGTCACGCGCCTTACAGTGGCCGAATATCTCGACCAGACGCTAGATCGTGCGATGCTGGAGGCTGTGTCGGACTTAGAAGCAGATGCCCCCAGCCGCGACCAATTGTTTGACGTTGTGATGGCGCGATTTGATGCGATGGCTGACAATCGTGCGGCTTGGGTCTCCATCCTGGAAACCGATCAAGAAGAGCCCGCCGCAGCCCTTGCCCGCGCCGCCCGCCGGATACGCACCGCCGCCTGGGCTTTAGAAGCGGTGGGCATTTCCACCACAAGCCTCAAATCGACCGCCCGCGTCATGGGTCTTGCCCGCCGCTTGCGCAAAGTCGAAGCGCTTTGGCTAAAGGATGATGCTGACTTGTCAAAGACGATGGCAGGCCTCGACCAGAGCTTGCGCGAGAGTGAGGATTGGTTGGCGCGCGGCGAGAAATTCGCTGACTTTCTCAAGTCCAGTCTGCAATCCGGTGCCACGCGCCGAGCCCGTGCTAAAGCGGCAGACGCACACTCACCCGAAGACCCCCCAGCGTAGAGCGCGACAGCACCAAATTGCCACCGTGCGAGCGGGCTGCATCATAGGCCAGCGCCAAGCCCAGTCCCACGCCCTTCCGGTTCTGATTGCGGGCGGGGTCGAGCCTTGAGAAGGGTTTAAGCGCCTCTTCATAGCTTTCAGGCGCAATCCCAGGGCCATCATCATCGACATAGATATAGATCGCGTCTTCGCTTTGCGAGGAGCTGAGCGCGACCGTCTGGCCAAAGGACAAGGCATTTTCAACGAGATTGGAGAGGCAGCGCTTGAGGGCAATCGGGCGGCCAGAGGTGGGCAGGCTGTCGGCGAGACCCGACCCATCGATGTCGCGGCCTGCACGGGCGGCATCTTGAATGACGGCGCGCGCAATTTCGGCCAAATCCAACACTTCACGCTCTTCCGACCACTGGCCTTGAGCAAAGGCCAAATATTCTTCCAGCATGCCCTCCATCTCGACAATGTCCTTGCGGGCTTCGTCAATGTCGCTAGACGGCGGCATCATCGCCAACTGAAGCTTCAGACGCGTCAGAGGGGTCCGCAAGTCATGACTGACCCCAGCCAGCAGATTGGTGCGTTGCTCAATGTGGCGCTGGATACGACCGCGCATCTGGAGGAAGGCCAAGGTGGCGCGACGCACTTCGGCTGAGCCAGCCGGCTTTAAGCTGACATTTTCGCCCCGCCCAAACCGCTCTGCTGCATCAGCGAGCCGCTCCATCGGGCGAACCTGATTGCGGATAAACAGAACAGACACCGTCGCCAACAGGATGGTCGCCCCTGCCAGCCACAAGATGAAGATACCGCCCGTGGACGCAAAAACCCGGTCGCGATAGGCCAGAAAACGCAAGACCCCGCCGGGGACTTCAACCCTGATATCGACATAGTCAGGATAGCGTGTGGTATCGAACCAGAATTTCTGCCGCAACGACCCAGACAAAGCGCGGCGCAACGTGCGGTCAAAGGCTGGAATGGCGGCTAAACGCTCCCGCTCCGGCAATTTGGCTTGCTTTTGAAGGGCAACCGACAGGCGCAAGTCTGCGCGCGCATAATTGGTGATGGATGCGAGATTCTCCGGCGTTGGATTGTCGGCATAAAGCTGCGTGACAAGGGCAACATCGCCAGCGGCCCCTTCACTCAAGCGGCGGCTGACTTGTTCCCAATGCAAGTCAAAGAACAAATAGGTCACGACCATTTGCATGATCGCCACGGGTAAGACGATGATGAGGAGCGAGCGGGCGAAGAGCCCGCGTGGGATCAGCGCCTTTAGGTCCATCGCAGAAGGCCTTTAAGCGAAACAATCCTACGCATCATGCATCAACCGATAGCCAAGACCGCGCACGGTTTGCAGATAATGCGGCTCAGCCGGATCATCTTCTAGTTTGCGGCGGAGACGGGTGACCTGCACATCGATGGAGCGTTCCACCGTGACACCAGCTTTGCGGGCCAATTCTTCGCGCGTGATGGTGGCACCAGGCCGTGCCGCCAGTGCGGTCAAGAGATCCTTTTCTGCGTCGGTCAACCGCACCAAAATCCCATCGCGCCGCAGCTCGCCTTTGGTGGTGTTCCAAGTGGCAGAGCCTAATAGCAGCACGTCGGCTGCAGGCGCTGGGCGGGCGCGCTTGAGAATCGCGGCGACACGTAAGGCCAATTCTTCAGGCTCAAACGGCTTGCCGAGATAATCATCTGCGCCTGCGGTCAGGCCCTCAATCCGGTGGCTCGGGTCGCCTAACGCTGTCAGAAGAATAATCGGCGTATCCCGTTCACCCCGCACAGAGCGCGTAAGCGAGACGCCATCTTCGCCCGGCATCATCACGTCCAAAATGACAAGATCAAACATCAACGCATCCATCAACTTGCGGGCGCTAGCTGCATCGGAAGCTTCCGTCACCGAATAGCCAAGGCCACTCAGATAGCGCTTCAACAAAGTGCGGATGCGATCATCGTCATCGACAACCAACAGGTGGGCAGGATGATCGGCTTGGGCACGAGGGGCCATCAGGGGGCTCTATTTGGTTTGGAATTGGAGGGCGCGCTAGCTCGTGTAGCAGCGGTTTGCGCGACGGGTGATTCTGTCAGGGTCGTGAGAACTTTATCGCAGCCCGCAACCGCTTCACTGCCTGCAAGTCGGTATGCGGCTGCTAAGCGCGTGCGCATAGCCAGCGCCAAGTCTGTGGCGACAGCGGCCCCATCGGATGTGAGATGAACAATCTTGCGCCGACCATCGCGTGAATCCTCCGTGCGGACAAGCCAAGCGCGCCCCTCCAGTCCGTCCAGCGTCTTCAGTATGGCTTGTTTGCTTAAGCCTAGTTCCGCAGCGAGTTTCAGCACAGGCAGGGGATGGCCCAATAATTCGCACAGGCAACGCGCTTCGGCCCAAGAAAGATCATGCTGTTGCCGTTGCCCTTCCGTGGCCGCCTTCAACAAATCGCCCGCCTTGAAAACCAAGGAAACGCCAAGGTCGAGCTCATCCTCACGCAAATAGAGGCGCGGCCCACCGGCGGCGGGGCTGCTTGATCTGGAAAAAGCATTCGGTAAGGTGTTGACAGTCATGGCTGGTCCAAGAGATTGCGTCTCATCGCATTTGGGTTCAAGCCCACCGACTGTGAAGCTTTGACAACCCTATACACTGAACTAGGCACAAGACACATGACTTTCATTCCTTATGACGATCGCGACGGCTGGATCTGGATGGACGGCGAATTTAAGCCTTGGCGCGAGGCGAAAGTACATGTCCTGACCCATGGTTTGCATTATGGCTCGTCCATCTTTGAGGGCGAGCGCGCCTATGATGGTCAGATATTTGAAAGCCTGCGCCACACAGAGCGTTTGTTCCGCTCGGCGGAGATTTTGGGCATGAAGCCAGCCTTCACGGTGGCAGATATTGAGGCCGCTAAGGCCGAGGCGATGGCCCGCAATGGGTTTGAAAATTGCTACATCCGCCCTGTCATGTGGCGCGGCAGTGAGATGATGGGTGTGTCGGCACAACAAAGCACAATCCGCGCCGCCGTCGCTGTTTGGGAATGGGGCAATTATTTCGCCGATAAAATGAGCGGTATCCGCGTCACCCATGCGAAATGGCGTCGGCCTGATCCAAAGACGGCCCCCTGCGAAGCCAAGGCGGCGGGTCTTTATATGATCTGTACCGATTCCAAACATGCCGCAGAAGCGGAAGGCTATGCAGATGCCTTGATGCTCGATTGGCGCGGACATGTGGCCGAGGCAACCGGTGCGAATATCTTCTTTATCCAAGACGGAGCCATCCATACCCCTGTGCCAGATTGCTTCCTCAATGGCATCACACGGCAAACGGTAATCCGTCTTGCGCGCGATAAGGGCTATGAAGTTGTTGAACGCACCATCATGCCAGAAGAGCTCGGCGATTTCTCGGAGTGCTTTATCACAGGCACAGCCGCCGAAGTAACACCAGTCAAAGAGATCGCAGGGATTTACTACCAACCAGGTCGCGTGTGTGAGGACATGGTCACCACTTATGACGCTCTGGTACGCGGCAAACTCTCGTAGGAGACGTCATGAAAAAAGGTTTCTTGGCCCCAGCTTTGGGGATCGCGGCACTTGTGTTGGTTGGGGCTGGCGCATTTGCCTACAATGGCTTGGACAAAGAAACCAAAGGGGCGCTGGCGCACTTGCCGACCAATCGGGACGTTTTGTTTTGGTCTATCCCGCAACGTGATGCCGCTTTTCGCGCGATGGACCGGCTGGAATTCTTAGCCAAAAGCCATGTGGTCGAGGCTGCACCCAAGGCCTCTGATCTGCCGGTTGGTACGCCTTTAGCGATCCCAAGTATCGACGCTTATATGCAGGGCCAGCGCTCGTCTGGTATCGTCATCCTCCAAGATGGCAAAGTCCGGTTTGAGAAATATGGCCTTGGATTTGATGCCGCGGGGCGCTGGACAAGTTTCTCTGTGGCCAAATCCTACACCTCCACCTTGGTGGGGGCTGCCATTCAAGACGGCTATATCAAGAGCCTGTCTGACAAAGTTTCAACCTATAT
>JAJTGP010000147.1 GCA_021299265.1 Hyphomonadaceae bacterium | reverse complement strand
TGGTGGCTGGATTGGAATTGACCAGAATGACCCGGTAGCCCTCTTCCTTCAGCGCCTTACAGGCTTGCACACCCGAATAGTCAAATTCACAGGCCTGCCCGATCACAATGGGGCCTGCCCCGATGATCAAAATGGATTTCAGGTCTGTGCGTTTAGGCATGGGGGCGTCCGTTCGAGGCTCTAATAGGTTTCAGGGTGCCAGTCGCAAAAAGCCCTCCCGAGCGGATAGCACGCTGGGAGGGCCTTGGAAGGCGGTAGCTGTTAACGCCTATGGGAGAGTCTAGCAAGTGTTTTACACCTTGATTAGGCTGCAGCCTCTATTATGGATTGGGGATTATTCATGCGCAGACGTTCTTTGCTGGTCGCCGCGGCTTCTACAGGCGCGCTGAGCGTTCTACCGAAAGGCGCGCAAGCGACCTCTGAGGCCGCCCAATCCTTCCCCGTCCTCGAAAGTCTCGCCATGCCGGTAAGCGCGGCGGAGAACCGGCAATATAGCTTTACCGACAAGGCCTCGGCCTATTTTTATGGGCGGACCCATCAGGATAAGGCAGACGATTGGTTCTTTGGTTGGAATGTCGCCACCAAGCGCATTTTTCAGGATTATCGCCTCCTTCATAATGGCACCTGGCTTCGCCGTGCCGACGCGAACGTGGTGGTTAGCCCGCATGCGATCACGCGTGATTATGGGCAGGTCAAAGAAACGCTTCGGCTTTTTGACGGTCTGACAGCGCTCCATTTAGACGTAGAGACGGCTCTGCCCGGCACCTTGGTGTTTGACTTTGAGGGCGATATCCAAGGCTCTGGTACGGCGGAGAAAGACGGGGTTTGGTTTCAACCGAAAGAGGCTCCCGCGTCTTGGCTGCTCGTCGCCCCCGTGCAGCCATCGAGTCACGCTTTTGGGGTAAACGAGTTTTTGGCCATCCAAACGCCGTCCGCTGGCTTTTTCATCTTGCTCGGCGCTTCCAAGGCCGAGGTGCGCCGCAATTTGAGCCAGCTGCGTCGTACCTATCAAAGCTTGACCCTCGCACGTATGGCGCGGATGGAGGCTTTGGTATCAGGCTCCCGCGCTTTGGATGCTGGCGATCCCGACCGCACCAAGGCGCTTTTGTGGATGCGCCTGACGGCAGACCAATTGGTGATGAAGCAGATGGGCACAGGCATTTATGCGGGCCTGCCGTGGTTCAATGATTATTGGGGGCGAGACACTTTTATCTCCATCACGGGCACTTTGTTTGTAACCGGCCAATATGATGTCGCTGCCGATGTGTTCCGCAGTTTTGCCGCGCTGCAAGACATAGACCCCAAGTCCAAAACCTATGGCCGCATCCCTAATCGAGCGCGTCCCGATGGCGTGCAATATAATACCGCCGACGGCACCCCGCGGTTTATCATCACGTTGGCTGATCTAGTGCAGCGGACTGGAAACCATGCGTTGGCTAAAGAGATGTGGCCGACTGTGGAGCGGGCCATAGAAGGTATGTTGGACCATGACTTGGACACGCATGGCCTCGTTGCCCATGGCGACGCCGATACCTGGATGGACGCCAAGGAAAAAGGTGTGCGAGCATATTCACCACGGGGCAATCGGGCGATTGATATTCAAGTCCTCTGGCTTGAAGCGATTGAAACAGTACTGGCATCTAGCGGCTTTATTCTGGCAAATCCGGTTTTGATGACCCGAGCATTGGATGCCATGGGGTCTATCAGCAAAGGCCTTGCAGACAAGTTTGTCGACAAGGCGACAGGAAAACTTGTCGACCATCTAAAGCCAGACGGTAGCCCTGATCTGGCGCTTAGGCCGAATGCTTTCTTTGCGCTAGAGACAATTTCTAAAGTGTCCTATCGGGACGAGATTGATCTGGCTTCCCATGTAAAGCAGAAATTGCTCTGGGCGCGCGACCTCTGGAAGGGCCTCGTCTATCCTTGGGGTGTGGCGACCTTGAGCCAGGAGGATGCTGAGTTTCATCCCTATCATGAGCATTGGCATTATTATCATAAGGATGCCGCCTATCATAATGGCACGGTCTGGCCGTGGCTGAATGGCGTCGCCATGACCACCTTGCTGCGCTATGGCGTCCAAAAAGAGCCGTGGCAACTGTTTGAAAACATGAACCGCCAAGCCTTACGCGAAGGCGCTGTGGGCAGCCTGGCCGAATGCGCGGACGCTCTACCCGTGCCCGGTGCCACGTGGGCGCGCCGAACGGGCACTTTCCTGCAAGCTTGGTCGAATGCAGAGCAATTACGCGTTTGGCATGAAGAGATTCTGGGTGTCCGAATTCGAGGGGGCGGGACGGAAGTTTTGATCGAGCCGCAATTGCCCAAAAGTGTCTTAAATGTCTCCATGAATACGCCTTTGAAAAAGGGCGTTCTTAAAGGTCATTGGCATCGTAGCAATGCTCATACTTGGGCATTTGAACTTCAAGGTGCTGATGCGGTTTTGCTCTTCTCAACCGATGCAGCTGGGCAGGATTGGGTACGCTGGCCCATCAAGGCAGGTCAGCGGGTTGAGATCATTGAGGATCAGGGTCGCCTCAAACTAACCGCCTATGATCACCAAAATCGAGTAATTGGCGAAACCATCCGTGGGTTGGATAAGTTAGTTGATGGCGATCGTTCCTTGTTTGAGGCACAGCGTCAGCAACAAGGAGCTTTCGAGAGCCTCCGCGACGAAGTCTTCAAAGACCTCGGCTTCTGCGAACCCCGGCTGCAACCCAATCTCAAAAGCCTATCGGTCTATCACGACCCGCCGCTGACCTATTAGAGCGTGTTTAGCCGATCAAGCGGCTTTGAATATCCGCATTAGGTTCGCCGTTTTCGTCATGTTCCATGAACAAGGCCTCAGTCATACCGGTGACAAGCGAAGCGGGTGTTACGGGCTTGGCGATATGGACATCGCAGCCAGCGGCAAGGGCCGCCTTCACATGCTCGCTCATGGCGTTCGCACTCAACATCGCGATGGGCGTGCGGGGCAGATTGTTTTGCTTTTCCCATGCCCGGATCGCTTGGGTGGCGGCGAGGCCATCCATTTCGGGCATCATCATATCCATCAAGATCAGGTCAAAGCTATCGATCTTAAAAAAGGCCAAGGCCTCACGCCCATTGGCGGCCATCACGGGCGTCATGCCCATGGGTTCGAGCATGAAGGTGATCACTTTTTGATTGATCGGATTATCTTCAGCTACCAGCACGCGCAGACCGGTTGGCCCAACAGATTCGTCGTTCAAGGCCAAGGCCTCTTCAAAGGACATGCTGGACGGCAAACGCGCCCCGGCCTTTAAAGGTTCGGCGGATTTGACTTGGATGCGCACTTCAAACCGGCTGCCGGAGCCTAATTGCGAGGTTGCCGAAATGCTGCCGTCCATCAGTTCGCACAAGCTTTTGCAAATGGAGAGGCCAAGGCCCGTGCCTCCAAAGCGGCGGCTGATGCTGTTATCGGCTTGCTCAAAGCGGCTGAACAAATGCTGGCTAGCCTTCGGATCAAAGCCAATGCCGGTGTCGGATACTTGAATGCGCAGCTCAACGCTCTCGCCATCAATCTCCAATGCATCAACCTGAATATCCACGCGGCCCTTTTCGGTGAACTTAATGGCGTTGGAGGTGAGGTTCGAGATGATCTGCCGGATGCGGACAGCATCACCCAGATAGCGGCCCTCCGCTTCTGGTTGGATAACCAGATTGAACGCCACACCCTTTTCCTCGGCACGCGTGCGGAACGTGTGGGCAGCAGTCTCAATCGTTTCGCGCAGGTCAAATGGTGCGATCGAGAGTTCGAGTTTGTCCGCTTCAATCTTAGCGCTGTCGAGGACATCGGACACCAAGCGCTCTAGGGTCTCGCCAGACGTGCGGACCAGATTGACCATTTCTTGTTGGGAGGTGGTCAGTTGGGTATTGTTTAAGACTTCTGCGAGACCAACAATGCCGTTGAGCGGCGTACGGATTTCATGGCTCATCGTCGCCAGAAACTGCGATTTCGCGTCACTGGCGAGGCTGACTTGCTCCAGTGTCTTGGCAAGTTTAGTTTCGCGCTGCCAGCTTTGATAGGCCGCACTTAAACTATAGGTCAGCAAGAATACCATGGCGACGCTGGCTTGGAACACGGCGCTATCTTCGTAAGCGTGGCTGGCAATCATGACAGCCGGCACCGAAATAATACCCATTACGAGCGGCAACGCACCGGCCAGAAAAGCGGTGAGATAAGACAGATTTGTCGAAATCACATGGGTCAAAGCCCCGATCAAGATGGCCAAAGCGATAATCAACGGGCCAATCTCGCCCGTACTTGCCAGCGCCAGCGCACCTGCAACCCAGACACTCGCCCCAAATACGATATTGGCGCAAAACAGCTTGCGGTTGAGCGCGCCTTTTTCGGGGTCTTTGCTCGACTTCATGCCGATCAACAGCTCAAGGCCTTCATTGATGGCAAATGCGGCAAGCCAGATAACGGCGGCGATGCCATCAATCCCCCAGAGCAACAGACCCGTGAAGCCAGCGGCCGCTAAGGTCCGGCTGGGAAGATCGTCGCGCAAGCGTCCGAGTAATTCTAAATATGCCTGGTGCACGCCGTTACTCTCCCCGTCTAGGGAAAGTCTAAAGGTTGGAGCTTTATTTTCGGTTATCTTTACAGTCGAATTTGCATCAGTTTTGATGAAAAGGCAAAGAAAAATAAAGCTTAAATCGACCTTTAGCTGTCTTGTTCAGTGGGCTTACTTGGTCGCGGCACATGTAATCCAATCACTTGACCTGCCGCTAATCTGCCCAAATCAAGGCGGGCACCATATTGCTGACAAGGGTCCTGCGGGGGGAGGGCGCGCTTTTGGGTGCCCTGCTCAACCAAAAAGTCCGTGAAGTCGTCGGCAAAGTTGGACGTGAAGCGGTGGGCATCGCCGACTTCGGAGAGCGAGCCCTCATCCATCACGACGCCCGCCCCGCGCGACCAAGCCATGGCGGCGGCTTGGCGTCCATCGGCGGTATCAAGCCTTGCCTCAATGCTTAGGCCACCCCGCCCGACGGGCAAGCGCACCGAGCCACCCGGCAGGAACCAACTGACCGCGGCGGAAGCTGCTGATGCGGTCGCGCTTGTCTCTTGTAACCGCGTGATGACCGCTTGAACCCGTGCGGCGGCCGGGTCCTCGGGCCCTACCAGCTCAAAGCGGCGCGACAAGCGGAAGCACAATTGTCGATCCAACTCCCCCAAAACCAAAAGGCGGGACTCAGGCGTGATTGTATCTGGAATGTCGCCGTCCTCTTGCAGCTTCGCCGGCAATAGGGTGACTTTCTGTACGCCGCGCAAAGCATCCAGATCGCGCTGGCGCTCAATCTGCGCCCGCACGGTGCCAGACACTTTCTCCATGCCGGCCTGATTGGTCAGAAAGCCCGTTTGTGTCGGCGGTTTCGTCGCGCAAGCGGGCAGGGCGAGGAGGGTAAGGAAGACGGTGCTTACTGCGCCAGCGCGCGGGGCGGAGATCATGTCAAAAGCCATATCGGTCGGAGGAAGGGCAATCAAAGTTGCCCGCCTTACAGACATAGCACGATTGGTTCGTTTGGCCTCTCGATCACCGCTTGTTTTTGCGGTCTCACGCCTTGTTGATGGAGCGCGCCCCCCCCCGCCTTAGGCCGCAGGCCGCTCTCGCAGCGCCAGAAACAAGAAGATCAGGCCCAGCGCCACCGTCAGCGGACCAGCATAATGCTCTGGCGGGTGATGCCCTGTGTACGAGCCCTTCAAGAACCAGCCGTCGATGGCTGCCAATGCCCGCATGGTAATGACGGCGAGTAGGGCCAACGGGACCAAGGTTCGATAGCGCAGACCAATGACAAACAACAACAGCGCAAAAGGGATTTGGATCGCGCCGAACCAAGCAAACACGGCGATAATGGTCTCGCCGCGAACCGACAGGTCCACTCCCCCAATAACCCCAGCCCCCCCATCTGGCAGGAAATAATGGATGAGGCCCGGAATAAACTCCGTCACGGCCACAAACATCAGGAACCAAGCGGAGATCTTCGCGCCGCGATAATCGTCGTTCGTACTGGGTGGAAATAGTGCCATTTTTGGCCTCCTTGAGCCATCACAGCTTAGTGAACGCTCTCAAGGTGTCAACGCGGGTTGGGACCGGCGGAAAGACGCGGCAGCGGCTTTGCCGAAATCTGCAAAGGTCTCCATCGCAGCCATCCTACAGAATTCAAGCTTCGGCGTTTTATTGTTCGGATTTTTTGTCAGGGGCATAATGCTTGACGAGCGCCTCCGCGACCCGGCCGATCAGGTCTAGGGGGAGGGGCTCAGCATGTGGAAAGCTTAAATTGCCTTTGGGCCCACGATAGGCCGCAAGTTCTGCGACCAGTTCAGCGGGTTCCCTTAGGGGCGGATAGATGCCGATATGCTTCTTGAAGGCAGCAAAATAGAAGAACACCTTACCCCGTCGAAAGGCGGGCATGCCATAGCTCACACAGCGCTCCGCATCCGGCACAAACTGCTCGACCACAGCTTGAATAGCCTCCAAGCGACCTCTCGCTTCGGGAGCTGCGGCGTTGAAATAGCTTTCGTGATTTCCGGCTGGGAGAGGGCTGGTCGGCGGGCTATCGTGCATGGCTTCCCCATATCGGGCGGAGCGCTTCAGTTTTTGGCTGCTTCGGCTTCGCCAACTTTTGCGCCGGGGAGCACATGCACACGGATCAGTCTCTTGTCGACGAAATAATTTTGCGCGAGGGCTTGGAGGTCCTCGCGTTTTAAGGCGCGCAAGGTGGGTAAATGGTCCATTGGAGACTGCCAAGGGCGAGCCTCGCGCTCACCAATGTCGCGCTTGGCCAGCGCTTCGGATATGGTCGCGACCCAGCACTCATTCGCATCACAGTCTTGGGCTTTGTTCTCAAGAAGCGGTGTGCGGGCACGCGCGATTTCATCCTCGGTGGGGCCGTTGGCTGCGAGGTCTGCAGCAATTTTTCGGATGCGGGCTTCCACACTCTCAACATCTTTCGGCAGCACTATTGCCCTCACGGCCAGAACGACATTATCGCCATAGCCCGGCAATCGCGATGTTCCGACTGACGGTGAATAGGATTGCCCGAAAGCTTCCCGGATCACATCATTGGCTCGGATTTGAAAAATCTCGCTCAGCAAGTCGAGCCGAAAGGTATCTGAACCCTTCTCAATGTTTTGGATTTGCCAAGCCACGAGAACGAGCGCCTGATTTTCTTTGCCACCATGCTGGAA
Source organism: Hyphomonadaceae bacterium (assembly GCA_021299265.1). Lineage (GTDB taxonomy): Bacteria > Pseudomonadota > Alphaproteobacteria > Caulobacterales > Aquidulcibacteraceae > Aquidulcibacter. The sequence goes on along the minus strand of JAJTGP010000147.1, from coordinate 7,405 downwards.
GATTTGCGTTGGGCCACCGCCATCCGTCAGACGCCAATTGTGCGCGACTGCAATACCCGAATCCAATCCGTGCCTTTTGGGTAAGGCACCAAAGCGGCTTTCGACCGCCTTTATGGCTGTGTCTACATCGATATCCCCAACGATAATGACATTGATTGGAGCGTCTTTCAGAATGGTCAGCAGCCGTTCATTGGCTTGGGCAGGATCAATATTCAAAAAGGCCTGCAGGAGCTCCTCTGGTGTTCGGGACGCAAAAAGTGGCGACCCCGTCTGATAGAGGCTGGATCGCTTTTGCCTGAGGACGTCTTCAGCTGTAAGTTGGCGAAGGAACAAAAACTGCTTGAGTCGATCTGCATATAATTGAACACTGTCTGTGCCCAATTTGGGTGAGACAATTTGCGCCAAGACAACATCCAAAGTCTCATTGAGATTAGTCAGAAGCGTTTCTGTCGTCAGGCTGGTTCGCACCAGGCCAATGTCGCGATTAATTGGGCTTAGTGCCGAATCGCGGAACGCCACGCTCATGTCTGACGCTTTGAGATTACTAAAGCCACCAAGTCCCCATTCCCGCTCGGCAAGGCTAGCCCACAGGCCATCGCTATCACCAAACGCAAGCCAACCAGCGCTGAGTTGAACCGTCAGGGCGACTTGGCCGGGCCTCTTCGGCTGTGTCGGGTCAGTCACCTTGGCTGGATTGGGTTTAACAACCAAGGTCACGCCATTTTCAAACCGAACAAAGTCCGCATCCAAGCCCGGCTCCCGCCATCGACCAGCAAGTTTACCTGCGGGGCCGAGTTTCACAGGTTGAAATCGGACAGGTTTTACAACTTGCCGGGACGGGATCGGGGCGGCCAACATCTCGCGCCAAAGCGCCAAGACACTGGCCTCTGTAACACTGGGGTCTTGGGTCGTGATCAAGAAACGGGGTTGGACGCCTTGCCAATAAAATCGCACCTCTTCATTCAATCGCGCGACTGTGACCTGTTCGTACTCACGCAAGCGCTGTGCCCGCACAGTGGCACGATCTTGCTTTGCTTTCGGGGTCCAATTGTAGGTCAGCGCCCGCAAAATGCTCTCTGCCTTCCCCCGAGTACCTTCAAATAAGTCAGGAAGTCCGCTTGTGGGCCTTTCACGCAACCAATCTGCGATGGCACGATCTCTTTCCTCCTGTGAGATCCCGTCCTGCAAGACACGCCGCATCTCCAGCGCGATTGCCTTTAGGCCGCCTTTCCAGTCCCCATTGCGGGGCGCGAAATCAAGTTGGGCGCGCCAGCCCATACCGGGGTGATTCATCGGCGCGGCAAATGGCCCACCATAGGAGCCTGACAGAAAGGGTGGCGGATCGCCTTGCTCTGCGGCCAAGCCAAGGCGCTGATTCACGATGTTAACGGCAAGCATGCGCACATTGGAACTTATAGATTCTTCTTCCCGTGATCCTCGCTCAAACAGCCGAGGGTCAGGGCGCTCGGCTTCAAGGACAAACTCTTCTGGCAGGGTGTTTGAGCGATCAATAAAGACGGCAAGCTTGTTTTCTTCCCATTGCCCTTTGCTTGGCTCTTGTGGATTTGGCTCGTCCAGCGCGGGCTTCCAGCTTGCAAACCGCTCCTTAATCATAGCCTCGGTCGCATCCACATCGACTGCACCAACAATTACGAGGATGGCCCGTTCAGGCCGATACCAACGCTCATAAAAGGCACGCAGGCTTGCCGAACTTGTTGCCTCAATACTTGCAATGGTCCCAATCGGGCTTCGATGCGTGTCGCGCACACGGGGGTATAATAGCTTTTCGCGTTCCCTGAACCTGTCTGCCATGGGCGACGCGCGGCTGACCTGCTCGTTTGAGACAATGCCTTTTTCGCGATCAATCGCATCTTGGGCTAAGGTCAATCGATCCGCCGTTTCGCGGAAGAGATCGAGGGCAAGCTCGAGACGACCCGCATCCGCCTTAGGCAGGTCGAATTTATAGATGGTTTCATTCGTGCTTGTTGAGGCATTCACATGCCGACCAAACGCGGCACCCAATCGCTCCATACGTTTTACGAGTTCACCCTCGGGAACATTTTTCGAGCCGTTAAACGCCATATGCTCCAAGAAATGCGCATAGCCGAGCTGGTGATCTTCCTCAAAGGCTGAGCCAACATCGATCCGAAAGCGCAGGGCAACTTCGCCCTCCTTATTATCATCACGCTGGATGGCATAGCGCATGCCATTCTCAAACCGACCAAAGCGGATGGCGGGGTCTGGCGTCTCGCCGGTTGTTTCCCACGGCCAAACCGAACTTGGCTTCGTTGTCTGGACTTTAGGCCCACCAGGTGGCCTTAGAATGATCGGCCCGGGGTGGAGTGACAGGTCTGCAACTCTGTCAGCAGCTGGCGCGTTTGCCTTTTGCGCGTGCGCCACATCGGCTAACAAAATAAGGCCAAGGGTACAGAATGTGAGCCAAAGTGCACGGACCAAATGTCCCGCGAAACCCCGACTATTTCGATCTTGAAACATCACGCTTAAAATTCCAAAGACTCAATTCAATCTCAGATTTTGAACGAGTTTTAGTTTTCTGCAAGTTGCGTGCGCAGAGAAAATTTCGGGTGGCTATTGGTTTTAATCGAGATCACAAACTGGCGGTCCCGAAGGGACTTGAACCCCCGACCCATCGTTTAGGAAACGATTGCTCTATCCTGCTGAGCTACGGGACCGCACGCCCCCTGCTTAGCGGGCGCGCGGTGGTTTGGGGAGGGGGGTGTTACAGAATTTGGCCCGAGAATTAGTCGGCGTTTAGTCCTGCGCCGTCGCGACCACGCGCGGTAGCTTGAAGATGACGTCTTCGCGCGTCACTTCTACATCCTGCAGGGTGACGGCAAAGCGCGCCTGACAGGCCGCAATCACCGCCTCGACTAAATCCTCCGGCGCACTGGCTCCGGCGGTTAGGCCCAAAGTGGAGATGCCGTCAAACCACGACCAGTCGATCCCGTGCGCATCATCGATCAAATGGGCGGCTTTCGCCCCGGCGCGAAGGCCCACTTCTACCAAGCGGATGGAGTTGGACGAGGTTTTTGAGCCAATGACCAAGAGGAGGTCAGCTTTGGCCCCCAGCGCTTTGACCGCCTCTTGGCGATTCGTCGTCGCGTAGCAAATGTCTTCCTTGTGGGGTGGCGAAATTTCGGGGAACTTGGCCTGTAATGCGCCCACAATCTCGGCTGTATCATCGACCGACAGCGTGGTTTGGGTGACAAAAGCGAGCTTTTTAGCGTCTTTTGGCGCAAAATCCGCCACTTCAGACACATCTTGGATCAAAGTCACCGAGCCTTCGGGCAATTGGCCCATGGTGCCAATGACTTCGGGGTGACCTGCGTGGCCGATCAAGACAATTTCACGCTCCGCATCAAAATGCCGTTGGGCTTCGACATGGACTTTGGAGACCAGCGGGCAGGTGGCATCCACATAGATCATATTGCGACGCGAAGCCTCTTCCGGCACCGATTTCGGCACGCCATGGGCGGAGAATACCACCGGGCGGTCTGTCGGGCATTCGTCTAATTCTTCAACAAAAACAGCGCCTAAACGCTTCAATCTTTCCACGACATGGACATTGTGGACGATCTCGTGACGGACATAGACAGGGGCACCCCATTTCTCAATCGCGCGCTCAACAATCTGGATTGCGCGGTCCACACCGGCGCAAAAGCCGCGCGGCGCGGCGAGCAAAATCGTCAAACGAAGGGTAGGGGCTGTAACTTCCGACATGATTTCTCCGGTGGCATTGCCTTGTTGGCGCCGCATTGCGTTGCTTGAAGCAAGACTGACCTCTAAAGACATGGTCTATAATTGCGGCAGTGCCAAGATGGTCTGCTTCGCTTCTTCTGTGGAATGCAACATGCGCCCCCAAGCTATTGCCTTTGTGATCACTTCGTCCATCCTTTTTGCCGCTTGCTCGTCCTTGCCTTTCATGGGCAATCGCGATGGCCGCAATAAGGCCCCGCCGCCGATGTCAGAAGCCGACGCACCAGCCGCAGAGGCAGCAAAGCCTGCGGTCGAGGCCAAAGCAGGTGATGCCGAAACTTTGGATGCACCCGTAGGCCCGCCCCGCAAGCGCGGCTTCTTTTCTGGGGTGGCCAAAGCCCTTGGCAGCGATACGGGCGTGGCAAACGTTGGGCCGTGCCCAGCTGTGCGCGTTCTCTATGATGCGCAGCGCTTTGTGGAGCTCGACGGGCCAGAGCGGTTTGAAAATGTCGGCTATACGGGCGAGATTTTGAACGTCAATTCCGATTGCCGCTATGTCGGGAATGATCCCATCACCATCAATCTGCAAATGGATATGGCGTTTGGCAAGGGCCCAAAGGCCAAGGGTGCCTATAAGGATGCCAATTATTGGGTGACCGTCACGCGCAAGGACATCGCCGTCATCAGCCGCCAAGTCTATACCCAGCGCGTCGCTGTGCCCGCAGGTTCTGACCGGGTCGCGCTAAAGTCTTTGCCAATCACCATCGAAATTCCTCGCGCCAATAAGGATATCGCCGGGGCGAACTTTGAGGTGCTGGTCGGCTTTGAATTGACGCCGGAGCAATTGGACTTCAACCGCAATGGCAAGCGCTTCCGTGTGGATGCAGGCGTTCCGCGCTAAAGGCCCAATCCCATGACCCATTTTGCGTTTCAATTAGCCCATAAGCTGGGTGATGCCTTTGCTGATCTAGGCTTAAGCCGGGATCTGGGTGCAGTTGCGCGCGCCCAAAAGGCAGAGTTCGGCCATTTCCAGTGCAATGGTGCGATGGCTGGGGCCAAGCAGGCGGGCAAGAACCCGCGTGAGGTTGCAACCGCAGTCGCCGCAAGGCTGGCCAAAGACCCCGGTGTTTCGCGTGTGGAAGTCGCTGGTCCCGGGTTCCTCAACATCACCTTGTCGGATGCCGCTTTGGTCGCCCAAGCCGAAGCCATTGCCGCAGATGAGCGTGCGGGTGCGCAACTGGTTGAGGTGCCGCGCCGGGTCATTGTCGACTATGCGGGGCCGAATGTCGCCAAGTCCATGCATGTCGGCCATTTGCGCGCGACCATCATTGGCGACAGCATCAAGCGGCTCTATCGCTTTCGCGGCGATCAGGTGTGGGGCGATGCGCATTTTGGCGACTGGGGTTTTCAAATGGGCTTGCTGATAGCCACTTTAGCCCAAGAAATGCCCGATCTTCCTTATTTCGATGCCGACTTTACAGGCCCTTATCCTGAAACCAGCCCGGTTCAGTTGTCCGATCTGGAGCGCATTTATCCCGCCGCTGCTGCCTTAGCCAAAACTGATGTGGAAGCGCGCGACCGCGCCCGTAAAGCCACGGCCGAGCTGCAAGCAGGCCGGCCCGGCTATCGGGCGCTTTGGCAGCATTTTGTCGCGGTCTCGCGCGGGGCTTTGGAGCGCGAGTTTGCTGCCCTTGGTGTGACCTTTGATCTGTGGTTGGGCGAAAGCGATGCAGACCCTTTGATTCCAGACATGATCACAGACTTGGAAGCCAAAGGTCTGTTGCAAGACGATCAAGGCGCGCGGGTTGTCTTTGTGCACGACAAAATGGTGCCGAAGAAAGATGGCGGCGAGGGGCCGAATGTTGCGCCTCTGCTGGTAGTCTCGTCAGAAGGCTCGGCCATGTATGGCACAACCGACCTTGCAACCATTGTCGACCGGGTAAAGCGCTTCCAAACCGATCTGATCATTTATTGCGTGGACCAACGCCAAGCTGATCACTTTGAAACCGTGTTTCGTGCGGCAGACAAGGCTGGCTACATGCCGCGTGATGGCCTCGATCACATCGGTTTTGGCACGATGAATGGCCAGGATGGCAAGCCGTTCAAAACCCGCGAAGGCGGCGTCCTAAAGCTGCATGACCTCATCACCCAGGTGCAAGAAAAAGCCCAAGCCAAGATTGATGAGGCAGGCGTCGGCCAAGACTGGCCACAAGACGAACGCGCCGACATCGCGCACAAAGTTGGCATTGCGGCTTTGAAGTTTGCCGATCTGCAGAACTTCCGCGGCACGTCCTACATTTTTGATCTGGATCGGTTTTTGAGCTTTGAGGGCAAGACCGGACCGTACCTCCTCTATGCTGCAGTCCGGATCAAATCGATTTTGCGTAAGGCCGGTGAAGCAGGCTTTGCCGCGGGGCCAGTGGTCAACCTTGAAGGCGCAGAACGCGATTTGATCTTGGTACTGGATGGGTTCGAGCATGCCCTGCGCGGAGCCTATGACAAGCGCGCGCCCCATATTTTGGCGGACCATGCCTATAGCTTAGCTGGGGCGTTTTCCGCCTTCTACGCCGCCTGTCCCATCATGAATGCAGCAGAGGCGGACGTGCGCGCGTCGCGATTGACTTTGGCCAAAGCGACCTTGGCGCAATTGCTGATCGCGCTCGATCTTCTTGGGATCGAAGCACCCGAGCGGATGTAAGCGCTCATTATTTTGGTTTTATTGAGGTTGGGTCCGATAGATCGGGTCCAGCCGGTCGCGGCGGCTGGGCAATTCGGCCGTGATCGCCTCGCGTTGGTCTGGCGTAAATCGCATCCATTGCGCAATCTCGGGCAGGGTACGGTAGCAGCCAAGGCAAAGGCCTGACTGCGGCTCTACACAGCAGACTTTGATACAGGGTGTGGCGATGGGTTCAGCCAAACTAGGGCCCAAAACCTGGGATCAGGGCAACAATGCCGGCCAGTGCGCCAAGTTCGGCAGCAATGGCACTGGCCCCTAAGGCGTCACCCGTCTGCCCACCTAAATGCTTGCGGGCCGTCATGGCGATGGCCCCGGCACCCAAGATCGTGCCGATTACCGCGCCAATGGCTGGGCCAATAAAGCCCAATTGAAATGCGAGGATGACACTCACGCCGCCAATTACCGCGCCAATCACGGTGGCGGTGGTTGCTTCAGTGGCGGTGGGTTGTCCCGCAGAAGCAGATATTCCATCGTCCGTGGCAGGCTTTAGGAGCGTCATCACATGCACCAAGGCGGTGCGTGCTAAAGCGCCACTAATGATCAGGCACAGGCCAGCTTGCCAAGCTTGGGCAATCTCGGCCACCAAGAAGATCTTCAAAATGATCGCCAGCAAAAGCGCGACACCGCCAAAGGTGCCGATGCGTGAATCTCGCATGATGGCGAGGCGTTCGCTGACGGTCTTTCCTCCCCCAACTCCATCAAAGAAATCGGCAAAGCCATCTTCGTGGAATGCGCCTGTCGTAAGAACTTGCGAAGCAACCGCCAAAGTTGCTGCGATATGGACACTGCCATTGAACAGCCACATCGCAAGACCATAGGTGAGTGCACCAATGATCCCGACCACGAGGCCAGCGACTGGGGCAGCCTGAAAGGCCCGCGTAATGCGCTCTCTTGGCAAGTCCTCCGGCCAAGTCACCGGCAGACGCGTAAAGAATATCAAACAAATTCTGG
>JAJTGP010000291.1 GCA_021299265.1 Hyphomonadaceae bacterium | reverse complement strand
TCACATGTATGCGTCGATAACCATAGCGAACGCGCGTTTCGCAAATCTCCTTGATCGCCATTTCCAGACTGGCCTGATCGTATCGCCGAAGTTTGTATTGAATGGTCGATCTGTCTGCTTCTAGAACTTCACAAGCTCTCCGCTGCGACATATTCCATTCCTGACAAGCCTCAGCGACCAGCACACGCTTGCGATCAGGCCTTACAGCTTTCGCCGGATAACGTCCTGAAGCATCTCTTTGTCGAGCGACAGGTCAGCAACAATCTTGCGCAGCTTTGTGTTTTCGTCTTCCAAGAACTTCAGCCGCTTGATCTCAGTTGGAAGCAAACCATCATACTTTTTCTTCCAGTTAAAATAGGTCGCCTGGCTAATGCCAGCCCGCCGGCAAATCTCCGCAACCGGCACACCATCTGCGCCCTGCTTCAAGATAAATGCCTTCTGCGCGTCCGTAAATTTGCTCGCGTGTGCTGCGCCGCCCTTCGGGTCATCGCTTTCCACTCCTCCCCAGCACTGGGCCAGATAACTGGAAAACTCTAATTTACCGTGGACCGATTTCGGGGGAGCACGTCATTATGTGCACGGCTGAGCGCTTAGGTGCCTGCGAGCTCTTTGCGATGCAAGTTGTTTGAAAGAGTCAGGGTCTCGAGAAGGTTGCCATAGGAAATTCAGGCCAAAGAATACTATCTGCAATTAAGCTTCGGGATTATCGGCAAATCAAGCTTGCGACACTTAGTGTCCCGACTCGCTCTTCCAAATGACTGACTCAGGTGTCGTGCCGGATTAGAATCGGAAATGTTGCTGATGGCCGCCAGCCTTTAATTAAAGGGCGCGGAACAGATTGGCTGATAGTAAGTGAGTTCGCTTTAGGCCCCAGCTTCAGGCCAATCAGCGCGTGATCTATTGGATAACAGGTCTGAAACCTCTGCAGCTCTGCGCCTGCTCACTGGAACCCGTAGGCCGGTATCGGTAATCACATTCCATTGCGCCTCAATTCGCTTGACTTGGATCACATGGCCATAGGCAACCCAATGGCTTCGATGTACTTTGACGCCAAGAAAGCTGGAGCTCTCCAACTCTTCTACTGCCCGTCCAAATGGATAGAGAATTAAATTTTGTCCGAGGTTGGTATAGACGCGCAGATAGTGAAGCTCAGCCGAAATGGCGACAAGATCTCGACCTAGGTATTTGGGTACCAGCTCCAGAAAGGCAGGTAAAGGCGCTGACGGAGGGAGACGATCGGACGGACTTTCGTCTGTGACGACGCCTCTTGAAGCGTCCCCCATTGTTAACCGGTCTATGGTCGGGTTGGCGCTGGGTTCTCCCAGCGAGATGCCGCGCCAGCTGCGGATAGCATTGAGCCCAATCCAAGCAACAACAGCCGGTGGTGTCACAAGACTAAACTCTTCCAGCAACTTGATGGGCCATACCTGAACGAAGTTTGTTGGAACTTCGTCTAGTCCGACTGATTGGTCCAAGAACAAGGAAATCGGGACAAATAAAGTCGCACCAAGTAGTCCGGATAGAATAAACTGTATGATTTTGGGCCATTTAAAGAACGGACCTGCCTTCTGCAAAGCCAATTGAGCGCTTTGTATCAGCACTAACAGGGCATTAACTTGAAACAACCAAAACGCCAGCCTCGCACCGAAAGAGAGTTCCTCAGTCACCGCTGGGTTTAATAATGCGAACACTAGGGCCAGAATGATCCCAGAGCTCGCTAGGAAGACCGGCCACTTGGTGGTACTCAAAATCAGGTAAGTGACGATTTTTTTCATGCCAGTTTGACTACACATCTGCACCCGGCGTCTCAAGCCTGTCTTTGTTCGAATTGTCAGAAGCCCAGCCAACCTTGAGCAATTTTAGGGCAGTCTCAGCGTGAGTTACGACCTTCTTCCGCACCAATTCCTGCGGTCATTGACTGCAGTTAACGAACGTTGCGACCGATGTGATGCTTGAAGCCTTATGGTTTGTTGCCTGTTGAGTCGGAGTCAAGTCACCGATGTTGGAAGTTGATTAAATCAAACACATATCAAAGCTTCACTTGCTAGGAGACAATCTGAAAGCTGCGCGCCGATCATCCAGCGCCCAGCGATGTTGGTTGAAAAGACGCAAGAGCCCGCTACTCCGCCGCGATACCCACTAATTGAAGATCTGGCTCTACTGCCTCGGCTTCCGCCAATGCAGCAAGGCCTTCCTCGGTGATCTCGAAATCGATCGCATCGTCAAGTTTAGCGGTCCGGCAACCAGCCAGTGCCATCGAGGGTCTGCGCCGCCATCAGTGCCAACTCATCCTTACGCTCGGACGCAAGCTTTGCCGCAAATGCCTCACGATCCTTGGCCGTTGGCAGTTCCAAAACCGCAGGACTTTCCATGATCGCATCTGCGATCTGGGCCTTGTTTAGCCCCATGAAGAAGTCCGAAGTTGGCACCCACCATTTGGTCATGTCGAATTGGAGACGGGTAGCAAGGGTATCGGCAACTTCTTGCTTGCGACGACAAATGGGTGTGTTGCCGCTATGACTTAGATCAATGGTCGAGGCGATTAGGAGTGCTTGGGTTTGAAGCAAAACCTCTGGGCCTTGCGCCAAGCACCAGTCAAACCAATCTTCCTCATAGAGGTCCAATGTTTTCAAGGTGTCACGCTTGGAGACGAGGGCTTCCGCATCTGAGTAAGAGTGACACACGAACGCGTGCGAGGTATTGCGATCATCTTTACTGGCCCTACTGGGGTCATTTGCGGGAGGGGACGAAATCCTACGCTAAGGGCTGGGCCAGTGGTACTCGCCGGTGAGATTGATGTGCTCCCATCCGAGCGGCGAGACGTGTTTCAGTAGCTCGGGTTTGGGCGGTTTGCCGTTGGCGCTGTCTGCGGCAACGGCGAGGCCGAGTTTGGCGGTGTTCCAGTAAATGATGATAGCGGCCAACAGGTTCATGCCGGCGATCCGGTAGTGCTGGCCTTCAGATGATCGATCACGGATCTCGCCCCGCCGGTGGAAGCTGATGGCGCGTTTCAAAGCGTGATGGGCTTCACCCTTGTTGAGCCCGAGCTGGGTTCTGCGCTGGAGATCGGCGTCGAGGATCCAGTCTATCATGAACAAGGTGCGCTCGATCCGCCCGACTTCGCGCAAGGCTGTCGCCAGTTCATTCTGGCGTGGATAGGATGCAAGCTTGCGGAGGATCTGACTTGGCGCAATGGCCCCGGCGGCAATAGTCGCTGCGATCCGCAAGATATCGGGCCAGTTCCTTTCGATGAGCGCTTGGTTGATCTTGCCGCCGATCATGGGTCGCAGATTCGCTGGAACGCTGGCGGGAGAGAAAGCGTACATTTTGTGTGACGGCAGGTCCCGGATTCTGGGACAGAACTTGAAATCGAGAATGGAACAGAGCCCGAAGACATGATCTGTAAATCCCCCGGTGTCGGTGAATTGCTCACGGACCTTTCTGCCGGTTTCATTCATCAGAAGCCCATCGAGAATGTAGGGCGCTTCGCTGGCGGTGGCTGGAATCAACTGGGTTGAGAATGGGGCATAGTGATCATTGACGTGGCTGTAGGCCTTGAGGCCGGGTGTGTTGCCGTACTTGGCATTGACCAGGTTCATCGCCTCGCCTTGTTCGCTTGCAGGGAAGAACTGGCCATCGCTCGAGGCCGATTTTCCCATGCCCCAATATTGGGTCATCGGCAGATTGGCTTGGGCTTGGATCACCCGGGCCAATGCCCGGTCATAGGCGTCGCCCTCCACATGCCAGCGCGCAATCCGGATGAGCTCCCAGAATGTATGAGTGCTGATTGCGTCGGCCATCTTGCGCAGACCAAGATTGATGCCTTCCGCCAGTATGACGTTGAGCAAGCCAATCCGGTCACTGCTGGGCGCACCGGTTCGCAAATGGGTAAAGGCTTCGCTGAAGCCAACCGCATCGTCCACCTCGATCAGAATGTCGGTAATCCGTGCAGGTGGAACCTGATTGTAAAGATTGAGGACCAGGTCTTCTGCTCCTTCAGGAACTGCAGCATCTAGCTTTTCGATCGCGAGAGCGCCGTCAGTTATTGCCCCGCCGGGAATAGTGCCGGTACGTGCTGCACGACCAAGATCAGCCAGTCGCTGCTCAAGCCGGGTTTGGCGCTCAGCGATCCAGACGTCGGCTCGAAGTGGGACCGCTAGGCGCGCGCATTGATGGGCAGCAGCCTGCGAGACCAGAACCTGTTTCATGTCGCCAAACCGCCGCGACTGGGCCAGCCAGAGGTTGCCCGAACGCAAGCCATCGCGCAAATGAAACAGGATGGCGATTTCCCACAGACGATAGTCGTCCGGATCAGCAGACTTCAAATGACGATGCCACTTCGAGCCTGGCCGCAAGAAGTCAAGCCTGTCTGGCGCGCTGCTGCCATGCCGCAGGGGCAGCATGGAGACGCAGAAGCCGCAGCATTCTTGGTGTGTAGCGACGAAACCGGTGATAGCCGTCAGTTACATGCGCTAGCGGGTCGTCGGCTGGCCCTTCAGTGATCGTGCGGGCTGTGGCTACGATGGCCTTGAAGGCGTCCCATCCGCCCGCATCAGAAATCGCCAGTTCGACTGGATCGCCATCGTCATGGGCCATGATCATGCTTGAGCATAGGCTGGCTAGCGACTTCAAGGTTGCTGTTGCGCTGGCCGCAGCTGCAGCGAGCCCTGCCTGGGACTGGCGCTCGCAAGACCGGTAGAGCCGTCCGACAATCCTGTCGTGGGTCTCGACCACGGCGTCAGCAAGCATCGCCTGCCATTGAACAACACAGACAGCGAGGATCGCAAATCGGCGATCGTCAGGAAGGTCACGCATGCCATCTGCGTAGTATCGCTCGCCTTGGCGGCGAAGGCGCGTCAGCCTGTGCTCTGGCACTTCAGCCAGGGCATCATCGGGCATTTTGAAGGCTTGCAGATACTCAAGGCGATCCAGCAGCTTGTTGGCACCAGATGAGTTTGCACCCGGTTCGAACTGGCGCAGCCATACAAACCGGGTCACCCGGCCTTCAACCGTGTCCTCGAGCAAAGCCAACAGCTGCTCGCGCAGTGCAATAGGTATTCTGATTGCAATCCGCGCTTCGATCTTGCGATCGGCCTCGACCAGCGCATCGGCACACAAGCGCTCGATGGTGGAGATTGCTGGCAGCACTGTGCAGGTGGCGCGGCACCGCCCAACGAATCGGCGTGCCAGGTCTTCATTGGAGATTGCAAGTTCTGCCTCGCTTTGTAGCCAGGCCCTGAGTTCCCCCGCAGCGCGTCCGGAAAAGGTCCTCAGTCCGTAAATCGCCCTCAGTTCGGCCAGGTGCTCATGACGCGTTTCTTCGCGAGCAGCATAGCGTGAGACCTCGGCATCCTGCAGACCGAGTTGGGCGGCGATAAAGGCAACGACCGGCTCCGGGATCATCTCACCGGGTGCCAGAACCCGCCCCGGAAACCGCAGCACACAAAGCTGGAGCGCGAATCCGAACCGGTTGTGCGCTCTACGGCGCTGGCGGATATGCACCAGATCCTCGTCGCTGAGCGTGTAATGAGCCAGCAGCTCTGCCTGAGTGAAAGGCAGGCGGAGCAAGGCTTCCTTCTGCCGGTTCGTGAGCGTGACACGACGTGGCAATGGCTGTTCCTTTTCTGGGCAGGGGCATGTTTGCGGGGCTTTGTTTATGATGCGTGTTGAGATACCCTTTCAGCTCCGACAACCAAGCCGGTCAACCCGCTGACCCAAACGGTCGTTCAAGATACATGCTGATCGGATATGCCCGCATCTCGAAAGCTGATGGCTCCCAGTCATTAGACCTGCAGCGCGACGCCCTCCTGGAAGCCGGAGTAGACGCGGGCAATATCTATGAAGACCAGGCTTCAGGTTCACGCGATGACCGACTCGGGCTGAGTGCGTGTCTGAAGGCGCTGCGACCTGATGATGTTCTTGTCGTCTGGAAGTTGGACCGGCTCGGCCGTTCGCTCACCCATCTGGTCAACACCGTCAAGGATCTCAATGATCGTGGGATCGGCCTTCGGGTCATCACTGGCCATGGTGCACAGATCGACACGACGACCCCGACCGGTCGGCTTGTGTTCGGGATCTTTGCGACCCTTGCCGAGTTCGAGCGTGACCTCATCCGTGAACGCACCATGGCGGGGCTTGCGGCAGCCCGAGCCCGGGGCCGCAAAGGCGGTCGGAAGTTCGCGCTGACCAAGGCCCAAGTCCGATTGGCCCAAGCCGCCATGGCCCAACGAGACACCTCCGTTGCCGAGCTCTGCGCCGAACTCGGCATTCGACGGGTCACACTCTACCGCTATGTCGGCCCAAACGGCGAACTTCGGGACTATGCCAAGCGCGTCCTAGCCTTAGCGTAGGATTTCGCCCCCTCCCGCAAACGACCCCAATTAGCGCGGCTCGAACGTGCGCTGGGGCAGTTTATGTTGGATCAGCAGACCCAGAAAAATGGCTATGAAGAGACCAGCGCGCCCATCCTCGTGCGCGATCAAGCCATGTATGGCACCGGCCAATTGCCCAAGTTTAAGGACGACCAATTCTTCGCCGCAGATATGGAAGGTCGTGGTCGCAAGTTTGATGAGGCGGTGCCAGATTTTGACGCGCGGATGGCAAAAGCTGTGGCCGACGGTGTTTCGCCGCGCTCGGCTTTGGGTGATGCCTGGGAAACAGCACAAACCAGCGAACAATTGTGGCTGATCCCGACTGCCGAAGTCAGCCTCACTAATACTGTGGCAGGCGATATTCTTGACGATGAAACCCTGCCGCTGCGGATGACAGCGCTCACCCCTTGCTTCCGCGCAGAAGCGGGAAGCGCGGGGCGCGACACGCGCGGGATTATCCGCCAGCATCAGTTTTGGAAAGTAGAAATGGTATCGGTCTGCGCACCTGAAACCTCGGACGGCGAGCATGAGCGCATGACTAAATGCGCCGAAGGCATATTGGAAGCGCTTGGCCTGCCCTATCGCCGCATGCTCTTGTGCGCGGTCGATATGGGCTTTTCGGCGAAAAAGACATTTGACTTGGAAGTCTGGCTGCCAGGCCAGAATGATGGGGCAGGCGCTTATCGCGAGATTTCGTCTTGTTCCAATTGTGGAGACTTCCAAGCCCGCAGGATGAATGCGCGCTGCAGGCCGAGGGGCGGAAAGGAAACCCGCTTTGTCCACACTTTGAACGGCTCTGGTTTGGCAGTTGGTCGTACTTTGGTGGCGGTTTTGGAGAATTACCAAGAAGAAGACGGAACCATTCGGGTGCCTGAGGTTTTAAAACCCTATATGGGTGGGCTTGAAACCATCGGGTGAACGTGATTTAGGCACAGTCAAGTCAGGCAAGGTTCATAAACGCCATGTCATTTAATAGCTCGCGCCATAATGAATGCGTTAAAGCGCTGCCGCGAGGCTGAATTGAGATATCTCTCACGAGGATAAAATGTTGTCGAAGATTAAGTTAGCCACGAGCCTCTTTACTTTGATCACGCTTGGCGCAGCTGGGCCTGTTCACGCCCAAGAAGCTGGGCCTGGAAATTTGCAAAGCGTCACAATTCAATATGCATTGATCGCTAAAGGCATCAATGTTGGCACTGCGACCTATGGCTATAGCTTCAGTGGCGGCACCTATCGTGGCACCGCTTCGCATTTCTTAACCGGCCTTGCCCGGCAATTGGCCGGCAAAAGGCAAGACTTCAACTATTCGGTTTCCGGTATTGTGGCATCGGATGGCAAATTGCGCCCGCGGACCTATCGCCATCAAGGCGGCTCTAAAAACCGGATTGTGAATGTTGATTTTCAAGATCGCGCCGTCATTACAACTGCAACCCCTGCAACGGGCATGGGCGTGCCGCCCGCAACAGCTGCGCAAAAGCTCAATACCGTCGATCAGGTGACAATGATCGCCTCTATGATGACAGTGGCATCGAACCCGTGCAACCAAACTGTCCGGGTCTTTTTGGAAGGCCGGACACGGTTTGACTTAACCTTAAGCCCATCTGGCAATCAGAATGTCAATTTGGCAGGCTATAAGGGCAGCGCGATACGTTGTTCGGTGCGCTTTACCCCGATTGCAGGTTTTCCCGACCCTATGGATGCGGCCACTTTAAGCTTCTTGTTTGCGCCTACCAACGGTGTGTTCGTGCCCGTGCAAATTCAGATGCCTACCGATGAAGCAGGCATCGTCAGACTTGAAGCAAGGCGCTTAACGGTTACTGGCACCCGCTAGAGCCGTTCACAATTTTTGTGAATCAAAAATAGTAAAAAACTGGCCCCAGATCATAGAGTTTGTGCGCAATCTCGTTTCCAAGGAAACAAGTCGCGCTCTAGCGGGCCCTCCCTCAATGATGCAAAGACCAGCAAGCTGCTTGGACATGAAGATGTTGGTCCAAGCAAGCTCGCTCTCCGGTATGATCGCAATTTCAGCGATCCAGCACTTTAAAACATAATAAACAAATCAGAATGTCTGACCTTGAGAAATGGGTTGACCGCCGCGCGGGCCCAGCGGCTCAAAGCCGCCGAACCTCGCAGGCTTATGGCGCAGAACTGGCGAACGCTAGAGCCGTTCACATTTTCTTGGAATCAAGAAAATGTGTAAAACTGGCTCTAAATCATATGTTTAGAACGACTTTTTCACGCCCAGTTGGGAGACCATCTCAAAGCGTGGGGCGCTTACCCAAATGTTCTGTTTTCAAAGCAGATTTTAGATTAAGAGCGCTTTTGTTTGCTAGGCTATGCAGTTGCGAGTTTGCCTTAAAATCAGCACGTGCCCCACGCTTTGAGATGCTCTCGATAGCAATGTCACATTGATGCGCACATACGAAATGTCACAGTTGGTGGCGCGGGCGGTGACAGGCGCGGCGACGGGCCGGGCTGCTGCTCCTCATATAGCTAAGCTGCTCGGGCCCGACGCGGCGGGGGCAGACGCTCCATTTGAAGATTGGGGACCCGCTCTGCCCGCATCAGAAGCTGTTGCCCGTCCAGCCAAGCCACTACGCTTCCGTCAACGCATGTCTCAACCTCGATAGTTCGACCGATCAATTTGGTTCTGTCGACCGTGCCAACCAAAGTGTAGCGCACCTTGTCATGCTGAAACGTCAAAACCTGAGAAATGACCCGCTTGACGCGAACTGCTGGTACCTGATCGGTTGATGGCGAAGATGATCCCCCGCGCAACTGGTCATCGTATGCCGCCTTGCGTACGCCAAAGATGCCGTTGGCCTGATCTTGGCGGCCTGGCCCAACCGATTTGCGCGTGCTCGTCTTGCTCAATTGCTGATCGCGGATCACGCTGAGAACTTCGCTAAGCCGTTTGTTCTCAACAATTGAGCCTTGCGTGACCACCCGCTCTTTGTCGAATATGCGATAGGGAAGGGGGCGGCCCTTGAAGCTGATCTCAACACGCCCGTATGGAAATTCCTTGACCGTGACGCGCTGACGAACCAACGCGTTGGCGTCCAATCCAATAGGATCAAGGATAAACAACATTCGGTCATATTGAACCGTCATACTGGGCCTAACTCCATCGTCGCTGCGATTCTGGCCAAAACTGAGAATGTCGGTGGAAGATATATGTTGCGTTCGACTGTTGCGTAGTAGTTGAGTTCGGTATTGAGCACCGTATTGACTTGGAGCAAAGACGAACAGCATAACGACTCTCACTCAAATCAACATCTTGTGGCGCGCGTCGTGTTGCGCAAACGATCGTTTGCGCAACAAAAAGGCAAAGGCTGAACCCAAGAGCTTTTGGTGTTGCGAAAAGCGGTTGCGTAACCAACTTGTTTGGCAACAGGGTTGTGCATGTTAGTCGGTTACGCGCGCGTCTCAAAAACTGAGACCCAAGATACGACAGCCCAAGTTGATGCCCTCAAGGCCTCCGGGTGCGAGCGTATCTTCCATGAGGCAGCGTCTGGCGGGCGCTGGGATAGGCCAGAACTCACGGCAATGATCGATCATTTGCGTTCGGGAGATGTTGTTGTGGTTTGGAAACTAGACCGCTTAAGCCGTTGTTTAAAGGACCTTCTGGGGATTCTGGAGAAGATAGAAAAAGCAGGTGCAGGCTTCCGCTCACTTACCGAAGCCATCGATACATCAGGGGCCGCTGGCCGGATGATGATGCAAATGCTTGGATCATTTGCAGAATTTGAAAGGGCCATGGTCAAGGAGCGGACCAATGAAGGCCTTAAAGCCGCAAGAGTTCGGGGCAATGCTGGAGGCCGCAAGCGGAAGTTGTCGCCAACCCAACAACGCGAGATCATGGAAATGCTAGCAGCTGGCCGTTCCGCAGCAGATCTTGCTCGACTATTTCGTGTTCACCGTTCGACGATTAGCCGCATGATCGCTCAAGCCGATGATTTTGATGCACTAAGACGGCCAACCAATTCGTAATTTTTCGCCAACTTGGCCAAAATCGCAACGATGATGGGGTTGGGCCGATATGCAGCGCCGCGCCCAAATTGGCCTGAACAAAGGTGAAGCTCACCACGCATTGAAGAATGCCTTGCGAATTGGAAGACAAGGTGAAATTCGGGATCGCACGAGGGAGGCCCAACACTTCAGAATGAGGTCACCGCAACCATTGTTCCGTAAACAACGCTAAGGAAGAACGGTTGCGGAACGTGCCGGTTTTGCTACGCGGCTAAGTAGCTCGGCCTTATATTTAAAGGTTTGCGGCCTTTCAGAGCGCTTATGGCTGCGCGATCCCAAAGAAAATCGCCAGAAAATCCAATGTGGTTCCATCCAACGGGGGATATGTGGGCGAGCAATTCATCGGGGATGTGGTCACCGCTGGAACGCAGATACGCGACAGCGTCCGCAATATAGGTCGAGTTCCAATAGACGATTGCTGCGATTATGAGGTTAAGCCCGGATGCTCTAAACTGTTGGGTCTCGTGGGTGCGGTCAATAATCCGGCCTTGCTTGAAGGTGCAAATGGCCTGCGTAAGCTGATGGCGTTGTTCACTTTTGTTAAGGCCTGCCTGACAGCGCTGCCGCAAAGCGGGGCTTTCCAGCCAATCGAGCATAAATAGAGTTCGTTCAACGCGCCCAATTTCCTGCAGAGCGAGGTCGAGCTGATTTTGGCGTTCGTAGGCAGCTAGTTTGCGCATTATTGTTGATGGCTGGACCGTGCCAGCTTTCAAGGAAGCCACCAGCCTAACAATTTCGGACCAATGTGCCTTGACTGTTCCCCGTCAGCACCTTTGGCACAGAAATGGGGTTGT
>JAJTGP010000113.1 GCA_021299265.1 Hyphomonadaceae bacterium | reverse complement strand
CGGCAGCTATGTATTCCGACCGATTGGCACGCTCGCCGGGTTTGACCCGGGCATTGATCCCTTCAGCGGCACGACGCTTTATTTGGAAGGTCATCGTCAGAATAGTGCGACCATTTCTGCGGTGCGCGAGAACTCGAGCCTCATGCGCTTTGGCCAGTTGACGCCGGCCTTTGTGCTCCAAACCCTTGCACCGCTTTTGTTGATCTTTCTGGGCTTCTCGATGATCACGCGAGAGCGGGCGCGTGGCAGTCTAAGGCTCCTCCTGTCTTCGGGTGTCACAGCGGGGGATCTCATCTTCGGCAAGACTCTGGCTCTTGGCTCAATCGGGCTGGTTGCATTGGTACCAGCTTGGCTGGCCCTATTCCTAATGGCCTTGGCTATGCCGAGCGAAGCGGGTGCCGCAGCGATGATTGGGCTCGGCTATGGACTTTATGTGCTGATCTGGGTTGTGGGTATTGTTGCGGCCTCCGCGCTCGCCCAAACAGGGCAGGGCGCATTGTTAAGCCTGATCGGCATTTGGTGCTTTGTCGCCATTGTCGCCCCACGCGGGGCCGCCGAATTGGCAAGCCGTCTTGCCCCCTTAGACAGCCGAGCCACCACAGATTTGACGATCCAAGCCGAGTTGCGCCAATTGGGCGATAGTCACAATCCTGACGATCCGTTCTTCGCCGCATTTAAGGCCCGCATTTTGGCCCAACATCGTGTGACCAAAGTCGAGGATTTGCCCTTCAACTTCCGGGGGGCTGTCTCTGCCGAGGGTGAAGCGCTGACCTCGCGGCTATTTGATAAGTATTTTGTTGAGCTCGCCACCGTTCAACGGACACAAAGTCAAATTGTGTCTGGTTTGTCGATCCTAAGTCCGGCCCTTGCCGTGCGCCTTGTTTCAATGGCCGGGGCGGGGACCGACCTTGAGACCCATTTACGCTTCCTGCAGCAAAGCGAAGCCCACCGCTTTGCTATGGTGCAGTATCTGAACGGGCTGCATCGTGACAAACTGAACCATGCCGATGATGCAGCCAGATCCAAGGATCGGGCGGCCGAGCAGCGCACCCGAATTGCTGCCGACAATTGGGCCAAGGTGCCAGATTTTGTATTCAAGCCCACCCGCGCTGCAGAGCGCTTGTCTGCCGCGCTCGCCCCAATCCTCACGCTTTCGCTCTGGCTGGGTGCCATGTTGGTTTTGGCCGTCTGGAGTAGGCGCGTCCTGGAGGGCAGGGCGCTATGAAACACGTTTGGCGTGAAATCAATTTCCTCATGCGCCAAAGGGCAAGTGTTTGGGCCATTGCACTTCTGGCGGGTTTGGCCGCATTGTCCGTCGGTTTGGGCTTGCAGGAAGTAGCCAGACAAAAGGCCGCAATGAGCGAAGTTGTCGCTTTGCAGAAGAAAGATACGGCCGCGATCAAGGTTTTTGCTACCGATGCGGGCGACGCGGCCTATTATCGCTTTCACCCGACTTGGGACCCGCCGTCTGCCCTTGCGTTTGCCGCCCTCGGCCAGCGCGATATTGCCCCGTCTATCTTGCGTATTCGGGCTTTGGCGTTGGAGGGCCAAATTTATGAGAACGAAGCCCAAAACCCAGAGTTGGCATTACCGGGTCGTTTCGATTTTGCCTTTGTCTTGATCTATTTGGCGCCCTTAGTTCTGGTCGTGCTTTTCTACGATCTTTGGTCGGGAGAGCGCGAGGCCGGGCGACTATCGAGTTTGCAGGCCGTTCCAAAGGCGTGGGTGCGCATTTGGCTTCCCCGTGTTGCGGCCCGTTTTGGTTTGGTCAGTTCGGTGCTTGTTGTCGTCTTTTGGGGCGGTGCCCTAATCAGTGGGGCTGGAATCGGCGACACGATCGCGTTTACCGCGCTCATTCTCGCCTTGCTTGGGTTTTGGACCCTCATTGCGACTTGGGTCGCAAAGGGTGCGGGTAGCTCACCCACTAACGCAGCTGTACTGGCCACCATCTGGTTTGTGATTACCTTGATTGCGCCTGCCGGTTCCAATCTGGTCATTAATGCAGCCACCCCAATCCCGGACGGGGCGGCCATTATGCGCGAGAACCGCGAGGCGGTGCATGATGCCTGGGATATAGATCGCGATGCGACCTTGCAGCGCTTTTACAAACTCTATCCGGAATATGCGACTTCGCCGCCCATGCAGCGTCCCTTTGAATGGAAATGGTATTATGCGTTCCAGCATTTGGGTGATCAGCAGGTTGAGCCTTTGTCGACCGCTTATCGAGCTGGGATTGTGGAGCGCGAAGCCCGTGCGGGCCTTGTCGCTCTGGCCTTGCCACCAATTGCAATCCAGAGAGCCCTGTACCGGATAGCTGGCACCGACATGTCCGCCCTATGGGACTATCAGGATCGCATTCGGGCCTATCACACCCAACTTCGAACCTATTACTATCCCTTCCTGTTCAGCGCGAAACCCTTCACGTCGGCCGACTTTGATGCAGCCCCCGAATATGCGCCCCGCTAGTGTCAAAGGCTAAGCAGTCGGTCGTAAATGCCAAAAGCTTGGTGTTTGGCTGGCTTGGCGTCGAGGTGGTAAGGGGGTGCTGCCCTGCTTAACATAACCCGACTCAGAATGTTTTCGACAGAGCAACCTTCAACGCCCGTGAAGGGTTGGAGCTGCGGGATTCGGAGCTAAAGTCTGGCCCAAAGGATCGGATTCGGCGGTCCGTTTCGACGCCGATATTGGTCACTGTCACAACCAAAGACACCTTTTTGGGCAAGCGACGTGTATATTGGATTGAATTGGTCCATACGCCCTCTTCAATAGATCCTAAGCTATACTCATCACTTTTGAAGGTGGTGGAGAAGACGAACTGGTCTTTAGGGGTTGGCTTGTAGTCGATACTTGCCTTCCCATTTGACTGGATTTCCTCCACGCGGGATTGGCCGGTCGCGGCCCGGGGGTCAGAGAAGGAAATTTCGCTCACTTCCCAACTGAAGTTGTAGGTCAGCTTCTTGCCCAATTTGCCTTTCAAGGTTGAGCCGACACCCGTAGCCTCTGATCGACTGAGATTGACGCTTGTCGCGAGGACTACATTATTCTCGATCAGCCGCGACCCGAACGTAAGTTCATTTTTGGTATCGCGATAAAAGGCGGTGGTGACGAGCGATACGCCATTCTTTTCAACTTCGTGGGTCAGCTCAAAAGTCTGACGATCAGCAGGCTCCAGCTTTGGGTTGCCTTCTGTCGCATAATCCACACCGAATGCGCGGCGGAATGGACTGAGCTCGGCCAAGGAACCCGGTGTTGTGCCTTGGCTATAACTGGCTTTCAGCGTACCGACGCTACCCAAGTTGCGGGTGATAAATAGGCTTGGCAGCACGCGTTGATAGGAGGTTGTCCCAGAAAGCAGGCCCGCGCCATCGGTCCAATCAATTTCGGTGTCTTCGACGCGAAGCCCCGGTTGAAAGCCAAATTTGCCGAGCTTGAACTGAAAGGACGCATAAGCAGCTTGATCTCGTTGTTGGGCCTTGAAGAGATTTGCTTGAATGATGCTGGGACCGACATAGCCAAGGTCTGAGAAAGCGAATTCAAAGTCTTCATTCTTATAGCTTGTTCCGAGTGACAGAACGCGACCCGCGCTAAAGGTTTTCTCAAAGCTGGTTTCAAATTCTAAAGTGCGTTCTTGTTTACGCTCTCGGTTTGAAAACCATTGTTCCCCTCTTTGACTTTGGTAGCTGGACTTGTTCAAGTTATCGCTAAAGGTGAGGTCAACATCGAATTTGTACTTGTCTTCTTTTTCCGAATTGAATCCCACTGAATGATATTGAAGGGATGCGGGAGACCAACTTCTTCCGAAAATTGGAAAAACGCTTCTAGAATTGGCCAAAGTGCGGGTTTCGATACTGTCCTGTTCGTACGCAAATTCCCCCGTAAAGTAGCTCGAGCTCAGCGACAGCGAATTTGTATTTGAAAGCTTTCGGACAGCGCGAAGCGACACGTTGACGTTGGTTGCGGTTAGTTGCCCGGTGCCGATGCCGGATTCCAGCTCCCGATTGGCACCCGTTCCAGAAACGCCTTCAGATCGTGACCAAAAGGCCTCCTCTTCGTTTGCCACGCGAAGAAAGCCGTTAAAGCTCCAAGGCTTCATCCCCTTATTGAAGGAGAGTGTCATCGCTTGATTATCGATCGTATTGATACTGCCAGCGAGAGTGCCACCAAGCTTGTCGTCCTCTTGGGCCTTTTTGGTGATGATATTGATCACGGCTTGCGCGCTGGAAGCAAATTCCGCAGGGGGATTGGACATGACTTCGATGCGGGCGATTTGATTGGCCGGGATCTGCAGTGCTGCGGCCCTTGGCATGGACTTGCCATCCACCAACACGGTTACAAAGGCACCGCCCACCATGGTGATACGATTATTGGCCCCCACAAAAACGCCGGGCAGCAGCCCAATCGCGTCCACTGCCGCAGAGGCTGGGGCGTCCGGCAAGGTGCGAACGTCGTAGACGACGCGGTCAATTCGGCTTTCGCGCGTTGGGGCGCGCGCCGTGACGACAATCGTATCGACCTGCTGGGGCGGTTTTGTCGCCTGGTCGCTGGTTTTAGTCTCAGCCGCGGTTGGACTTGCTGGCTGTTGAGTTGTGGTAACGTCTGAAGTTGCTTGGGCAATCAAAGTGCCTGCTAAGAATAAACTGATCATTTCAAATTGGCCTCAAACCGTGGAACGCTACCTTTAATAGGTGATTTCTATCGGTGAAAGCGAAATGCGGCTATGGGGCTATTACAGTTGTGTGATTGGTTGCCTTAAGGTTCGCCAGTCAAGGGCAAGCAATTAGCAGAGGCTTACCCAACGCGCCGACGTGGCTTAGGCGCGAGCCCGGCTTCTTGGTCGAGCTGAGCTTTGATGTCGGCTGGCAGCGCGCGCCAATCGCAATCGACCAAGGCAGCAAACATCGCGTGGAGGGCAATGCGGCTTATCTGGCGGCCCTGAATCAGGCGCAGCCGATTAAACGTCTCTACGGCACCTATTCTTTGCAGATCCGCACTCGTGTGGACGCCGATACTGGCAAGGTTCGCTGCCATGGTCGGGCCTAGGTTCCGCATGGCGCTGATTTTGCGATCCACCCTTAAGCCCTTTTTGTTTCTTCAAGGCTTGCAAGGAAATCGGCCATGGTCTTGCCAGACTCTGCGGTGAAGCGTTCGGTAAGGCAGGTCAAAGCTTCGATCCTGTCCAATCGAAAGGTGCGAAATGCATCGCGGGTTTCGCACCACGTCGTGAGTGTCCAAACTTTGCCCCAATGCTCCAAACTAAGAGGCCAGATGATCCGTTCGGAAAGGCAGTCGGCACCGCTTTGATAGCGCATCAGGACCTTGTGCCGACTGGCCGTCGCTTCACGCAAAAGCTTCAAGTCTGACTTGGCGCTTGATGTTTGTTTGGCGGCGAAAACCATGGGTTGACGGCTTGTGGGCATGTGAAAGCGGTCTAAGGCCTGCAGCTTGATTTGTAGTTCGCGGGCAGCGGTGGCGATTGCCTCATCGCCATGGGCCGCCACAAAGGAGACGCCCCAAGTCAGTGCTTCCTTTTCAAGTTGGCTCAGGCGCAAGGGCGGTAAGAAATAATCATCGCGCAATAAATATCCCACGCCGCGCGCGCCATCGATTGGCACGCCATTGCCGACAAGGTCGGCCACGTCGCGATAAATCGTGCGCTCCGACACTTCCAAAGTCTCAGACAAATATCTGGCTGTCCGCAGGCGACCGCCTCTCAACGCTTGAATGAGCGCAAAGAGGCGATCGGCCCGGCGCATGCTTAGGCTGCTAAGGTGACGTGATAGTGACGCATCACGACCGAACCCGGCTCAATCACGCCCATAAAGGCCGCTGCCCCTGGTGCGCTCATG
This sequence comes from Hyphomonadaceae bacterium, assembly GCA_021299265.1. Classification (GTDB taxonomy): domain Bacteria; phylum Pseudomonadota; class Alphaproteobacteria; order Caulobacterales; family Aquidulcibacteraceae; genus Aquidulcibacter. Next base: position 25,501 of record JAJTGP010000113.1, on the reverse strand, counting down.
ATCGCGTCTGCAGCCGCAAAGGCGTCGGCTTTTGTTTCCCAGCGCACACAATCGACCCATTGACCATCTTCAGCCTGCCCTAAATGACGAGAAAGGAAGCCCGGCTGTGCGTGTAACCAGGGCAGAATGCCTTGGCCGGCCACCAACACAGCATCGGGTGAAGCATCTGAAACGGTCTTAAAGGTTACGATTTCCAAGGTTTGATCGTCCATATATGAGGCCTCCTTTTGCCTCTTCTCGACCTCTATCGCAACCCAACTGACACCATGATGTCAGGAGCCTCCATTATGATCTGCCTTTTCGGGCGGCAGGAGCATGCGGCTGTCGCCCTCACACTTTACGAACCAATTTGATGGTGTCACAAAAGATGCCCATGCAGACTTTCATCTCAAGAACAGTCGCGCTGCGGATATTGATGGTGGCGGGCAAGGTCTTTTGCGGGCCAATCTGATACTGGCCGGAAAATTGGCCTTGTTTGGTCGGGCGGATGTCGCGCACCACGATTTGGTTCAAGGCGCTTTCTTCACCGGGGGCCAAGATTTCTTGAATAACGATGGCGCACAGGCGGCTTGGTGCATAAGCGCAGGGCGCAACGCGCGCGACAGCGCTCCCGTCATCCAATACCCAATCCCCCTTGATGTCCGAGACCGCTGGAGACGCTTGGCTGGCGGCACTGACAAGCACGAGGGGCACAACCAAGGCCGTTGTAATAGCAGCGCGGACTCGGCGTCCGGCGGCGAGTTGAGGGGCTGGCACTGGCAGCTGGTTCTTGAGCAAGGACGATGCGGAAAGGGTGAAAAAGGTGATCATGGCAAACTCCAAAGCAGGTGAGACGGGATCGCCTCCGACGCTTTTGATTTTGCCGCTGACTATGGAGCTTGTGTGGAGCCTTTATGGACGATTGGCGCAGGGGTGGCGGGCTTTTGCGGGATGCGCAGCTCAAATTGCGCACCGCCACCTGCCCGGTGGCTGGCGGTAATACTGCCGCCATGCGCGCTGGCGATGGCCTCAACCACCGACAAGCCGATGCCGCTGCCGCCATAGTCGCGGGCGCGGGACGGGTCCTCCCGCCAGAACAGGCGAAAGACATTTTCAACCGCTAGAGAACTTAAGCCGGGTCCGCGGTCCATCACACGGATGATTCCAAAGTCGCCGACGAGACCGCAATCAATGTCGATCACGCCACCTGAGCGCGCATGCCGACAGGCGTTCGTAATTAAAGCCAGTGCTGCTTGGCGCACGCGAAACGGATCGGCAAAAACCGGGGCAGGTGTCAAAGACAAGTTGAGGCGCATGCCGGCGTCTTTGATTTCGGGGGCTACAAAATGGCTCAGCTCGCCCACCACTTTGGCCAGATCTATCGGCCCTCGATGCAGGGTTAGGATACCGACTTCGGCAAAGCTGACAGTCTGCAAGTCGTCGACAATGCGGCTAAGGGCTTCGACTTGTAGGATCAGGCCGGAGATTTCTTTTTCGGAGGGTTCAAACACATGGTCTTTCATGCCCTGCAAGCGGCCCCGCAGGATGGTCAAGGGCGTCCGAAGTTCATGGGCAATGGCTGCTGCCCCTTCGGTCAGTTCACGGTCGTATCGCTGCAAGGCGTCAGCCATGATGTTGAAATCGGTGATAAGCTTGGAGGCTTCCGCAGAGCCTGGGCTACGGCTAATTGCGCGGACGGATAGGTCGCCAGCGGCAAGGTATCGCAGGGCTGTCGCCACACCGTCCAAGGGCGCTGCAATGCGGTTGGCCAGAAACATGGCCGCAGCCCCACCCACCAACATGGCCACGATACTCAAGACGAGGAGGGCAAAGTCTTGCTGATCTAAAATTGTTTGACCGATTTTGTCGTCCGTTGCCAAAAGCTCCTTCATTTCATCGGTCGAAGGCAGTTGATTCTTCTCAAGCTTCGTGATGGCCGAAAGTGCCTGTGGCGACAGTTCGGCCTTGACGCGCGTGACCTGATATTCACCAAACAGGTTCAGCCCGCCATAGCCAAAGGCGACCGCCAAAAGCACACAGCCCGCCATAGCGAGTATCAGCTGGACCCGAAGGCTTAAGTTTTTGCCAAACTTCATAAGGCGATCAATCGATAACCAAGGCCGCGAACGCCTTCGAGGCAGCCCTCCGCCCCCGCTTGTTCGAGCTTTCGGCGGGCTTTGCTAATGTGGCTGTCCACCGTGCGTTCTAGGGCGTCACCATCGGCGGGCAGGCACGCATCCAACAATTCAGCACGCGTGAACACCTTCTGCGGCACACGCGCCATGTGGGCGATCAGTCGAAACTCGGTCAGGGTCAAGTCCGGCCGACTTGACTGATCGTGAGGGCCCAAGACGCGAATACTATGGGTCTCCAAATTCACTTCTAGGGAACCGGCGCGCACGATTTTGGAACGGGATTCTCCTGCCGCCACCCGGCGCAGAATGGCTTGCGCCCGTGCGACGACTTCAAGGGGATTGAAAGGCTTCACCACATAATCGTCTGCGCCAAAGCGAAGCGCGCCCAGCTTCTCTACATCTTCGCCCATGGCCGTAGCCATAAGCACCGGTGTGTCAGCAGATTGACGGATGATCTGGAGAACTTCGTGGCCATTCTTCTTGGGCAGATTGACGTCCAGCACGACGAGGTCGGGCGACAACATCCGATGGTGCAGAATGGCAGTTTCGCCATCGCCAGCACGGACGGTGCGAAATCCTTCACGCTGAAAATAGGCGTCGAGGATTTCGGCGATATTGGGTTCATCCTCAACGATCAGGATCAGAGCATTTTCCATGGCGACCTTTAGAAGGCTGAACGGGTTGGTCTAAGCTATACCTTACCCCGACTATGTGGAGATTGGATGGAGCCATATAACCTTGGGGGGCGTCAATGGTCCGTCCAATCTCCACGTGCTGGTTGCCCTACCCGAGCGCGGTGACTCAGTAAGACAACAAGGCCGGGTGATGGATCAGAATTTATAAGCCAAGCCAACGGAAACGCGGTTGGAGGCTGGCTTATAGGCGACGGTTGGCGCGCCCGCTGTCACATAGCTTTTACGGTCAAAGGTGGTGTTCTCATACTCGACCCGACCGATCATATTGTCACCGAAAGCTTGCGCCACGCCCACACCAAGTACCCGACCGCTGGAGGTTGCGTTGCGGGTGATATTGTTTGGCAACAGGTATTTGCTCTTAACTTGCGCGACCCCGGCACTGGCGTAGACTAAAGTGCTGTCGCTAATGCCCAACCCGGCGACGCCTTTGAACGCGAGATCATATTGTGGCCGTTCGCGGACAGAGACGCCGCCAAGGGTGACCGCTTTGTTCTGGGCGGTGGGGCGATTAGCGCTCGCCTCGGCACCCAAATAGAAGCCATTGTCGAATTGGTATCCATAGCCGGCAAACACACCCAGATCGGCTTGGGTCTTTTTGCTGGTGCGGGTGGCGGCTGCGCCTGTCGCGGGGGTCACGGTGGTTTTGGTGTCGCTGCGGGCCGCGCCAACTTCAGCGCCTGCGTAGAAACCTGTGAAGGTGCCTTCGGCATAGGCAGGGGCGGCTGACAGGGCGAGGGCGAGGAGGGTACCAAGGGCAATCGCATTTTTCATTGTCGTTCTCTCATTTCACCGCCAGGCGGTAGAGCCGATGGGCCCTACAGGAGCGCCAGCTGGACTTGGTCCAAGCGGTGTATGACGCTGAAAATAGCGCCCGAGATGGAGGCAATGTGGAGGCTTTTTGGAGAGATGGATGAGACGGCAAGCTTTTTCAGCGCCCTGTTGCAGCCGCCACGGGACGACAGCATAAGCCTCAAGCGAGATTTAGGTCTAACTGCCAAGCTGGTGCAGACAGATTTGGTGCTAAGGCAGGTTCTGGCGGTTGCGCCTGTGCGTGCGTCACATCTGCCATGCTGGCCTTGGCGCACGTCAGGATGGTTTGGATCAAGACATTGGGGTCCAATGGCTTTGGCACAAAGGCATCGGCACCGGCCTCCATAAAGGCGGCGCGGTGGTGGTCCATCGCATTGGCTGTAAGGGCGATAATGGGCACGTGCTGGGTATAGCCAGATGCGGCGCGCAACCGGCGTGTGGCCTCAAGGCCATCCATGTTGGGCATTTGCATATCCATCAGGATGGCGTCAAACTCTTCGATTGCAGCCATTTCGAGGGCTTCTACGCCATCATTGGCCATCGCCAACGACCACCCCATAGTCGACAAGAAGAGGCTAACGATCTTTTGATTGGTTGGATGGTCTTCAGCGACAAGAATGCGCAAGGGCCGAACATCCAGTTCTACATCCTCGTCCTCATCCTGCGCGCTTTGGCTATCTGCCAAGTCGTAGGGCAGTGTTACCGTAAAGATCGAGCCTTCGCCCTCAATACTGCGGACATCGAGTGAGCCGTCCATCAATTCGGCTAAGCGACGGCTGATGGCGAGGCCGAGGCCCGTACCGCCTTTTTTGCGAGCAATCATTTGATTGCCTTGCTCAAACTCTGCAAACAGGCGTGACAGAGTAGCAGCGGAAATCCCGCAACCCGTATCGGCCACTTCCAGCACCAAGGCTGGGCGACCCTTGGCATCTGTGCAGGTACGGGCAGAGACGTCGATGAAGCCCGTTTCGGTGAATTTCACAGCGTTAGAAATCAGATTGAACAAGATTTGGCGGATGCGCAGCGGATCACCCTTGATCGCACTAGGGAAGTCCGGCGTAGCTGCAAAGCGCAGCTCAAGATTTTTGTCCGATGCGCGCGGGTCCCAAATCCGAACCGCCGCTTGTAATTCGTCGATGACCTGGAAATCGACCCGCTCGACCGTCATTTTCCCTGCTTCGATCTTGGACATGTCGAGCACGTCATTCAAAAGTGCCAGCAGGGTATCGACGGCATCATTGAGCATATCGACATGCTCGCTCTGGGCTTTGGTCAATTTCGTACGTCGCAGCAGAATGGCAGAGGCCATGACCGCATTCATCGGGGTGCGAATTTCATGCGTCACAGTTGCCAAGAAGTCTGACTTAGTCTGACTGGCGCTTTCCGCCCGCTTCTTTTGGTCTTGGGCTTCATCATTGGCCCGCACAAGCTGGTCGGTGAATTCATAGGAACGGCGGATAATGATGGCCAAATGCGCAAGATACACCAGCGAGCCAATCAGGATCACTGTCGAAGTCGCCGTCTCCATTTGAAAATAAAGCCAAGACGCAATCGGCAGTCCGATCAGATAGAGGCACATCGGCAAGGTCGACGCAGCCAGCAAGGCAGTAGAACGGGCTGCATGCAAGGTGGAGTGCAACAGCGCGCCGCAAATAATCAAGGTTGCGAAGATGCGGCCGGCTTCGCCGCCTTCTGCCCACAAAATGGCAGCGATGCTGGTGTAGACGAAGGCATTGATCGTCACGATCGAAATGCAGCCAATGATGCGGCCGCGTGAGACCGTCTGTTCTGGGTTCAGGCGGAGGGGTTTGAAGGTGAACCAGTCGAGCGCCTGCCCGATAAAAACCACAGCCAGCCAGACAAATGGCTCATAGCCCCCAACGATAAAGAAGCTAGCAAGCGTCAAGAATGCGGCCACGGCGAGTCGCGTCTTCAGCTCTTTCGCCCGATTCAGGCCGACTTCGGCAAATCCAGCTGTTTGAGTGTCCATCAACTCTGACCAATTCTATGTTGCGCGAAAGCACAGAGATGTACTTTAGAACCGCCGAGTAAAAATAAGGTGAAACTTTGGGCGTGACTTTGTTGTCGTGTTTGAAGGCAAGTTTAGTAATTTGAACATCTGCTTTGAATTTGAGTTCTAATCTGATCAAACTCCGAGAAATTGTGGATTTTTTTGCTGCACTAACATTCCTTTAAAAGGTTTGTGAGATGATTGAGGTCTGTGTTTTGAGGATAGACCATGGCTGCGCCTACCCCCCATAACGAAGCCCAGCGCCTTGCAGAGTTAATTGACTTCGCAGTTTTGGATACGCTACCGGATCCATCCTTGGATACGATTGTCGCCTTAGCGGCCAGCATCATGGACGTGCCGATTGCGCTGCTTTCGCTGGTCGATACGGAGCGGCAATGGTTTAAGGCACGCGTTGGCTTAGATGCGTGTGAGACCGATCGGGAGAGCGCCTTTTGTGCGCACGCGATCTTGGAAGATGAGCCGCTGATCATCCCCAATGCGTTAGAGGACGAGCGGTTTGCCCACAATCCGCTGGTGTTAGGCGATCCAAATATCCGGGCCTATTTCGGCTTCCCTTTGATTGTCGGGCCAGACCTGCGGTTGGGAACCTTATGCGCGATTGACCAAAAAGTGCGGGGGATCACGCCAAGTCAAATTGAGCACATGAAGGCACTGGCCAAAATTGTGGTCAGCCAGCTTGAAATCACGCGCCGAACCCAAGATGCGCTGGCTTTGGCCGAGGCCAATGAAGCACTGAACCGCGAGGCAGATCATGCACGCGTTATTCTTGAAACCATGTCGGAAGGCGTGTTGATCAAGAACCGCATCGGGAAAGTCGTCGAAGCTAATCCGAGCGCCTGCCGAATCTTAAGCATGTCGCGGGACACGCTGCTCGGCATGATGCCAAATGATCTGCGCTGGCAACGCATGCGGGAAAACGGCACCCCCTACTTGCCGCACGAAATTCCGGCACTGGAAGTGTTGCGCAGCGGTATTCCTGTTAGCAATGAAGTCGTTGGCGTGCCAGACCCCGATGGTGGCACCAAATGGCTTCACTTGTCCGCCAGTCCCTTGTTCGAGCCGTTTGAAGAAACGCCGTCCTTTGTGGTTTCGACTTTCTCGGACATCACGCATTTGAAGTCGCAGCAGGAGCATTTGCGCGACTTGTCGGTTAAAGCCAATGCCGCCAATGCGGCGAAGACCCAATTCCTCGCAAATATGAGCCATGAGCTACGGACGCCCCTGAACGGTGTCGTTGGCGTGGCGTCTGCTTTGGCCAATACGCCGCTGGATGATCGTCAAAAGCGCATGGTTGAGTTGATCCGCTCCTCCGGCAAGGACCTAGAGCGTCAATTGTCGGATATTCTCGATTTAACCAAGGTCGAAGCAGGCGAGCTTCAATTGGAAGCGGTGCCACTGGATGTTTCGCTGCTCATTCAAGAAGTCATCGGCTTGATGTCCGGTGTCTGCGCACAGAAAAAGCTAGAACTCGCGTTTGACAATAGATTGCCAGAGAAGCAGCTCTTCCTCGGCGATCCAGTTCGTCTGCGCCAGATCATCACTAATCTTGTGTCCAATGCGGTGAAGTTTACATCCGTCGGCCGGGTGAAGGTGACCGCAAGCCCCCGTACCTTCGGGTCTGGGCTGATAGTCGATGTGGAAGATACCGGCATTGGCTTTGACGAAGCGCAAAGTCAGAAATTGTTTGAGCGCTTCTCACAGGCTGATAATTCGATTACCCGTCGCTTCGGTGGCACAGGCCTTGGGCTTGCGATCACAAAATCCCTGACCGAATTAATGGGCGGAACCATCAAGGCGACATCAACACCGGAAATTGGCTCCGTTTTCACGCTTGACCTGCCGTTGGCCCACGACCGAGCAGTGGTGCCAAGCTATGCTAACGAGGATCCCGCAGAGATTTGTCGCGACATTCCCAAGGATTTGCGCGTCTTGTTGGTTGAAGACCAACTGTTAAATCAGCAAGTGTTTGGCTTCATGATGGAACCTTTTGGGGCCGAATTCTTCACTGCCATCAATGGTGAAGAGGGCGTCGAGGCGTTTGAAACAGCAACCTTCGACGTGATCTTTATGGATATGCAAATGCCGGTCAAGGATGGTGTCGCCGCGACGCGAGAAATTCGCGCCCTTGAGGCCAAGACTGGGGCAAAGCCTACGCCTATCATCATGCTGACCGCCAATGCAGGTGAAAATCATCGTCGCGAAGCCCTCGCGGCCGGTGCCGATCTGCATGTCGCAAAGCCTGTGACCCAAGTCGGAATTGGGGACGCGCTGCGGACCGCACTCGCAACCTATGGCAAAGTAGCGCGCGCCAAAGCTTAGGTGTGATGCAAATCCGGCCCAAGGGCTTGGGCGATCCATCCCTGAATTAAATGCGCTTTGCTGGGCTCTAAAGGCCTACCACGTCACCATGGTTGCGCGCTTGGGGGCCAAGCCGCTTTCAAACTCGCGCAGGATGTCGAGATATTCCTGAACCTCAACATTCTTTTCTTTGTCCTTATTGAACCGATATGCCCAGAAAGACGAAATGTGCGAGATAATGCCCATCGAATGGCCCAGCGAGATGAAGAGAACGGGCGCGTCGAGCAGGAATTTGCGGAATGCGGCTGTATTGCCTTTGTCCACCAAGTCGCGGAACGCATCATCATACAGCGACAACACCGATTGACAGCTCTTGGCACTATCGCGAATGCGACCGCGGATCGACTTCTTTAGGTCATCGATCTCTTCGCGAATATTTTTGTCGACCCGGCCTTTGATTTTGACCTGGTCCATTTCCGTGCTGATCCGTGTCAGCTTATGGAAGGTCTCGGAAAACTGCCATTTGTAGTAGATGAAGCCCTTCCAGCTGAAGATGCCTTGGGTGAACTTCTCGCCTTCAAGGCCGAGTGTCATCCGCAAGGGGTCCAGTCGCGAGTCGGCATTGGTGGATAATAGCGCATCGGCCAATTTCTTCACCAGCTCAGGGGAAATGCTGCCATCTTTGCTGCCAAACGCCATCGCAATCAGCGGGGCCATTTCGTTGGAGGTGAAGGTCTGCATCCGCGCATTGTCGGCGGGCGAGATGGCGAAATAGCAATCAGCTGGATGGTGGTGATAGCGGCGCAATTGCTCGCGTACCAAGAATGGATCGAGCGAAGGCAATTCGTTGAGCATCTCTAGGATTTCAAAGTCCTTTTCCAGCTCAGCCTCTGTGGCACCCAGCACATCACAGAGCGTCGCGCGCCAACTCATTTGGCCGACCAGAATAGAGCGACCCCCGGCTTTCAAGTCGGACCGATCTAAGGGGAACATAATCTTGGTGGCAACGGTCGTCCCATCGCTCAAAAGATAGGTCTCGTCGCTGCGCAGCCGGTGCTTAATAATGATTGCGCGATTTAAGACAGCATCGAAAAAGAAAGGCGAGCTTACCCGCGCCAAATCATCGGCAAACTCAACCGTGACCAGATGCAGGTTCAACACCCGACTGGTTGAGGCAGTAGTGGTTAGTGCTGCTAAGCTTCTTACGCCACTCATGGACACTCACCCCAAAATTCCAACTGGCGCACACTTAAATGCATTTGTCCTGCGGCCAATTGATAGGTCAAGTCCAATTGAGATTTCGTAAACCTTGGTTACATTTGTGCAGGCCGCCTGCCGAAAAAACAGAATAAATTGCACAAATTATCGAACTTCCCGCGGGGAAAGGCCAAGGTCGAAGTCCTTCAAGAGGTCGAGAAATTCCTCAACATTGGTGACTTCGGTTTGGTTTGGGCGGAATTGATAGCGCCAGTAAGAAACGATATGCGAGATCATGCCCATGGCATGTCCCAATTCAATGAAGAGGCCGGGCGCTTCCAGCAAGAACCTGCGGAACTCTGCCGCATTGCCCTTTTTGGTTAGGCCGGAGAGCCCATCATCGTATAAGGACAGGATGTCGCCCGCTCGCTCGATGGCTTCTTGGATACGTGTCTTGATGGAGCCACGAACCGTGCCCACCAGATAACCGACTGTGGGATCAACACAACCGCGTATCTTCATCGATTGCATCTGGGCGACCACTTTATAGAGCTCTGGTCGGGTCTCTAGGAATTGCCACTTATAATATAAAAAACCCTTCCAGCTGAAAATACCCCGTTGAAATTGTTCGCCTTCTAGACCCAGCGTCATCTGCAAGGGTGCCAAGCGGTGGTCGGCATTGGTTGCGAGAATAGCGTTCGACATGCGCTTGACCAATTCGCCGCCAGCCTCTGCGCCAGACTGAAAAGCGAGGGTCACCAGTTCGCGGATTTCATTATAGGCGAATTTCTCAAGGCGGGCGGTGTCGCTCGGCGTAATCGCGAAATAATCGTCGGACGGGGTGAAATTGTGGCGCTTAAGCTGTTCGCGCACCAAGAAGGGGTCAAGCGAGGGCAGTTCGTTCAAAAGCTCTAGGACTGTCAGATCCGCGTCCAACAATAGCTGATCCTTGCCGAGGAAGTCGCACATCGCATTCAAGTAGCCAATCTGATTGACAAAGACGGAGCGCCCGCCCACACGCAAATCAAGATTATCGAGCGGGAAAATAATCTTGGTCGCCACGGGAACATTTTCGTGAAAATACTCGATTTCATCGGGTCTTGGTCTGTGTTTGGTGATGATCGCGCAATTCAGCAGCCGATCTTGGAAGAAGGGCGTGTGAAGTTTGTCGCTAGCCCGGAGCGCTTTCTGATCAATTGAATTGAGATTCAGAACACGGCTAGTTGAGCAGGTCTTCGCTAGAGCTACCAAACTACGAACACCAGTTGTGTTTGTGCTACTCATTTTACGCGCGTGCATAGTCATAGAGAAAGCTTCCCTATGAGTAATTTCAGATACGCAAAATTACCCAGTCATTTAATTGATTATTTGACGGATACTAACACGTATAGAATACAGCTATAATGCATTTATATTAGGCCAAAAGCCTTAAGGCTTCGTGTATCTTGCGATCCTACAATTATGTGATCGATGACCGTTACTTTCAGAGGGGTGAGTGCATTGATGATTTCGCGTGTCATCGCAATATCTGCGCTGGACGGCGTTGGGTCGCCAGACGGATGGTTGTGGGCCAAAATGACTGAGCTGGCCGATAATTCCAGAGCTCTGCGGGCAATTTCACGCGGGTAGACTGGCGCGTGGTCGACCGTGCCTTCCCCCATCTTTTCATCCACGATGAGGCGTAGCTTTTTGTCGAGGAATAAAACGCGAAACTCCTCGCGCTTGGCCCCGCCCAGATTGAGTTTGAGATAGGAGAGAACACTCGACCACGACCCTAAAACGGGCTTGTTCATGATTTCGCTTTGACTGCCGCGCACTTGGATGGCATGAATGGATTTGAGGTGGATGGCCGCGACTTGTCCAACACCATCGACGCGTAACAGGTCGTGGAGAGGCGCTTGCAGCACCTCATTGATGCCACCAAATTGGGTGATCAAATTGCGGGCGAGGGTCTTGGTGTCCTGCCGCTTGATGACACCGAACAGCCACAGCTCCAGCAACTCATGATCGGCAAGACCATCCGCACCCGTGCGCAAGAAACGCTCACGCAGGCGCTCGCGATGGCCATCTAGATGGGCATTCGACTTGTTGGCTATTCCCATGGGCCCTCAAACTGGATCAGACAGTGTGTGGGGTGTGTCCAAGCCAAGAGGGGAGAGGGTGAAAATCTCGCATCCGTCCTCAGTCACACCAATCGAGTGTTCAAACTGCGCGGATAAGGAACGGTCGCGCGTAACAGCGGTCCAGCCATCAGGCAGGATCGAAACCGAATGTTTGCCTAAATTCACCATCGGCTCAATGGTGAAAAACATGCCGGCGCGCAATTCAGGGCCTTGGCCCGGCTTGCCAAAATGGACAATGTTTGGATTGTCGTGGAACACGCGACCAAGGCCATGGCCACAAAAGTCGCGTACGACCGAGCAGCGCTGTGCTTCGACAAAGCTTTGGATGGCATGACCGATGTCGCCCAAAGTCGCACCGGGTTTTACCGCAGCAATACCGCGCTGCAGGCTTTCCCATGTGACATCCATCAGGCGGCGTGCTTTGCGGGATACATCGCCAATGCCGTACATGCGCGAATGGTCGCCGTGCCAACCGTCGACAATCACCGTGACGTCGATATTGGCGATGTCGCCACTGCGGAATTGGCGTGGGCCGGGAATGCCATGGCAGACGACGTGGTTCAGGGAGATACAGGTCGTGTGATTATAGCCGCGATAGCCCATACAGGCCGGGATCCAGCCATGATCGAGCACATAGTCGCGCGCCAAAGTGTCGATCCGCTCAGCCGTGACGCCGTCTTTGACTTCGCTCACCAACATGTCCAGCACCTCAGCGGCAGCGCGGCCTGCGGCGCGCATGCCGGCAAAAGCCTCTGGCCCATGCAATTTGATGGCATGCTCATTTCGGCTGTCGGGGGCGGTGTCTGCGTCGATATACATCCCTGTCATATAGCCCTCAAATTGGCTTTTGGGCAGGGGGTCTTATGTGGATTGCTCCGCCGCATCGTCATCCTGCCGCGCGACGGTCGCGGTGACGGCCATATCCATCGTCACATTGCCCAAGGTGCGGAAAATGTCGGGGAAAGTTTCCACTGCAATTAACAAGGCCAGTGGCTCCACCGGTGCGCCCAAGGCTAAGCATATGGGCGCGATGGAGCTGATAAAGCTGATGGAGCCTGGTAGGCTGACCGCGCCCAATGTCGTTGTGGCGCCTGCCGCAATACCTAACGCGATCTGCGCAGGGCCCAACTCCACGCCAAACCAATTGGCGATATAAAGCGCGACGCCTAAATTCATCGCCGGGCCAGTGGCACGGAAGATCGCCACCGCAATCGGTAAGATCACGTCGGCCTTCGCTGCGGGCACGCCCAAAGCCTGAACGCCTTTCAGCATCGCCGGTAGCGACGCGAGCGAGGATTGGGTGGAGATGGCCACCGCTTGGGCCGGAATGGCGGCCTTGAAGAATTCGCCTAAACCGCGCTTGGCGCCAAAGACCGCCAAGGCAAAAGAAGCCAGCCACACAATTACGCCCAAGGCCGACAAGACCACGACATAATGGGCCAGCGCGCCAAAGGCTTCTGCGCCTGCCTTGGCCCCAACCACAAAAGCCAAAGCAAACACGCCGATGGGGGCAAGTGCCAACACCCAGCCAATCACCAAAATCATGGCTTCGGCCACGGCTTCAAAAAAGCCCGTCACCGGCGCGCGCTTTTCCAGCGGCAAGCGCGTCAAGGCAAAGCCAAAAGCGGCGGTGAAGATAATCAAAGGCAGAATGGCGTCATTGGCGGCCGCTGCAATCGGGTTGGTCGGGATCATCGCGCGCAGGAAATCGCCCAAGGGCGGCACGGGTCCGGGCTTTTCGGTAATGCTCAGTGCCTCCCGTAAAGCCTCTGCCGATCCATCGGGCATGGGGAAGACGTTGAGGATCAGGGGCAAAGTCAGTGCTGCCATAATGGATGAGCACCACAGGATCACCAGCATGGTGCCAACACCGCGTGCGGCCAATCTGCCTGCGCGTGCCGCCAAGGCTGTTTGCGCGATCCCCGTTATCAGAAGCGCGACCACCAAGGGCACCACCGTCATGCGCAAGCCATTCAGCCAGACGGAGCCAATCGTGTCCGCCGTCGCCTTGATCGCCTCGCTCGACCCCAGCCAAATTCCAGCCAATAGCCCTAAAACAAGTGCGGCAAGAATGATGAGCGCTTTCGACATGCGGGGGAACTTTCAACCAAATCGGCCAATCAACTGGCCCAGGGAGCCCAATCTGGCTGACCTTTGTTGGCACTGCAAGCCGAGCGCCCGCCAAAACCCCGCCTGCGCGCTGCAAAGTCGCTAAAGTGTGCGTGCAGAAAGCCGATGGATTACATCATGACACTCTTGCTCAAAAAGCGCGTATGACGCACAAAGCGCCTAGATGGGGACGTGGCGAAATAGGTAGACGCACCGGACTTAAAATCCGTTGGAGCAATCCGTGCCGGTTCAAGTCCGGCCGTCCCTACCAATCCTTATAGCCCAAAAACACCAAACCCCGCGACTGGACGTGCCAATCGCGGGGTCTGTGGTTTGGGAACCGTGGCGCTGTTTAGAAGCTGGTCTGATAGCGGACCATCATGGCCTGATCTTCTTTGCCCGCAATGCCATCGGCATCCTGACGCGCCATGATGGCGAAGGCGAGGGCGGAATCTTGGCTCAAGGTCCGGGTATAGACCGCCTCAAACCGTTGCTCTGGCGTTTTGGACGCGAGGCTGACGCCGCGACGGGTCATGATGGGCGCGCCGGTTTCAGAATCAGCCCCTGTCGCCAAGAACAAATTCATCATGCCGCTGCGGCTGGTCAGCGGTGTGCCAATGGCGAGGTCGAGTTGGTCGCCCTTAGCCAAGAGATCACGCTGGGCGAAATTGATCGCATAGGCGGTGGCTTGCGTCGCGCTGATCGAGCTGACCAAGCTCGCGCCCGCACCCAGCTGTGAGGCGGTTTGCGAATGCGTCATCCGGGCGCTGAGCGAGGCTTTGTCAGACAAGGCCCAAGCCGCATCGGTTTGGACGGCAAAGGTGCGGGCAGGGCCTGACAGGCCGAACAGCTCGCTATCGACGTCACCCAAGCGACCTTGGGTTTCCTGAATGGCCACGACGCTGGCACCAAGGCTCAGGCGGTCAAACTGACGGCTGAGGGCAGCTTCGACGCTGCTGGCTTGGCTGGTGGCATTCGGGGTCCAGTTCAGACCGCGTCGCTTATGGTGTTCGCCTTGCAAGCGCGCGCCAAAGGTTAGGCTGACACCATTGTCCGACGTCCGCTGGCTGGCAACGCTCGCGGTGACGCCTTCAAACAATGCGGTGTGATCGGCAAAGCCGAGGAGGCGGGCGGTCGGCGCTGCACCCGGTGTTAAGCTCGCACCCAAGATGGGGGAGGCCTGCCCAATGGCAACCGCCCAAGACTGGCCTTGGTTGCCAACAAAATGGAGGCCGCCGCTGGTATCGCCGCCAGCTGTTTGAGCCGGGGCTGCCATCAGAGACAAGGTGCCGCTGGGGGTAGCCACGCTGGCCAAAGTCGCTTGCATGCGGTTCGTCAGCGTGGTGGCAAGGATCGAGACCGAGTCTGGCCGCAAATCTTGCGCTTTGGTCGCAAAATCATAGGCAAAGTCGCGACCAAAGGCGTCAAACACCACGCCTTCAAACGCGCCACCTTCACCGGCGAGTGACTTGGCACCAATGGCGACAGCGCCGCTGGTCGAAGGCGCTAGGGCCAGAGGGGTCGTGCCAGCCGAGCTTACCGTCGTGACCGTACCTACAGGCATAAGTGCTCGTTCGAGATTGAGGAGGCCACGGCCATAAATCGGGTCGATGCCTTTTGCGCCCAAGTCTGTCGCCGTCACGAACAGGACTTCAGCGACCTTCGGCGCGGTCAAATAGGGCCACGCGCTTTTCACGACGGCCGCAGCGCCCGCCACCACGGGCGAGGCCATTGATGTGCCGCTCATGTACGCATAGGCGTTGGGTGCAGATGGAAAGGCGCCGATCAGATTGACGCCAGGAGCCACCAAATAGAAGTTGCGGGCGTCGCCTGCCCGGTTGGAGAAGCTGGCGATCACATTATTGGCGTCAACCGCGCCAACGGCGATAATCTGACCCTTGGCCCAAGCTTCAGAGGCGTGACGCGCAGGGAAAGAGGGATTGGCGAGGCCTTCATTGCCAGCCGCAATCACCATCAAAAGGCCCGCCGCCTGCGCGCCTTGTAAAGCGGTGCGGATGGTCGGGCTCATGGACGAGCCACCCAAGCTTAGGTTCATGACGAAAGCGCGTTGGCTGGTCGCGTAATTGATGCCGCGCGCGACATAGAAGTCCGACGTAGATGAACCCATGAAAACTTGGATTGGTAGAATGCGCGCGTTGGAGGCAACACCCACCATGCCAATACCATTGGCGCGGGCCGCGGCAAGCGAGGCCACATGCGTGCCATGGCCATTGGTGTCATTAACGGCACCGGTTCCCGTCATATTGGTGAAAGCATTATAGCCGCCCGTGATCGCACCGGCAAAATCGATATGATCGCGGCGAATGCCCGAATCGATGATGGCGATGGTGACATTGGTGCCCCGGGCTGCCCAAGGGCGCGGTTTAAAGGCACCAACGCGCGATGCAGCAGATGACCAAGCGAGTTCTTGGCCCGTTGGAAGCTTTGCGGTTTGGGCCAATGCTGCGCCACATGGAATGAAGGCTGCAACAGCGGTCATGGAAAGTAGAATAGATTTCATCGGCGGTCCCCAAAACGTGAATGCGTTGTGGGACCGATAAATCTGAAGGTTTAAAGGGGAATTTTGAAACAAAGCATAGAAATTCTACCTGTCTGACCCGCTTCTTTAGTCAAAGATAGCTCAAATTTGCGCGAGAGCTTGAATGCGTCTGGTCCTAAGCCAAGAGAACAAGTGCGGATTTGCAGTAAATTTCTCGTAAGCATAATGGCCTTTGGTGCGGGATTACATCGAAAGGCGCTCAAATTGCCCGTGTCTTGGCCCTGTCTGGCTGAGAGCTTGTGTGGAAATTCTTTTCACGAAATGGGCAGCGACCTAGCTTTCAGGCGTGATCTGCTTAGAAAAGATCGCAAAGGTTTTTGGCTGGGGGAAGCACACGTGGGGAAATTAGGAAACTGGGGCTTGTTGGGCCTGGTGGCTGTTGGTTTGGCTTGGGCGGGGCAATCTGATGCGCAAGCAGCGCCCGCCAAAGGGCCGCTTACGCCAGAACTCATGTGGCAATTGCAACGCGTCGGCGCACCTTCGCTGTCGCCCGATGGCAAGCTCTCCGTCGTCACGGTGACCCGCTTTGACGCGGATAGCGACCGCAGTTTTACCGCTCTATGGGTGATTTCCAATGAAACGGGCAACAGCCGTCAGCTTACCAGTGGCGAAGGCAACGACTTGTCCCCCGTGTGGAGCCCCGATGGAAAGTGGATCGCCTTTGTCTCAAAGCGCAGTTCGGACAGCGCCAATCAGCTTTATGTGATTGCCCCAGACGGCGGTGAAGCACGCCGCCTGACAGGGGTGCCAACAGGTGTGTCGGCCCCCAAATGGTTCCCTGATAGCCAGAAGATCGCCTTCATCAGCTCGGTCTGGACTGACCTGCAAACGTGGGAAGAACAGGGCAAGCGCCTGAAAGATCGCGCGTCTACCACCATGCAAGCCCGGGTCTGGGACAAGGCACCTATTAGCTATTGGGATCATTTTCTCGATGAGCGTCAGGCCCACCTCTACGCAATCTCCATCAATGCGGGAGACCCTATTGCGCTTACCCGCCCAGCGGGGGTGGCGATAGAATTCCGCACACCGGGTTCTGAAGATTATGATATCGCCCCAGATGGCCAAGAAATCGCCTTTGTCAGCGAAAGCGATACCTCCGGTACCCGCCCAAATTCGGATGTCTTGGCACTTTCCTTATCTACCGGTACGCTCCGCAATCTCACTGCCGCTAATCTGGCAGGCGATAACGAGCCCCATTACAGCCCCGACGGGCGCTATTTGAGCTGGAACGCTAATGTCATCGTTGCGGCAGCTGATCGCCAACGGGTGATGCTGCTGGATCGCCAAGCCAGCGGGGCAGCGCCGCGTGATTTGTCGGCCAATTGGGATTGGTCTGCGGCAGAAGTTACATGGGCACCCGATTCCAAATCGCTTTGGGTCATTGCCGAAGATCGGCCAACACGTCGTCTGTTCAAGATGGATTTAAGTGGGGCAACGCCACGTCGTATCACGAAGGATGGCGATTTCGCCGGGGTTGCTGCTGCGGGGCGCAGCTTGGTTGGGTTGCAGGCGAGTTTCTCCAGCCCGGCCACCTTGGTGCGGATTGACGGCGCAAGCGGGCAGACGGCCCAGCTTTCACGTTTCAACGACGGCCTGCTTGCCAAAGTCGAAATGGGCAAAGTGGACTCGGTCAGCTATCGCGGTGGCAATGGTGCCGATATCCAGATGTGGGTGGTTAAGCCACCTCGCTTTGATGCTTCCAAGAAGTATCCAGTGATGTTCCTGCTTCATGGCGGACCCCATGTCGGTATTACCGATCAGTGGTCTTACCGCTGGAATGCGCAAGTCTTTGCGGGATGGGGCTATGTCACGACTTGGCATAATTTCCACGGCTCATCGGGCTTTGGCGACGCGTTCACCGATGCGATCCAGCCTGATTGGGTAACGTTGCCGTATCAAGATACCGTGGCAGCGGCCGACTATCTGAAGGCTCAAAAATGGGTGGATTCAGAGCGTATGATTGCTGCAGGAGGCAGCTATGGCGGCTATCTGGCTACCGTCCTGCTGGGCCGGCCCCATCCGTTTAAGGCTTTGGTGGCGCACGCCCCGGTCTATAATCAATATACCCAGATCGGTGCCGATTATGGGGCCAATCAAAACCGCTATTATGAAGCGTGGGAAGACCCAGCGAAGTTCCAAGCTATCAGCCCGAATATGATGGCGGCGAATTTCAACACCCCTACATTGGTCATTCATGGTCAGTTGGACCTGCGCGTACCTGTCAATCACGGGATTGAGTTGTTCAATACCCTGCAAAAGAAAGGCGTGCCGTCGCGCTTGATCTATTATGCTAACGAGAACCATTGGGTGCTTCGGCCCCAGAATTCGCTATTCTGGTATCAGGAAGTCAAAAAATGGCTGGAAACTTATGCCCCTGCTGGCGGCAAATAAGGGGCAATAGGCCATGCGTGCCTAAGCTGCGAGAGACAATCCGATGACGACTTTTGGGTCAGCCATGAGTCAGGCTGCAATTGACTCGGCTGGGCAGGCGGGTATGCAAGCTTTGCGGGCTGGCGATCCGGCTACCGCAATAGCCAAGTTTCAGTCGATCGTTGCGGCTGGGGCCGCCGATACCGCCGTCTGGCTTGCCCTCTCGATGGCCTATCAGGCGGCGGGCGACCGGCAGAGCGAGGTAACCTCGGTTACCCAAGTGCTGGAACAAGACCCAGGCAATATTCGCGCGAACTTGATCAAAGCAGATGCGCTCGTCGCCTTAGGTCGCACGCGGGCGGCTATGGGCTTTTATGCCCGTCTAGAGGTTTTGGTGCCAGATCTTGCGGGCCTGCCGCCCCAGATTGCCGCTGAACTCAACCGAGCACGCGAGGCCCACGCCAAGCTGAAACAGGGCCTCAGTGATTATCTGTTGGCCGAGGTTGAAAAAGCCGGCTTTCATCCGGCGCGATCCAGCCGCCGCTTTGGCGATAGTCTCGACATTTTGACCGGTCGCAAGCAGCGCTATGTTCCGACCCCGCGCGCTTATTTCTTCCCCGAATTGCCCGCGATTGAGTTTTATGACCGCGCCGGCTTTCCTTGGCTGGACGCCGTTGAAGCGGCAACGGATGATATGTGTTCAGAGCTGATGCCCATCCTCGAAGAGGGTGGTCATTTTTGGCCCTATATTGAAGTCGAAGCTGAGAAATCATCTCATGTGGTTGCCAGTTCAGGCAAGGAGCAAGTTTCTTCTATTGACGATTGGACAGCGGCTTATTTGATCCGCGATGGCAAGCGCCAAACGCCGCTTGCAGCGCGATGCCCGAAAACTTTGGCAGCTTTGGATGGAGTGCCGCTGGAGACGATTGAAGGGCGCGCGCCCTTTGTCTTGTTTTCGAAACTCACCCCTGGCGCCTGGATTACCCCGCACACGGGCTTTTTGAATTCACGCTTGGTGTGCCATTTGCCACTGTTGGTGCCTGATGGCTGTTGGTTCCGGGTTGGCAATCAGGTCCGCCTGTGGGAGCGCGGCAAAGCTTGGGTGTTTGACGATACGATTGAGCATGAAGCCCGCAATCAGGGGACGGGGACACGCGTCGTCCTGATTTTCAATATCTGGCATCCGGACCTGACCGAGGAAGAGCGTCATTTGGTTGGCGCGCTGCTGACTGCCGTGGAGACGTTTGAAGCCGGTTAGATATCCAGTCAAGAAAAAGGCCAATCTACCGCGTGGCAGATTGGCCCTATCGTTTTGTCTACGAGGCTGAACTTCAGCCTGCGAGAGGTTTAGTTGCCGCCAGAGACGGTGAAGCTGTTGCCAATGGCAGCCGTGGTCAGAGCGATGTCGCCAGCCACATTCGCTAAGGTCAAGTTAGCAGTTGCGACGTTGATCGCGCCGTTTTGCTGCAGGTTGTTCACGTTCAAAGTTGCCGTTGGCAATGTGGTCAACGAGAAGGTGTTGCCAATTGCAGCGGTGGTCAGATTGACCTTGCCGCCAACGTTTTGGATCAATGCGTTCGTGGTTGCGCTTGGGTCGATGTTACAAGCTTGGTTGTTGTTCGCATTGATTGACGCTGCGTTCGTGCTGGTCACCGTGCCGGTGTTGCAGATTGCAGCTGCGGTGCCGACGACATCGCCGCTGACATTCTCAACCTTGGTGTTCAATTGGGTGTTCACATCACCCCAGTAACGCTGGGTGTTGTTGATGGTGCCAATTGGGCCCGTGATATCGGCAGTGAAGGTGTTACCAATCGCTGCTGCGGTTTGATTGACGTTGCCAGTCACACCATTGATGTTGCTGTTCAGGCGCGACTGAACGCCACCCGAAGCAGCTTGGTAGTTGTTGATGTTGGTTGCGTCAGCAGTGGTGTTGCGGATCGTGTTCGATGCCGAGTTAGCAATCGCAGCTGAAGTTGCGGTCACGTCGCGGACGTTGTTCACAGCAGAGGTTGCAGTGCCCAAGTTCAAGGTCGCGGAAACGAACTGGTTGTTGGTTTGCGAGTTGTTGATGGTTGCCACGCGGTTGGTGCTTACCGAAGCGGTGTTCGCAATTGCCGCAGTGGTTGCATCAACTTTGCCGCCGACGGTTGCGCCCGTACGGGTGATACCAGCATTGGTTTCAGCAATTGCGCGTGCCACATTGTTCTGATTGGTGTTGATCACGGTGCGTTGTGCCATAGCCGACGAAACAACCGAAGCGCTGAGTACGATGGCAGTTGCGGTGATGAAGAGTGACTTTTTGTTCACTGGATACTTCCCTCTTGAATGCCGATGGAACTTTTTATTCCATGCGGGCTGGTTACATACTGGCGCGGTGAGGTGGCCTTAAGATTTCGCCCTTGCCCCACCGAGCATAAGTTCAACAATGCCGCTAATTCCCCTCGCGACGCAGACGTTCCTGCATCGTCTCATTGTTGGACCGGTCCCCGGGCGCGAAGGGTTGATCTAATTGACCCGCCCGAAGGCCCCGCAGGGGCGCGTTCAGTTGGGTCTGCCCGAAGTTTGATTGACCGTCATCCAATTCTGGCGACTGTGGTCGTGTCTGTGATGGACTTGCCTCAAGCTGGCTCTGGCCCAAGCGCGATTGCTGTAGCCAAGGAGCCAGGGGCACCGAAGGGGGTGCTAAGGCGGCAGGTTCCATTCTGGAAGTCTGAGTTGGAGCTGGTGCACCCCGAGCGATGGCGCGCGGTGCCATAGCTTGCGGTGCCGCAGCGGTCTTACGAACCGCCGGCGCTTCAATTTGACGGCCGAGGCTTAGGCAGTGACCGGCATCATTGCCATAAAGCCCTGCAGTAAACTCAAAAACCGAGCGATCAATGATGCTGCGAATGGCCATCTGAATGGGCTCATTCTTGCGGCCACCAATACCGATATCGATCGTATCAGATCCAGAGGCCAAAAGGGCACCCAGTTCGCGTTGCTGGCCACGTACTTGCTTGCGATAGGATTTCACGGCGATCACTTCGGTGGTCCGCGCGTCGATCAAGCGCAAATCCATCCCGACATCGACAACATAATCGCCATTGGTGGCGAAAGCTGACCCGCCATTGCGGCCAGACTTGCTGATCGAGGCATCTTGGCCGCGTGATTGAAGATTGTGATTATACTCGCTGATGCCCCCGACAATATAGAGGTCGACGCCTTGGATCTGGCCCTCTTGCGGCGTGCGGATCACCGTGGCGGAATCGCGCAACAGGCGGTTATTGGCAAAGTCGAGATCAACTTGGGTCACGCCTGTATCAAAGCGCTCAATCACCCGCATTCCGGCGTTGGATACAGCCGTGATGGCCATCAAGGTTGCACCCTGTGTCAGGCGGCGACCGAGATAGAGGTCATCGGCACCCGTCATGTCGGTGATATGCCCCACAGCGATGCGCGGTGCCGGATAGTTCTGGCTGCCCGCGACATCGGCCACGCATCTTAGAGCGGCCGTATAGTCGGTTTGGGTTTGCGCGACCGAGCTGCCTTTCAAAGGGGCCACCGGCGCGACATAGTCTTCGGCGCTACCAACACTGGCGCACCCAGCCAGAAGCGTGCTCAAGGCTGTGCATGTAAGGATGAGGCGGGTTGCACGACTTTTGCGGGTCATAGGTTTCACCGGGGCTGGCACGCGAGTTTATCGCGGCGTGTTGGTGGACGCGCTTACGCGTCCATTGTTAATCTGAGTGATCGAAATGGTGGAGTTGCGCACGTTGCTGATCGACACATTGTTGCCGACTGCGGTTGTGCTCGGCAGCGTCGAATTGGACAGACGACCGGAACGCGTCGAAGATGACAGCTGTCCACCAACACCTGAATTAGGGTCTGCCAAGCGCGCAGGACCGGCTGCACGAGAGCCGCCGAGATCGACGGGGCGGCCATTGACGATCAGGCGTACGCCATTTGGATCGCGGCTTGGGAAGCGGTATGGGCTTGCTTCGACGTCAGGCGTGACGCCATAGGTGCGACGAATCTGATCGGCACCTTGCTGTTGGGCGGCGGCTAAACCGGGCACTACACAAATCGAGGCTGCACACATCCAAAGGGCCTTCTTTGCGAAAACCCGATGCTCTGGAGTACGTACCATTCTGGAACATCCTACTCTATTAACGCTTTGGTAATAGAACAGGAAGCAATCAATATGCCAGTTGTTTTTTTTTAAACAATTCAGCTACTTAATTAAATTATGCATTGGTTATGCTTACTTTCTGTACCTAGCTAGCTTTGCGCTTTACCTGAAATTGACCGTATGGCTTAAAACGGTACAAATAAGTTGGCACGATTGCCTCAACACTCTCCAAAATGGTTACCCTGAGATCGGTCAATGTCTTGGCGCCAGCGCTCACCACATTGTCGGTTTTCAGCATTACCACCTGATCGTCGGTCAGCGGAGGGCCGGCAAAAGGATAGAGTTTGAACACGGCATTCAGCACGGCACCCAAGGGCTGCGCGATGAAGAATGGCAAAGGTGCCAAGAAGCGCGGCCGCTCAATTTCCTGCAAGATATATTCGAGGATTTCCTTGAAGCTATAGGTGCGTGGTCCGCCCAGCTCATAGGTACCGCCGCCGCAATCAAGCGCGTTTACCGTCGCTGTAGCGACATCGCCGACATAGACGGGCTGAAACTTCGTATGTCCGCCACCGATTAAGGGCAGGGCAGGCGACATGCGGGCCATGGCCGCAAATTGGTTGAAGAAATTATCCTCTGCGCCAAAAATGATAGAGGGGCGCAGAATGGCGGCACTTGGGATTAGGCCAAGAACAGCCTGTTCAGCTTCACCCTTGGTGCGGCCATAGTTAGAAGCCGATGCAGGGTCAGCGCCAAGCGCCGACATTTGAACGAAACGAGTGATGCCAGCCTTGGCTGATTCGGCTGCAACCACGCGTGCACCTTCCAATTGGGTGGACTGAAAGGATTGTTTGCCGCTCTCATAGAGAATGCCGACCAGATTGATGACGCCGGTTGCCCCTTCAAGGGCGCGGGCAACACTTTCAGGATTGCGGACATTGGCTTGAACCAGCTGGATCTGCCCAACATCGCCCATCACCCGCAAATCTTGTCCCAAATGGGGGCGTCGCATCGCCACACGCACGCGTTTGCCTGCTTTTGCCAGCGCACGCACGACATAGCGCCCAACAAAGCCTGAGCCACCAAACACGACGATCACATCATTGGACATGGTTTTCCCCTACAAGTCGAGTTCGGCATAGTCTGATAGGGCCTTGTTTGTCGAGCGTTTGGGACACCCAATCAGCTTTGCGCAGCGGTCGATTTGCCGCACCCCCCACCTTGCTGCTATAGGCCCGGCACACTAAGGCCTCCGCCACCTGGTTTCGATCGTGGGTAGATGGGGCCTCCACTGCAGATTTCCTCCCGGAGCATGACCCGTGACCACCCTTTCTGACGCGCCAGTTTCATCGGCTGCGCTACGCAATATTGCGATCATCGCCCACGTTGATCATGGCAAGACCACTCTAACCGATCAATTGTTGGCTCAAGGCGGTGCTTACCGCGAAAACGAAGCGCGCGCCGAACGCGCCATGGATTCCAACCCGCAAGAAAAAGAGCGCGGCATCACGATTTTGGCCAAGTGCACCAGCATTGTTTATGGCCAAGGCGCTGACGAAGTCCGCATCAATATCGTCGACACCCCAGGTCATGCCGACTTTGGTGGCGAAGTGGAACGCGTTCTCTCGATGGTTGATGGCTGTTTGCTGCTGGTCGATGCGACTGAAGGCCCGATGCCACAAACCAAATTCGTGTTGACCAAGGCTTTGGCACTTGGCCTGCGCCCCATCGTGGTTCTGAACAAGGTTGACCGCCCGACTGCGCGTCCAGATGAAGTGCTCGACGAAGTGTTTGAGCTGTTCATGGCGCTCAATGCCACCAATGAGCAATTGGACTTCCCATCGGTTTATGCCTCTGGCCGCGATGGCTGGGCCTCGCTGATGCTGGATGGCTCGCGAGAGAATCTGAACCCCTTGTTTGAGACCATTATTGAACATGTGCCCGCCCCCGACGCAGCGCTGCGTCGCGATGAGCCTTTCAAAATGCTGGTGACCATGTTGGATTCTGACCCCTTCTTGGGTCGAATTCTGACCGGTCGCGTTGAGAGCGGGCGCTTGACGGCTGGTACGGTCGTGAAGGGCCTCAGCATTGACGGCAAAACCATCGAACGGTCGCGCATTTCTAAAGTGTTGGCCTTCCGCGGTTTGCGCCGTCAGCCGATTGAAGAAGCAGAAGCAGGCGACATTGTCTCCATCGCCGGTCTGTCTACCACCACCGTGGCCGACACCATCGGCGACATGGACGTAACCGAGGCCATTCACGCAACCCCCATCGATCCGCCAACCCTGTCGGTCACCGTCATGGTGAATTCGAGCCCACTAGCTGGTCGCGATGGCGACAAAGTTCAAAGCCGCGTGATCCGCGACCGTTTGTTGAAGCAAGCTGAAACCGACGTGGCGATCAAAGTCACCGAAACCGCCGACAAAGACGCTTATGAACTGCAAGGCCGCGGCGAATTGCAAATCGGCGTGCTCTTGGAAGGTATGCGTCGCGAAGGCTTCGAGATGTCGATCTCGCGCCCCCGCGTTCTGACCAAGCTCGATGAAGATACCGGCCAGAAGATGGAGCCACTGGAAGAAGTCGTCATCGACGTGGATGACGAGTATGCGGGCGTCGTGGTTGAAAAGATGTCGATCCGTAAGGGCGAGTTGCAAGACATGCGTCCATCGGGCGGCGGCAAGACCCGCGTCACCTTCTTGGCTCCTGCTCGCGGTCTGATCGGCTATCACTCTGAATTCCTGACCGACACGCGCGGCTCTGGCATCATGAACCGCATCTTCCATAGCTGGACGCCTTGGAAGGGCAATATCAATGGCCGCCACAATGGCGCATTGATCGCCAATGACAGCGGCAAGTCAGTTGTCTATGCGCTCTGGTATCTCGAAGAGCGCGGCGTTTTGTTCATCGACGGTGGCGAAGACGTCTATCAGGGCATGATCATTGGTGAGAACGCCAAGCCAGAAGACATGGACGTCAATCCGCTGAAGGAAAAGAAGCTGTCGAACGTGCGCTCGTCGGGCAAGGATGAAGCCATGCGCCTCACCCCGCCGCGCCGGATGACGTTGGAACAAGCGATTGCGTGGAT
>JAJTGP010000125.1 GCA_021299265.1 Hyphomonadaceae bacterium | reverse complement strand
TGTCCCGCAGGCGATACTTTACGTCCCGCTCATAACCCGAACCGGGCTCGGCAGGTTTTTAGGCCAGGTTCAGCCCAGTTTAAACCTTATCATCGCTGGAAGTTGTGGTTTCTTCCTTAACGTCACCCTGATCAGATACAGCAGCTTTCCCCAACATCGGCTCATCTTGATCAACACTGGTATCGGGGTTGCCATTGTTGGACAGCATCACGGCGATCCAGCGTGTGGATGGGAATTGCGCCAACACAATCATCAACATGACCGTCATAGGCACGGCTAGGAAAGCACCGGGTCCGCCCCAGAGCTTGCCCCAGAATACCAAAGACAGAAACACCACCAGCACAGAGATATTTAGGCTGTCGCCCGTCATACGCGGCTGAATGATGTTGCCGACGACAAAGCCAATCCCTTGTGTACCGGCTAAAATCACCAATGCAGGAACCGGACTTGTGAATTGCACCAGTGCGAATACAGCGGGAAGCAAGCTGCCTGCGGCACCGCCCACGACCGGAATGTAGCTCAACACGAAGATAATTGCGGCCCAGAACAGGCCATTCTCCAGCCCGACTAAGGCAAACAAGGCCCAGCTTGCAACGGCGATCATCAGACCGGTGATCGTCTGGACCCACAAATATTGTTCCATAGAGCGCGCGATGGCTTTGCCGATTTTTGTCGCGCGACCGCGCTCTTTCTCGTCTTTGAATATCTCTTCTAGCTTAGCCGGCATGCTGGCTTGGGCCGCGAACAAGCAAGCGACATAAATGATGACGAACAGCGCTTGGCCACCAAAACTTTGTAAAGCATCAGCCACGCCGCGCAGGATCGCACCCGGATTGAGGTTAGCGAACAATTGCCCGACCGTGGGCGGCGCACCTGACATTTTTGCCAGCTGATAACCTTGGCGGATCAACTCATCCAATCGGATCTCATAGGCTCCAAGCGAGCGTGAAAAGACCGCCGCATATTCAATAACAAAGCCAACAATCGCCGCAAGGCTGATAAAGACGATCAGGATGGCGACCGGGACCGCTGCGGCGCGCGGCAAGAATTTGATGCGCTTGCTGAGCGATTGCGCGAAGGCGTCAATCGTAAGCCACAGGAAGATTGCCAGTGCCAAGGGCGTCAAGAGGTCAGCAAACCAATAAAGGCCCGCAATGATCGCCGCGGCTGCTACCAGCATCCGCGACGCGCTCGATGAAGAGTCAGTTTTCGTCATGGGTGCAAAAAGACCTGCATCGCACCCAAGGTCAACCCTATTTGCTCGGGTTCACTTTCGACTCAGTCCCGACTTGGGTGTAATGCAGCTTGGCCTGTTGAACCACATAGGCACGGATGTCCTCCATCTCCTTTTGGTTCAGCCAAGAGCTAAAGGACACCATCCCACGGCTGGCATTGGCCCCATCCCAGACGATGGACTTCCAGGTCGCCGCATCTTGGATGGCAGGGGAATAGCGCAAGTCGGGCAAGAGGCCGCCGGTGGCACTATGGCCGTGGCAAACTTGGCAATGACGCATGTAGATGTCGAAACCTGCCTTGGGATCGCCCGCCACCGTAGTGTCCGATAGGTCTAAAGCAATTTTCTCGGGCATCTCGTATTTGGCTGCTGTCGCTGTGCCACCCAGTTTAAACACCATCAAGCGGCCCTTCAGGCTGATGGGTCGATCGGGTGCTGCCAAAGGGGCCACAATGATGGCCCCACCATAACCAACCATCACCGCCACATATTGCTCCCCATCGATGCGATAGCTCATGGGTGGGGCAATGATGCCGTTCTGAGTTTGATAGGACCAAACTTGCTTGCCAGTGGCCGCATCAAACGCTTCCAAGAAACCTTCCGAAGTCCCCTGAAAGACGAGGCCGCCTGCTGTGGCGAGAATACCGGAGTTCCAAGGGAATTTGCGCGGTGCCATCCAGCGCGGCTTGCCGGCAACTGGGTCCCATGCCACCAACATGCCCGTCAGCATCGCGCGCAGACCTTTGCGCTGGCCTTCATCATCGGGCAGCGCCGCCAAGCTCATATTGACGCCGGTGTTCCAAGCCCCCGCCACTTGCTTGTAAGGGCCGACCTGATCGCCAGAGGCGGCAGGCACCAGCATGGCTGGCACATAGACGAGGTTTTCCTTCGGGCTCATCGCCATTGGATGCCAATTGTGCACGCCAAACGGCGCCGGGAACACCAAAGCTGGTGCCTTGGCATAGCGGGCCGACGGATTTTCGTTCGGACGGCCCGTTTTCAAATCAACTGAATGCGCCCAGGGGATCGGCATGCCGGCAGGCACATCGGCTTCTTTCGGCATGGGGAACAAGGAATTGGCCGACAAAAGCTCACCCGTCGCGCGATCAATCACATAGAAGAAGCCATTCTTGGGCACTTGCATGATGACTTTGCGCGGCTTGCCGCCAACCGGTAGTTCAGCCAACATCAGATGCTGGGTCGCGGTGAAGTCCCAAGAATCTCCGGGCGTCGTTTGATAATGCCAGACATATTCGCCCGTATCGGGCTTCACGGCTACGATGGACGAGACAAACAAATTGTCGCCTTTGCCGCCTGAGCGGATTTTGTGGTTCCAAGGCGAGCCATTGCCGACGCCGAAATAGAGCAAGTCTAGATCGGGATCATAGGCCATGGCGTCCCAAACGGTGCCGCCACCGCCGGACTCTTTCCACGCCCCATCGCTCCACGTCGCGCCGGCTTTTTCTTTCAGAATTTTGTCTGATACCGCGCCATCAGCCTCACCCTTGGGATTGGGTGTCGTGTAGAAGCGCCAAGCCATCTCGCCAGTCTCAACATCATAGGCGCTGAGATAGCCGCGCACGCCATATTCGGCACCGCCATTGCCGATCAGGACTTTGCCCTTCACCACGCGCGGCGCGCCGGTGATCGTATAGGACTTGCCCTGATCCACGGTGACCTTAGACCAAATTTCCTTGCCATTGCGGGCATCGAGCGCGATCAGGCGACCGTCGAGCGAGCCGACGAATACCTTGCCGCCCCAAACCGCGACACCGCGATTGACCACGTCGCAACAGGCTTTATGGGCTGTTTCGCCGGGAACCTTGGGGTCATAGGCCCACAAGAGATTGCCGGTCTTGCCATCAAAGGCAGAGACTTTCGACCAAGAAGTGGTGGTGTAAATGACGCCATCAACAACAATTGGCGTGGCTTCATGGCCGCGATCGGTATCGAACTCATAACTCCAGGCGAGGCCTAGTTTCGAGACATTCGTTAGATTGATTTGGTCCAGTGGACTAAAGCGCTGCTCGTCATAGGTGCGGCCATAGCTCATCCAATTATCGCCATCGGTACCCGCAGCGGTGAGACGCGCGCCATCGACTTTGGCAGCGGAACTATTGGATGTGTCGGGTGCGCAGCCACTGGCCAGCAATCCCACGAGCAACGCACTGGTTGCAACGAGCCTTTTGATCATCATATCCTCCCTGACCGGTGGCACGCCTGTGGCGGGGCCATCTCTGTGTCATGGGCGGAACAGTATCGGCTTTGCTGAATTGGGCAATAGGCTGGCGTGCGCCCAGAAGCTAAATCACAGGATCGGGCTGGATTTGCACCAAGCGTCCGTCCTTGTCGGCCACGGCGCGATAAAAGCACGACTGAAAGCCAACATGGCAACAGCCACCATCGCCTTGGACTGTCACTTTCATCACCACCGCATCCTGATCGCAATCGATACGTAATTCCTGCACGTGCTGAAGCTGGCCTGAGGTCTCGCCCTTTTTCCATAAGCTTTGGCGGGAGCGGGACCAGTAATGCGCGATCCCAGTCTCCAGAGTCAGGTTTAAGGCTTCGGCATTCATCCACGCCAGCATCAAGACCTCGCCCGTCTCTGCCGATTGCGCGACAGCTGGGATCAGGCCGTCAGTATCAAAGCGCGGCATCAGGCTTAGCCCGCGCTCGAGCATCTGGGTGG
Source organism: Hyphomonadaceae bacterium (assembly GCA_021299265.1). GTDB lineage: Bacteria > Pseudomonadota > Alphaproteobacteria > Caulobacterales > Aquidulcibacteraceae > Aquidulcibacter. Next base: position 8,634 of record JAJTGP010000125.1, on the reverse strand, counting down.
AGCTGGCTTTAGGGAATGGTTGCGAAGCGGCCAAATCTTTGCCTCAAATCAAGGTTTAGACGCTAATGAACCTAGCGCCTGTTGTTTGTGAGGTCGTTTCTTGCACATCTATGATCAGACCCGCAATGGGGCCCTTGCCCTGCACACCCAAGCCCGAATGTGGGCTAGCCAAAATGCTAGCAGGACCGCGGCGTTTGAATTTGTGATGTTTGGCGTCAAACAGGCTTGGGCCTGCCTCTATGGCGGCACCATGCTGGCGCTTTTGATCCTGACCATGGTGTTCTGGCCCAAAGAAGGGGCTATGCTCAGCCGGTTCGACTTCCTTTTTCTGGCGGCCATTGCCCTGCAAGTGCTATTGATAGCGCTCAAGCTGGAGCGACTCGAAGAGGTCAAGGTAATCGCGATCTTCCATGTGGTCGGTACGCTTATGGAGCTGTTCAAGACGCATATGGGCTCTTGGACTTATCCAGGCGACGCCTTCTTCAAGATCGGCGGCGTGCCTCTATTTACGGGCTTTATGTATGCTTGCGTGGGCAGCTATTTGGCACGCATCACCCGCTTGATGGACCTGCGCTTTAGCCACTATCCACCGGTGTGGACGACATGGGTGCTGGCTATTGGGGCCTATGTGAATTTCTTCACCCACCATTTTGGTCCAGACATAAGGGTCGGGCTGTATCTGCTTTCCATCCTGATCTTCTTCAGATGCCGAGTCTATTTTACGCCGGACCAGAAGGCCCGATGGATGCCAATGTTGCTGGGCTTCTTTCTGGTCTCGCTGTTCATCTGGTTTGCCGAAAACATCGGGACCTTCACCAATACGTGGATCTACCCGCACCAGAAAGACGGTTGGCACTTAGTGCCGCTCAGCAAGATGGGCGCTTGGTATCTCTTGATGCTGTTGAGCTTTGTCTTGGTGACCCATGTGCACCCGCCACAGCCACCAGACCCGCAAGCAAAAGCGCCGGACCCGTGAGGGCCCGGCGCTTTCGCACAACAAATCGGGGAGGATTTAGTTGTAACCTGCCAAACGCAGGAAACGGTCTTTCAATTCCCGGTCCGTCTTGAAGACGCCGGTGAATTGGGTGGTGATGGTTGCCACATTGGGGTGATGCACGCCACGTGTGGTCATGCATTGGTGCTTGGCATCTAACAGAACTGCGACACCGGCAGGACGCAGCGCATCGGTGATGCAGTCTGCAATCTGGGCCGTCATGGTTTCTTGGGTTTGCAAGCGCTTGCCGAAGATTTCAACAACGCGGGCAATCTTCGAGATGCCGACAACGCGGTTGGTTGGCATATAAGCAATGTGCGCCCGGCCCAAGATTGGCACCATGTGGTGCTCACAATGGCTTTCAAGGTCGATGTCGCGCAGCATGACGATGTCGTCATAGCCTTGGACGTCTTCGAAGGTACGGCTCAATTCTGCGGCTGGATCCATTTCGTAGCCAGCAAAGAATTCGCGGTAGGCTTCCACCACACGCTTTGGCGTATCAATCAGGCCTTCCCGGTCTGGGTTATCGCCAGCCCAGCGCAACAGGGTGCGCACAGCAGCCATAGCCTCGTCGCGGCTTGGTCGGTCGGTTTGTGCAACCTCAGAGATGAGGCGCGGGTCTGTAATCGCGTCCATGAGCTTCTGCCCCTTTCAAAGGGGTCGGAGGTCGAGCCGGAAACCCGGTCTTAACGCCCGCCCTGATTTTAATTCATGCGTCTACACATGTAGGCGCACCGTTTATGCCGTCTTCGCGTCAGCATCATTTCAGTCTAAAGGACTGGAGCAATAACAAACACTCAAACCACTGAAGAGTCTACGTTGGCTCTTCGTCTTGGATCACATGATGCGTGAAATAGAACTGTTCAATACCCTGCAACGTGAAAAAATGCGGTTCGTGCCGCAGAACCCAGAACGCGTCACGCTTTATGTTTGCGGTCCAACCGTCTATAATTTCGCCCATATTGGCAATGGTCGCCCGGCTGTTGTCTTCGACACATTGTTCCGACTGTTGCGCGCCATTTATGGCGAAAACCATGTGGTTTACGCGCGAAACATCACCGACGTTGATGACAAGATCAATGCAGCGGCGGCGGAACAAGGCGTTGATATCAGCCAGATTACAGAGAAGTTCACCGCGATTTATCGCGCAGATATGGCGTCATTGGGAACACTGCAACCGACTTTAGAACCTAAAGTCACGACGCATATGGATGACATCATTTCGTTGGTTGGCCGCCTGCTGGATAAGGGCCACGCCTACACGACGCCGGATGGGGTTTACTTCCACGTGCCGTCTATGCCGACCTATGGGCAGTTGTCGAACCGCAATCTGGAAGACAATGAGGCCGGTGCCCGCATCAGCGTCGATAGCAATAAGCGCGACCCAGCCGACTTTGCTTTGTGGAAGGCTGCAAAGCCTGGTGAGCCTGCTTGGGATGCCCCCTTTGGTTCGGGACGTCCCGGCTGGCATATTGAGTGCTCCGCCATGATTGAGACCAATCTGGGCCTGACGATCGACATTCACGGCGGTGGTCATGATCTGATCTTCCCGCATCATGAGAACGAGATTGCCCAATCCGTCTGCGCCCATGACGGCACACCCTTGGCAACCATCTGGATGCACAATGGCTTTTTGACCATGAATTCCGACAAAATGTCGAAGTCGCTCGGTAATGTGGAATTGGTGCATCAATTGGTCGAGCGCTGGCCCGGCGAAGCGCTGCGACTTGCCCTGCTCTCAGCCCATTATCGTGCGCCATTGGATTGGACCGACGAATTAATCCTGCAATCCATGAAGACTTTGGATCGCCTCTATCGGGCTTTGGACGGGGTTTGGAATGAACGGGTAGAGCCTGTCCTGCCCGAAGGGATTTTGGTTGCACTCTGCGATGACCTTAATACGCCCAAGGCATTGGCCGAACTCTCCATGCTGGCGCGCAAAGCCAATAAGGCCGAGACCTTCGAGGACCGCAAACGCGCGAAGGCAGAACTCCTTGGAGCAGGCCTCTTACTGGGCATTTTGGGGCAAGAGCCTCAGGCTTGGCTATCGCGCGCTGGCACGGCAGTTGAGGACGATGTCACGGCTGAAATCGAAGCCATGGTGCAGGCCCGCTTTGAAGCCCGCGCCAACCGAAATTGGGCCGAAGCTGACCGCCTGCGAGCAGAGCTAGCTGCTCGTGGGGTTGAAGTCACCGATGGCAAGGACGGCGCGAGTTGGCGGTTTATCTCGTGATCGAGAACCGCAAACCTCTCATCATCGGCTTTAGCTGCGCACTCGCTTTGGTGGCGCTTGTAGGGTGTAAGCCCGCCAAAGAGGCCCCAGCCGTTGAGACCAAAGTTGAGGCGCAGCCAGACGCGACCGCCACTGCCGACGTCGACAAGCGCGCAACTTTGGCCCTGAAACAGGATTTGGTGACGCGTTTTCCCCAGAACAGTCCCACCGCCAAAGTCGAAGCGGGTTTGACCAAGGACGGTTTTGACTGTGGTCCTAATCCGATGAATGCTGAGGAGCGGGCCTGCCTAAAGGCGGAACGCAAGGGGCCGTGCGAGGAAAACACCATAGTTCGCAGCAAACCCTATCAGCCTGAGAAAGCGCAATTCATCCGTATTTGCGAGATTGCGAAATAGGGCAGGCTTAAGGCCTTTTAGGCTTGCAAGGTCAGATAGGCCTTGCCTGTTAAAGCCAGCAGAGCACCGAATGTTAGCGTTGCGCGCAAGGGCCGATACCACAAGGGCCAGCGGCGTGTGCTGCCCCCCGTCGACACAAAGTCCCAAACCCACATCAGCACGAAGCCACCGGCCAACATGCCGAGGCCGACAAGTGGCGCAACATATTGGGTGACGATCGCCAAAGCTGCAATCAGCGAGGGAAGAACCGCTGCGGACAGGGTCAAGATACCCGGCGCTTCTGGCCGCGCTCCAATCTCAAAGCCCCAGCGGGCGCCCCCCAGAAACGATAGAATTACGCCGGAATAGGCAAAGAATAAGGTGGTAGAGACCCCATCATAAGGGGAGGTGGCGAGGACACTGCCTGCCAATGTGCCGAAAAATGGCACGAGTCCCAAGACACCAAGGATCCACGGGGCTTTCGGGGCTACATCTCGACGGCGCATGCTTGTCTCCTTGCGCCATCACAGCGCCTTAGAGCCTCGCGCACAAAATCTGAAACAGATTTTCGCTGCACGTAGGCTCAAAATTATAAAGCTAGATCGACCTGATGTGCATCACATCTAACTCACGGCGATCTAGGCCTCAACCCGGTGCAAAGCGTCTGACAACGCTCGCGGCGGTTAAGCCCGCTAACAGTGCCAGCAGGACCCCTGCTAGTCCATGCAATACAGCATGATCTCTTGCAAATTCAAAGAGGGCACGTTCGGCCCCAACCTTTGTAACCACCAAAGTCGTGAGGGTGGATTGGGCAGGCCGACCATTGCGAAACACCATGACCTTGGCGGTATAGAGGCCCGGAGGCGTGCGGTCCGGCATCTGAATATCGGCGCGGAACAAGCCACCTTTGAGCAGCTTCACCCCGTTAGGATCATCGACATAAAGCTTCTCGCGCTGGCGCTGGGCCACAAAGGCGTCAATCAGCGTGTCTGCCAAGGGTGAGTCGGCACTTGCTTTGGCAATGTCCAATTGGCCCTTGGGTCTGAGACCATAGAGGGAGAGCGTGTCGCTGGGCGCGATCTGTTCAAGTGGACGGGCGCTCGCCACCCCGAAGAAGGTGGGGGCCGCGGCGAAATTGATCTGATCCTTGCCAATCCACAGACCCGCCGTGCGCTTGCGCTTGGCGATCCACGCCGGACGATCTGGCCCCCGAACAGCGACGACAATATCCGTGCGCCCAACAGAGCCTGCCCGGACGGAGCCAAAGATCGTGACCTTGGCCCCGGTGAAGCTGGACGTTACCAACACCGCGTCATCAATCAAAGCAGCCGACACTTGCGTGCTTTGCGCCTGCACAGACGGGCCAGCGATAAGGCCCACGAGCAAGACCATCCAAAGCGAGAAGCGCGCCATCATAGGCCACCCCCTGGTGAAGACAGCTCAAACAAACTTGAAGGCACAAGCACGAGGTCTGCTGCAAGGCGCAACGCCACCAAAAGGACCAAAGCACCCAAAAGGGCACGCAATTGCTCCCCCTTCAGCTTACGGCCAATGATGACACCGAACTGTGCGCCCATCACACCCCCGACGATCAGGAGGCCAGACAAGACCAAATCAAGGCTGCCATTGGCGGCCGATTGCAAGAAGGTGGTGGCTGACGCCGTGATCAGGACTTGAAGGGTCGACGTACCCACCACCAGATTGGGCGGCATATGGATGATATAGACCAAGGCTGGGATCAAAATGAATCCACCGCCGACGCCCATAATGGCGGACAAAATGCCGACGCCAATGCCAATCCCTAATGGTGGGATGATGCTGATCACCAGCTTGGAGCGCGGGAAGCGAACCTTAAACGGCAAGCGATGGGCGAAATCATTAGGCGACCTTCGAAAACTGGGCGCTGGCCCGCCCGCGCGGGTCTTGGCGATTGCACGCAAGCTCTCCCACACGAGGCTGGTGCCAAGAGAACCAAGCAGGATCGTGTAAGCGATGCGCACCGTGGCCTCTGCCGCACCTTGCGACTTCAGCCAACTGAACAAAAGCGAACCAATGCCCACGCCAATGATCCCGCCAATGGAGATCACAAGGCCCATACGCAAATCAACACCGCGCCGCTCAAACTGCCCTAGGACCGATGACATAGACGAAGCGGCCGCCAAATTGGCCCCAGCGGCCACGGCAACCGGTGCTGGAATACCCATCAGCATCAAAAGCGGTGTCATCAGAAAGCCACCGCCAACCCCGAAGATGCCAGACAAGCAGCCAACCACCAGCCCCAAAGTGGCCATGAGCCACGGGCTTACTGCCATTTCCGCAATGGGCAGATAGACTTGCATGAACGCCGCCCCGGTGAATTCGCAGACCATAGGCTGCGTCGGATGGCGTTTCTATGGCACCCGGTCACATTTGCAGCAACCAAGATCGCCTTTCTGGCGCGATGGCTCAGCCGATCCGCTTCTTTGTTGCTTTCGGACCAATGAAGAACCAGGCAACAAAACCCAGAAAGGGCACAAACATCACAACAACAGACCAGACGGCTTTGCCAAACGGCCCCGTGCGATCATTCTGGAGGATATTGATGACCGCCCAGACCCCCAGAATGAGGGCAAATAGAAAGCCAATCGAGGTGCCATCATTCCATTCTCTGCCGAACATGTGTCAGTCGCTCCTACATCAAGGCCCTGCAATTGCCTTGGACATATGATATTGGGACCGCCCACGTCAGACGCAATAGCCGAATAGCCCCGCGTCTCGCCAGAAAGCATAGCCCTAACTCTGATGACCACCGAAGTCCTACCAGAAGCCGATTTGCCCGTTTCCGACCCACGTGGGTCGATTGAGACGATCACCTTGGGCTGTCGTCTCAATCTGTATGAATCAGAGGCTATGCGCAATCTGGCTGAAGATGCAGGTCTGTCCAATGTGGTCCTCGTGAATACGTGCGCCGTGACCGGCGAAGCCGTCCGCCAAGCGCGCCAGACTATCCGCCGTGCCCGCAAGCAAAAGCCAGATGCTCTGATCGTCGTGACAGGCTGCGCCGCCCAAATCGACCCCGGCATGTTTGCCGCCATGCCCGAAGTCGACCGCGTCATCGGCAATGCTGAGAAGGCAGAACCTAAGACCTTTGTCGCCCTCGCCGGGGGCCAGACCGAACGCGTACTGGTCAATGACATTATGAGTGTACGCGAGACTGCAGGCCATCTGATAGATGGCGTGCAAGACCGGGCGCGCGCCTATGTGCAGGTCCAAAACGGCTGCGATCACCGCTGCACCTTCTGCATCATTCCATTTGGACGCGGGAACTCCCGCTCGGTTCCCGCCGGCGAAGTGGTGGCCATGATTGGCCGCTTGGTTGCCAAGGGGGTACCCGAGGTCGTGCTGTCGGGTGTCGATATGACGTCTTGGGGCGCAGACCTGCCCGGCCAACCCACGCTCGGCGATTTGGTCCAGCGTATCTTGAAGCTGGTGCCGGACCTCAAGCGGTTGCGGCTATCGTCGGTCGATGCGGTCGAGATTGACGACACTTTGTTCCGCCTCTTTGCCGAAGAAGAACGGATGATGCCGCATCTGCACCTCTCGCTGCAGCATGGCGCAGACATGATCCTCAAGCGCATGAAGCGCCGCCACACCCGCGATGATGCGATTCAGCTCGCTGCCCGCTTACGCGCGGCACGGCCCGATATCGCTTTTGGGGCCGATCTGATCGCTGGCTTCCCGACCGAGACCGAAGCGCATTTTGCCGATTCACTCGCCTTGGTCGATGAAGTCGGCCTCGCCTTCCTGCATGTCTTCCCCTTCTCGCCGCGTCCAGAAACACCGGCTGCGCGCATGCCGCAATTGGATAAGGCGACCATCAAGGCCCGAGCCGCCCTGTTGCGCGACAAAGGCCAACAAGCGCTAGCCACCTATCTCGACAGCCAAATTGGTACGACGCAGACCGTGCTGATTGAGCGCGATGGCAAAGGCCGTCTCAATAGCTTTGCCGAAATCCAAGTGCCCGGCGGCCAAGCTGGTGCCCTGATCCAAGCCCGTGTGACTGGCCGCGCCGACGGCTATTTGCTGGGTGAGCTGGTTTGATCTAGGCTCTAAGGTGCCATCAGACGCGTGAGGGCGCGTTCGGCTTCTTCTCTCTTTGTAAAAGCAGGTGATCGCAGCCGGATCTCCGCATGGTGGGGCCTGTTCGAGTTTGCGATAGGGTTTTGCAGGAATGCGAGGATCGCCATCAAGAAGGGCGTGCTTTCCAGTCCAGTCTGAACCGTTCTGCCCAACGGCAAACTGCAGACTAATTGATAAGCCTCGACATCGGAATCATATTGGGCGCTTGTCACCTCGCAGGTCTCGAAATCGTGCAGATCATAGGTCTTAACTGAGGTCTGGTTGAACAGCTGATAGGTGATGGTCAGCTTCCCGGGACCTATCTCCCAAGTCTGGTCCGGGCCAAGGGCAGAGCCTGCCACAAGGGCCAAGGTGACCGACAAGCCACCCAGCACGATAATGCCAAAGAAAAGCGTCAGAAACGAAGGCGGCCATAAGGCTGGTCCAAGCTCGACCAACTGCAAAATTGTCAATGCAAGACCAACTCCGCCAAAGATCAGGCGAATGGGTGTCGGCATAATGTGGGAGAGGATGATTGGCTCGCCCGATGTGTGCGGTGTAGCTTCCATAAGCCGGATTATACACCCAACGCCTTAAGGAGGGGTGTTGATTTTGGCGAAATTTTTGCAGTTTGGATGACCTCCCCTCGCCCCCTTTGGGGGGGGCGACCAATTGGTCGACGGGTCGGGGGTGAGGAGGGTTTGCACACACTCTTATCGCTTTCGGGGCTTAAAGGCTCCCCAACGCACATGGGAAGGTTGTGAGGAAAGCCCTCACCCCAACCCCTCGCCCTCTGGGAGAGCAACCGTGTTTAAGAGGATGTGTTTTTTGCCCAGTCGGTTTGATCGCGCATCATGGCGTTGAGTTGGGTGATGAGTTTTCGCATGAGGGCGTTGAGGGCGACCATTTTGGGTTTGGCGTTGGAGACGAGCCTG
>JAJTGP010000274.1 GCA_021299265.1 Hyphomonadaceae bacterium | reverse complement strand
CTATCCTGTTCTCGTTCGCAACAAAGAGGCCTTATCGTTTTAGCGGCGGTTCTGGTTGCGGAATGGATAAGCGGGAGAAAGCGAGGCAGACGTGGCTGCTTTGTGGTGTCAGGGGGAGTAGCTAGCCCTCTGCCCGGTGCGCTTGAGCCTGACTGCCGTGTGAAGCCAAGGTGAAGAACTTGCGTGAAGCCTTGGGTGCGCCCCAAATGGGTTGGTTGTTAGCGGTGTTATGCACTGTTATCCGCCAATCCAAAGTCGGAGCAGAGTACCTCCACCCTTATGGGTGGAAAGGGCATGATCTGGGGCCTTTACGTACGAGGCGGAGGATACCAAACCACCAGCGGTGGGCTCGTTACCCACTCTTGGGCGTACAGCCTTATCCAACCGGGGCGCAGGGTCAGCGTCGTATTCCGGGCCAGTCCGTTAATCTGGCCCACCTATTTGGCGCAAACCCTGCGCCCCGGTACCTCTGCTTCTTACCGAAGCACAAGGTGTACCCCCGGTGGTTGCCCACGCGGGGCTATTGGTGCTGGTTGAAGGGGTGGTTCAATTAGAAGCGGGTTGCTGATTCTCGACCCACCTAAATGCTGCCCTTATTTCGCGGCCGATTGGGTCGTGGACATTACCGTGCAGACTTGGCGCATCGCTGTGACGCTGTTGGCGCTGAGATTTCGGCCATCAAGGCCAGAATAAGCGGCGGTGTCTTGGCAAGAATCCGCAAAGCCATTCCAGCGGGCGGTGAGATCGGCGCGATAGGCGTCGCAATGGGCGCGCATGGCGCGGTTGCGCAGGGCGACTTTGTCCGCAGCTTCGCCAACCAGAAGGTCGAGGTGGATGCCATCAAACTTGGCGTTGGCTGCCTTCAAGCAGCTCTGATAGGTTGCTTCCCGTTCCGGCGTGCTGGCGTGACCCGTGGTGGTTTGCACCCCCGCGAAGGCAAAACCTGCTGCCAAAGCAGCAGCGACGATAGCTGTGGCGACGATGACTGGCTTGCGCATTCTCTTCACTCCAAAATAGGGTCCCAAACAATGCCAACGGCGTTTGTGTCTGTTTGGGACAAGCCTATCTGGAGAAGCGATTCCCGTGCCACGCGAGTTTCGCTACTTCGCGCATACGCTGACGGTGTCGGGCCTCGCCCCCTACGAAACCAAAGCGCAAAAGAGATCACCTGTTACAAAGGCCAAGCAAACGCCATGTAGAAATCGGTTGCATGGGCGCTAAATTGCTTTCACCTTTCAAAAACCGCGTCAAAGGCCAGATGGAGAGGATTGCCATGATGAAGGGTCCAAACCGAAGACAGGCCTTATGTTGGATGGCCAAAGGCCTCGCAGGTGGGGTGGCGAGCACAGGTGCGCTGGCGCTGTCGGGCTGCGGTCCCAAGGAACAAGTGCTTCGGCCCAATCTGATCATTTGGCATGGCTTTCGCGGGGCGGAGAAGGCGTCACTTGAAAAGCTGGCCGCGATTTATTCCAGTCGGCTAAAGCCCGGCCAGCGTCCGGTCCGCGCCGTTGCCATCCCCAGCGATGCGATGGCCGACAAGATTTCGGCCTCGGTTCCACGTGGCAAAGGCCCAGACCTGTTTGTCTTTGGCCATGACCGCTTGGGCGGCTGGGCTGAGGTGGGCGACACGATCACGCCCTTAGACTTCTTTCTGGATGAGGCTACCAAAGCCGCCTTTCTGCCCAATATGTTTGAGGCAGTGACCTATAAGAATGCGGTGTGGGCCTTGCCCTTCAATTATAAATCCATCGCGCTGCTTTATAACAAAGCGCTGATCTCCAAGCCGCCCGAGACGATTGAGGAGATGCAGGCCTTGGCCGCCAAGCACACAGACCAAGCGCGCGGGCGGTTCGGTCTGGCCTATGCCTATGATGATTTCTTTTTCCATGCGGCCTTAATGAACGGCTTTGGCGGGGGTGTGTTTGATGCATCTGGGAAACTGATGTTGGATGATCCGCGCAATATCGCGGCCTCCAATCTTGTCCAGCACTGGCGACGCGATCTGGGAATATTGCCCGATGACCCGACTTCGTCGCTAGTTGCGTCTTTATTCAACAGCGGCCGCGCCGCCATGATTTTCAATGGGCCCTGGTTTCTGGGCGAAATCCCGCCTGAAATCGACTATGGGGCTGCGGTTCTGCCCAAGATTACGGCTGCAGGTAATCGCCCAATGGCCCCCTACATGGCAGTAGAGGCCATCTTCATGAGTGCGGGAACCCATGATCCGGCCGAAGCTTGGGCCTTTGCTAAATTCCTGACAAGCCTTGAAGCAGCAACCATTATGGCAGTTGAAGGGGGCGAACTTCCAACTCTGAAGGCCGTCTATGATGTAGCTGAAGTTGCCCGAAACCCGATTGCCCAAGCCTATAAGGCCCAAGCTCTCTCAGCCATTGCGATGCCTAATTTGCCAGAGATGACCATGGTCTGGTCGCCGGCGGACAAGGCAATGAAACGCGTCACCAAGCTTGAGACGACTTCAGAGGCCGCCTGGAAAGATTGCCAACGCGAAGTGCAGGCTGCCATTGAGGCGCTGCATGCAGGCAAAGCCAGCTAAAACCAAGCAACTTTCTTTCAATCCCATTGGAAAGAGGACGATCTATGAAACATGGCAAAAGCGTCCGGCGCGGTCGGCAAAGTCAGTTCAACGTCAACGGTCTTGCCCTAACCTTGGCCTGGCTGGCTTATTTGGTAGTGGCGGTGCCCGCCGCCCAAGCCGACAGCTTTCGCCAGCGCTTGCCTGAAGATGAGATTATTTATTTTCTGCTGCCCGACCGGTTCGAAAATGGCGACCCGCGTAATGACAGAGGTGGCCTTACAGGGGATCGCCTTCAAACAGGCTTTGATCCAACCCAAAAGGCCTTCTATCACGGTGGCGATCTCAAGGGCCTGATCGATCGGCTGGACTATATCCAAAGTCTTGGGGCAACAGCGATTTGGCTTGCACCCATCTTTAAGAACAAGCCTGTGCAAGGCGCGCCCGGTCAAGAGACAGCGGGATATCACGGCTATTGGGTCACGGACTTCACCCAAATTGACCCTCATTTCGGCACCAATGCAGACTTCAAGGCCTTCGTCGCCGCCGCTCATGGGCGTGGCATGAAAGTCTATATGGACATCATTACCAACCATACAGCCGACATCATCAGCTATCGTGAATGCCCAAATGGCGGCTGTCCTTATCGTAACCGGGCCGATTTTCCGTATCAGCGGCGCGCCAAGGATGCTGCGGCTATCAATACTGGATTTGAAGGAGATGGCGTTCAGACGCTGTCGAATTTCGCCAAATTGACCGACACTTCTTATGCTTACACCGTTGTGGTGCCGCCAGCTGAAGCCCAAAGCAAAGTTCCTGCGTGGCTTAACGATCCGATCTTCTATCATAATCGCGGCGACACGACTTATTGGAACGAATCCGCGACAATGGGTGACTTTTCGGGCCTAGATGATCTCATGACCGAGAACCCGCGCGTCATTCAGGGTATGATCGACATTTATGGAAAATGGATCGATGATTTTGGGATTGACGGATTCCGTGTGGACACGGCCCGCCACGTCAATCCCGAGTTCTGGCAAGCCTTTGTGCCGGCTATGTTGGCCCGAGCTAAGGCAAAGGGCATTGAGAATTTTCATATTTTCGCAGAAATTGGCAGCGTGGAGCTGGAACCGGGCAAGCTTGCTTTGCACACACGCGTTGATGGATTTCCTGCCACCATCGACTTTGCCTTTCGTCGCGCAGTGCTCGACGCCGTCTCGGGCAGTGCGGGGACTAACAAATTATGGGAGCTCTTCTTCCAGGACCCGCTCTATCCCAATGGCGAGGCCACCGCCCGCCAACAGCCGACCTTTATCTCGAGCCATGATCACGGGCGGCTAGGCTTCTATATTCGAACGGCTTTGCCACATGTCTCCGACACAGAACTTTTGGCGCGGGTAAAACTCGCCCACGCTCTCATGATGACACTGCGCGGTGTGCCGACACTGTATGCAGGTGATGAGCAAGGCTTTGTGGGTGATGGTTGGGACAAGGATGCACGCGAACCCTTATTTGCATCCCAAGTCGCGGCTTATAATGACAATCGCTTATTAGGCACCGAGGCAACCAATGCGGTTGCCAATTTCAATCAAACCCATCCCCTATATCGTTTTATTGCAGAGCTTTCCGCCCTACGACGCACCCATCCAGCCTTGCGTCGAGGCACGCAAAAGGTGCGCAACTACGCTGATGCACCGGGATTATTTGCGATTTCGCGACATGATCCAGACTCTGGGGAAGAAGTCCTCTTGGTATTCAATACCGCCCTAACCCCGCTTAATACGCATGTAGAATTGGACACAAAGGCAAAGTCACTCACCGCGCTTTATGGCCAATGCCCGACGGGCCCGAGGGCACCTGGCTCTGTAGCCGTCTCGTTGCCGCCACTCGGCTTTATTGCCTGTCAGGTCAAGTAAAGGGCACAAAGTCCAGGCTCTAATTCTTAAATCCGCGAACCAAGTCCACCAGCGGCTGTTGGCTGACCTTGATCGTACCCGTCGCAGGTCGGTCGAGATCGAAGATGGTGACCAAAGACAAGGTCAATAAAAGAAACAATAAGCCATTGCCAATGCGCTGGACCAAACTTGGCATGGCTTGTGAATAACCGAGCACAAAGGCTGCGATGATGGCATAGCCGACCAGCATTGCGACCACGCTGGTTGGCACTTTGGCAAGATTGACGGCTTCGCGTGCGCTGCCCACATCGATGACATCGTTGACGCTGGCCATCACAGCAGGGCCCATTGGGGCAGAGGCGACGCTTTGTGTGGCGGCGATGCCAGTTGTCGCAAGCGCTGCGCGCTGTTGCTCAGATTTTGCGGCCAAGGGTGGCTTGTCGTGAAAGGCCGCTTGACCGTAAGCCAAGCGCGTCTTGGCATAAGCCTCTAGCTGCTGGCGCAATTGGGTCTGCAGGGGTTCGGCAGCAAAGGCGGTACGAATATGAGCAGTCCCGATGGCATTTGCCTCCTGCACGACCAAATCACGCCGTGATTCATAACGATCCAAAGCCATGCCAAAGGTAAAAGCGATCAAGAGGCCCAGCAGGGCAAAGACGCTGGAGAGCAAATAGTCGACCCCATCCGCGTCACCCTCGGCAATGGCCCCAGCCCGCCGGCGCAGAAACTGGCGCAGCGCCCGCCCCAAGAATTCAAAAACTACCAGACTGACCAGCAAGATCAGCCACACTAGCCATAAGGGCTGATCTGCAACCAAGGAGTCCAGCATAGTGTAATTGTCTCCCGCGTTGCGCGCGCATTGGCACCGAATATGGGCAAGTATCGGTTGAAGTTTGCAATCGGGTCAAGCCATGCGCAGACGGCCATGTTGGTGCGCACTCTTGCTGTGAAAACTCTCGTTGCACTGGTTGTCGAATGGGGGTGGTCACATTAGCGTGATCAAACGGTTGCGCAGATAACCCGTCAAATCTAGGGGAAGAGACATGGACACGCTGCAAGCATCGATGGCGAGCTTGGACTGGATCATCGTCATCGGCTATATGGTGGGCATTATCCTCCTGGGGCTCATTGCTTCGCGTGGGCAGACGGACGCCAAGGATTATTTCCTCGCCTCGCGCTCCGCAACCTGGCCAACCATTGGCCTCGCCCTCATCGGCTCTAACATCTCTGCGACAACACTGATCGGCCTAGCTGGTGCTGCCTATACGATTGGCATTTCGGTTTTCAATTACGAGTGGATGGCCACCGTTATTCTGGCGATCTATTGCGTGTTTGTGTTGCCCGCCGTTCTCCGCAGCCAAGTCTATACGATGCCAGAGTTTTTGGAGCGGCGTTATTCCAGCTCCATCCGGCTCTATTTCTCAGGCCTGACCATCTTCCTCAACATTGTGGTTGATACCGCTGCAACCTTGTTTGGTGGCGCCATCCTGTTCAAACTCCTGTTCCCAAGCCTCGACCTTTGGGAAATTGCCGCCATTCTCGCGGTCACCGCAGGCCTCTATACAGCTTTGGGCGGCCTGCGTGCGGTGATGGTGACTGAAGTCGTCCAGACGATCCTGCTGCTGGGTGCCTCCGTCTTCATCGCCTATTTTTCGTTTGAGACGGCTGGTGGCTGGCATACGGTCATGAGCCAAGTTGACCCGGAGAAATTGAGCCTGATCCGCCCCAATGATGATCAAGGTGTGCCGTGGTTCGGCCTGATCACCGGGGTACCGCTTTTGGGGTTCTATTTTTGGTGCACCAACCAATTCATGGCGCAACGGGTCATGAGTGCCAAAACCCTGGATCATGGTCGGTGGGGCAGCTTGTTTGCCGGCGTCTTGAAGCTGCCAATCCTTTTCTTAATGGTCCTTCCCGGCACGGCCGCCATCCTGATTTATCCCAATCTGGCCAAGGGCGACATGGTCTACCCAACTTTGATCTTTGATCTTTTGCCTGTCGGGATCGTCGGGATCGTGATCGCTGGGTTCTTGGCAGCCATCATGTCGTCCATCGCTTCGACCTTTAATTCGGCCTCCACCCTTGTGACGATGGACTTTGCCCGCAAGATCGCTCCGGATTTGAGCCAAGCGGCGCTGGTGCGGATTGGACGCATCACGACCTTGGTGCTCATGGTGTTGGCGATTGCTTGGATCCCCGTGATTGAGAAACACGCTGACTCTCTGTGGCAATATATTCAAGCCGTGCTGGCCTATGCTGTGCCACCCATCGTTGCGCTGTTCGTTTTGGGTCTGTTCTGGAAGCGGGCCAACGCAACCGGGGCCAAGATCGGCCTGACCTTGGGCACGTTGTGCGGCATCTATTTGTTCATCGCCATTGCGATGGAGCAATCCATCAATATGCACTTCTTGATCGCAGCCGTCGTGATTTTCGCGGTGGCCTTGGTGGCAACCGTCTTGGGCTCACTCCTCGCGCCTGCCCCAGAGCTCGCCCAGATTGAAACCCTGATGTGGCGCAAGGCCGACTATGACGCAGAGACCGAGCATCTGCGCTCGCGGCCTTTGTGGCAGAATTACCGGCTGCAGGCTCTGCTCTTGATCGCCGTCACCGCAGTCTTGGTCTGGATCTGGCGTTAGTGGATGGTTGGGGTGTCGCGGCCGAGACGGCCTCCCAGCACGTCTTCCAACACCGAACGCAGGCCCCGCCAAGCATCGGCCACAACGGGGGAACCTTCGCTTTCAAGTTCGTGGATGGTGCGATCCGCAACGCCCAAAGCCTCTTGGCCATGGGCATCAGCAAGAGCCCAAGCAATACGGGTCAGACTGTCGACGGGGATTAGATTGAGACGCATGTGAGACCATCCTATTCGATGGTCTCACTTCAAGAAGCGTGCCAGCCAAATCTTTGATAAATTCGGCTATTTTGGTGTTAAAATTTGGAATGGCTAGGCAATTCGTGCCGCTTGCGCGGCACGAATGTTCAAGCGGAAGGCCTTAGAGTGCACCTTCGGAAGAGCGTTTTTGCAGCATGCGATCAAACATGGACCACACACCTTCTTCGCCATGCCAGTCGCCTTTGGTGGCACCCTTGGAATATTCAGTCGCACGGGCTTCAAAGAAGTTAGCATGCTCTACCCCGTTCAGCATCGGGCTGAGCCAAGGAAGCGGATGTTCGGTCACGCCATAGACGGTCGGCAACTCAAGCTGCGACAAGCGCCAGTCGGCGATGTAGCGAATGTAGGATTTGATATCTTCCGGAACCATGCCTTGGACAGGGCCCATTTCGAAAGCGAGATCGATGAATTTGTCTTCCAGCTTCACCACCGTCTTGCAGCAATCGACGATATCGTCCTTCACCGAAGCCGACAGCTTACCGGTCTCGCGGGCATAAGTATGGAACAATTTGACCATGCCTTCGCAATGCAAGCTCTCGTCGCGAACCGACCAAGATACGATTTGGCCCATGCCCTTCATCTTGTTGAAGCGGGGGAAGTTCATCAGCATCGCAAAGGAAGCAAACAGCTGCAGGCCTTCGGTAAAGCCACCAAACATCGCCAAGGTGCGCAAGACGTCTTCTTCGGTGTCGACGCCAAAGTCCTGCATATAGGTATGCTTGTCGCGCATAGCCTCATATTCCATGAAGGCCGAGAATTCGGAATCGGGCATGCCGATGGTCTCAAGCAGAAGCGCATAAGCGGCGATATGCACGGTCTCGATGTTCGAGAAGGCCGACAACATCATCTTGACTTCGGTCGGCTTAAAGACGCGAGCGTAGCGCTCCATGTAATTGTCGTTCACTTCCACATCCGACTGGGTGAAGAAGCGGAAAATTTGGGTCAGAAGATTGCGCTCATTATCATTCAGACGGGTCGCCCAGTCTTTGCAATCTTCGCCCAGCGGCACTTCTTCTGGCAACCAGTGAACTTGCTGCTGGCGCTTCCAGAATTCATAGGCCCAAGGATAACGGAAAGGCTTGTAACTATGAGATGGTGTCACCAACCCGACGCCCGTACCATTATCTCCAAATGCCATTGATCGCCCCTATATCGTGTGTGTTTCGTGCAGTGCGCCCCTATATATAGATCGGGGCTTGGTTAAAACCAGCTTAACAACATCGTGCAAACACGAAACAATGATTCCCCGTTTCTGGCGACTTGTTCACAGACTTTTCTGCAAAATCACCACATCGAGATAGCGGCCGAACTTATGCCCCACATCGCGCAGCACACCGACATCCTCAAATCCCATGGCCCGATGCAGGCCGATGGAAGCCAAATTGCCACTATCGCCAATCACCGCCAGCATTTGGGAATAGCCGGACTGGGTGCATTGGGAGATCAATTCGGCCAAGAGCGCCCGGCCCACACCGTGACCTACCGCTTCTGGCGCGAGGTAAATCGAGTCTTCCACCGTGCAATTATAAGCGGGCCGCTCGCGAAACGCCCCGGCATAGGCATAGCCAATCACCTGTCCATCCTCGGCGCAGGCGACCAGCCAAGGGCTGCCGCGCGTAGCGATCTTGGTCATAAGGCCTTGGATTTCTGCCAAATCGGGTGGCTCCAGCTCAAACGTGCCCGTGCCTGTTTTGACATGATGGGCATAGATTGCTTGAATAGAAGCTGCGTCCTCTAGCGTGGCAGGTCGAATTGAATAGCGCATTACACGAGACTGCCACAAACAAGCCCGCAGGCGCAATCACGGCGCGGCGCGGCAAAATCATTTTAATGACGCTGCTCGCCATCTTGGCGTGGGTTGCCTTAAACCTA
Organism: Hyphomonadaceae bacterium; assembly: GCA_021299265.1. Taxonomy (GTDB): domain Bacteria; phylum Pseudomonadota; class Alphaproteobacteria; order Caulobacterales; family Aquidulcibacteraceae; genus Aquidulcibacter. The sequence goes on along the minus strand of JAJTGP010000274.1, from coordinate 10,473 downwards.
GGCCTCGTGGTGGCGGCTTGGATGCGGTCCTATTACGCGCAGATTGAGCCCGTACCCCAAGCGGCATCGCTTGATCTTCGCACCGACAAATCCGCGACCGGGCGCGTCATCACCATCATCGCGACTAAGCCCACCCCATCCAAGGGCGACTTCATCGGCCATTTATGGCTGGAGTGGCCGGAAACCCCACCGCTGGCGCGACCGGGCTCGCATGAGAGCGGCTATTATGCGAACGATCAGATTCAAGCGATCAAGGCGATGGCGGCAGCGCTGATCCTGCCCTGGGGCACAGTCACCGGTCAGGACTTTGTGCCGGGCCTGATCAAAGTGGACGACGGTTGGTGGCGGCATTTGCAAGTCCATGTCCGTGTCGATGAAGCGCGCTATCAGGCAGCGCTTGCCGTGGATCGGCGTTGGCGCACCGAAAACCGCTATCGCTTGCGACCCAGTATGATCGGTCCTAATAAGGGTAAAACCTTTGCCTGCCAGGATTATGTGTTTGATGTGGCAGCGGCTTTGGGCCTTGATGCCGCCCACCGGAGCTGGACCGAATTCCCCATGGGCTCGTTTCTGCGCTTTGCTCGGATCAATAAGATTGCGATTGCCGGACAAACAAACGGGTCCGCCCAATAGAGGCAGACCCGCAGTAATGACCTTTAACGCTACCCGCTTATTGGCAGGCCAAGCACTCTTCATAATCCGTAGGCGCACTGCTGGCCATGTCGACAACGTCCTCGCCCTTATTGGCCGAACCCGCAATCTGGGCGCGCTGGATGGACTTGGAGCGGCAGTAATACAGGCTCTTGATGCCCTTTTCCCAAGCCGACCAATGCAACATGTGCAAATCCCATTTGTCGACATCGCCAGGAATAAAGACGTTGAGGCTTTGGCCTTGGCAGATATAGGGCGTGCGGTCAGCTGCCAGTTCAATCACCCAGCGCTGGTCCAATTCAAAGGCGGTCTTGTAAACCGACTTCTCAAGCTCGTTCAGGCAATCCAAATGCTGGACCGAACCTTCGTTCTCAAGGATCGACGTCCACGTCGCATCATTATTGAGGTCCTTGGTGTCCAAGAGCTTCTCCAAATAGGGATTCTTGACCGAGAAAGAACCCGACAACGTCTTGTGGGTGTAGATATTGGCGGGGATCGGCTCAATGCCCGCACTGGTGCCACCACAAATGATCGAGATCGACGCCGTTGGGGCAATCGCCAGCTTGTGGGTGAAGCGGGCCATCACGCCTTGTTCGGCGGCGTCTGGGCAGGGCCCGCGCTCTTGTGCCAGTTTCACCGAAGCTGCGTCAGCCGCTTGGCGGACTTGCTTGAAGATCCGCATGTTCCAGCTTTTCGCCATAGCGCTTTCAAATGGAACACCTTGGGCTTGCAAGAAGGAGTGCAAGCCCATGATGCCCAAACCGACCGACCGCTCGCGGAAGGCCGAATAAGTTGCGCGTTCCATTTCATCTGGCGCACGCTGGATGAAGTCTTCCAACACATTGTCGAGGAAACGGAAAATGTCCTCGATGAAGTTTGGATCGTCCTTCCACTCCATGTAGGTCTCGGCATTGAGCGAGGACAGACAGCACACAGCCGTACGGTCTTTGCCCAAATGGTCCTTGCCTGTGTGCAACATGATCTCGCTGCACAGATTGGATTGGCGAACCTTAAAGCCCAGCTTGCGCTGGTGGGCTGGCATCGCCTTGTTCACGGTGTCGACGAACAACAAGTATGGCTCGCCCGTTTGCAGGCGCAAATCCAGAATTTTCTGCCAGATTTTGCGTGCCTTAACGGTACGCACGGCCTCGTTGGTCTTTGGGCTAATCAGGCTGAAGTCGCCATCGCTGCGAACGGCTTCCATGAATTCATCGGTGATGTTGATGCCATGGTGCAAGTTCAAGCTCTTGCGATTGAAGTCGCCGGAAGGCTTTCGGATTTCGAGGAATTCTTCGATCTCAGGGTGGTGCACATCAAGATAAACAGCGGCCGACCCGCGACGGAGCGAGCCCTGCGAGATCGCCAGCGTCAAGGAATCCATCACGCGAATAAAGGGGATGATGCCGCTGGTGTGGCCATTGGCCCCGATCTTTTCACCGATAGAGCGGACACCGCCCCAATAGGTGCCAATGCCGCCGCCATTGGATGCAAGCCAAACATTCTCGTTCCAAGATTGCACGATGCCATCGAGGCTGTCGTCGACCGAGTTCAAGAAGCAAGAGATGGGCAAGCCGCGCTCTGCGCCGCCATTGGACAGAACAGGGGTTGCGGGCATGAACCACAATCTGGAGATATAATCGTACAGGCGCTGGGCGTGGGCAATATCGTCTGCATAGGCGGTCGCGACGCGGGCAAACATATCCTGATAGCTTTCGCCCTGCAGCAGATAGCGATCTTCCAGAGTGGTCTTGCCGAAATCAGTCAAAAGCGCATCACGCGACCGGTCGACCTTGACGCTTTCTACGATCCGAAGCTGAACGGCTTTAGGCTTGCCACGATGGACTGCACGGCGCGCAAGTGCCGGTGCTGCGCTGGCAACAGCTTCAATGGCATTAGCGGTAGCTGCATCATTCCCGTTCATTCTTCCTGCTCCCAAATCAATACCGGCCCGTCAGCCGTTCAGAACACCCGATTCCCCAGCCTTTGAACAGTCCCAAATGTGCCAGTGCACACAAGTTCGTTCGCGCGACTCACATGTTTGCGCAGATTGGGATGATTCGGCATTCTGCCTAGAATTTGCGCCCGCCCCCAGAGCAAGACACCATATATAGTGGATGTGGCTTGCTGCGGCGGTCAATGGGGTTTTTCACGCAAAATGTATTTTTCAGTTAATGAGTGATTAATGCAGTCGGACAGCCGCGAGGGATTCTTCATGAAGATGAAGAGGATTCTGGCGATTCCAGTCGCTTTATTGGGGTGTCAGCGGTCCTTAGGGCTGGGTGACGGTTGGAAAGGCATCCACAATTGGCTGCAGCCACGCATCCAACGCGTCCCAACCTGATTCGTCGCGCATAAGACCAAGACGGACAATCACCAAATCCTTGGAGGGAATCACCCCGATCCACTGGCCTTGGAAGCCGTGCGCCTCAAACGAATCATAGGGGCCATTCTTGAGCGTGCCTTGCTTGTTCGGCAGGCTCAGCCACCAATGCGCCCCATAGCCGGGTGCCCCTTCTGCCGTTGTCGGCGTCCGCAAAAAGTCGACATAGCCTTCTGGCAAAATGCGTTTGCCGTCCCAGACCCCGTCGCGAAGATGGAGCAAACCAAAGCGCGCCCAATCTTGTGCGGTGGCATGCATCAGGGAGGACGCATAGAAATTGCCCGCTAGATCAAACTCTGCGGCCACATTATTCATGCCGATAGGCCGAAACAGCCGATCATACATGAAATTGCGATAGCCTTCGGCGCCCGTTGGGTCCTTCAAATTGCGCGGTGAAACTGCACGGGCGACCGCAGCTGAAATCAAATTCGTGGTGCCAGAAGAATAGCGCCACTTCTCGCCGGGTTTAAACTCTGTCGGCCGATCGGTCACATATGCGACGATGTTTTCACGCCCTGGTCCAAACAGCATCTTGGCCGCATCATTCGAGACAGGGTCGGCATAGCCATCTTCACGCCAGCGCAGTCCGTCACTCATGTGCAGCGCCTGCCGAATGGTGATGTCGCGCCGGGGGTCGCCGTCATCCCACAGAGGGTCGTTCAAGGGTTGATCTAGCTTGAGCTTGCCGTCCAACATCGCGATGCCGACAAGGCTGGAAGTCACGCTTTTGGCCATCGACCACGAAACAAGTTTGGACTTCTCATCAAAACCGGTGCTGTAGCGCTCAGCGACGATCCGGCCACCTTGTATAATGATGACCGCGCGGGTTTCACCCATGGTAGACTTTGAATTGCCGAATGCCTGATCGAATTGGGTCTTGACAACGCGGGCTGCTGGCTCGGGCATTTCCCCCTTGGGCCAAGCTTCAGTCGGGAAAGGCACGCCCTTTGGCTGAGGCGGCAGAGGCACCAACGGGCCCTTGGCAAAGGCTGCCATTTGCGCCTTCTGGCTGTCTTGCGCGACCACAAACGTACCCAAGCCTGTGGCGATTGCCGCACAAACGGCAAGGCTGAGCCAGACTGGACGGGAAAGTGTTGGAAAATTTCTGCTGGGACGCATGGCGCGGCGCATCATTAGCCTCTAGATGAACAAGACAGACCGGATTAGGCTGGTCTATAACGACTCTCTTTATAAGGTTCTATGGCCTGTGCGCAAACTGCCTTCTTTTTCTACGATCGTTGGCATCGTCCTTGTTGCCATATTCGTCATCGTGATGGCGGTTGGCTATCAAGCGCGCAAGTATGGTGAGATCGGCGCAGGCTTCATCGCGCGCCAGATGTGCAGCTGCCTCTATGTTCAAAACAGGGACGAGAAGGCCTGTCGCGCTGAAATTGGTTCTCAGATTGATGGGGCACAGATCGTCTATATGGATGAGCGGGTCATCGTGAACTTCTCGGGCCTCAACCAAGCCGAAGCACGACTAAAGCCCGGCTATGGCTGCAATGTGCAGACCTTTGTCGGCACCATGCCTGCGCCTGTCCTCAAAGATCCTGTGAATGACTAGGCTGCGCTGGAACGCCCGGCCATGAGCACCAACCGAAGGAGCGTAGGATGATCGTAACGACAACTGATTTTGTTGAAGGCCGGAAAGTGACTCATTATTTGGGTGTTGTTGCTGGCGAAGCCGTAATCGGGGCCAACGTATTCCGCGACTTATTCGCCGGCATTCGCGACGTGATCGGCGGACGCAGTGGCGCTTATGAAAAAACCCTACGCGAAGCACGCCAAGTGGCGATTGATGAGCTGATGATTGAAGCAAAATCCTTGGGTGCTGATGCCGTCATCGGCGTATCTATCGATTTTGAGGGCGGCGTCCACCAAGGCACGATGATGATGGTTGCCGCCAGCGGCACAGCTGTGCGCCTCGGATAAGAAGGCGTGACAACTTCCCCTTTCTTGGTCGCCATTAGTGGTGGTTCAGGCTCCGGCAAAACGACTACGGCTGCGCAATTGGTCGGCCTTTTGCGACCACTGACAGCGCGCATCGTCAGCCAAGACGATTATTACAAAGACAGCCGCTCTCTACCGGGATTTGACCCTGCAACCTACGACTTCGACACACCTGAGGCACGCGACCACGTGTTGCTGGAACAGCATCTGAAGGCGATTAAAGCGGGCGAAGCCGTAGATGTACCCATTTATGACTTCACCATCCACGGACGGCGCGAAGCCACTCACCGGCTCCCACACTGCGACGTGGTGATCCTTGAGGGTACCCACACTCTGTGCGACAGCGCGATTTATGATTTGTGCGATTTGAAGGTCTTTGTGGATACGCCATCGGATATCCGTTTGTTGCGCCGTCTTTTGCGAGACATTCATGAGCGTGGCCGGACACCTGAAACGGTAGCCGCACAACATCTCTCCACCGTCCGCCCAGCCTATGAGCGCTGGACCGGACCCAGCCGGATGAATGCAGATTTGATCGTCTCAGGCGGAACCGGTGTGCAAGGCTCTCAATCAGAGACCGCCTTTGGTGCTGCTGCCCAAATTGCAGCCGCCATCCGCAAAGCACTGGGCTTGCCCGCGGTCGGCTAAACAAAACGGCCGGGCATTGCCCGGCCGCTTCGTCTATCGGTTTGATGCCCTAGAGTGACTTCACAATCGCTTCGGTCATCTTCTTGGCGTCTGCAAACAACATCATGGTGTTATCGCGGAAGAAGAGTTCGTTCTCGACGCCCGCATAGCCAGAGCCCATGCCGCGCTTGATGAACAACACCGTTTTTGCCTTTTCCACATCCAAGATCGGCATGCCGAAAATGGGGCTTTGTGGATCGGTTTTGGCAGAAGGATTGGTTACGTCATTTGCGCCAATCACATAGGCCACATCTGCCTGACCAAATTCTGAGTTGATGTCTTCAAGCTCAAAAACTTCGTCATAAGGAACCTGAGCTTCGGCCAACAACACGTTCATGTGGCCCGGCATACGCCCTGCGACTGGATGGATGGCATATTTGACTTCCACGCCTTCGGCTTTGAGTTTGTCGGCCATTTCTTTCAGCGCGTGCTGGGCTTGAGCCACCGCCATGCCATAGCCTGGCACGATGATGACACGCTCTGCGTTCTTCATGATGAAGGCCGCATCTTCCGCGCTACCTTGCTTAACGGGACGGGTTTCGACCTTGCCACCGGCAACAGCGGCACCATCGGCAGCACCAAAGCCGCCCAAGATGACCGAGATAAAGCTGCGGTTCATGCCCTTACACATGATGTAGGACAGGATCGCACCAGACGAACCGACCAAAGCACCCGTGATAATCAGCGCATTATTCTCCAGCGTGAAGCCCAAAGCCGCCGCCGCCCACCCGGAGTATGAGTTGAGCATGGAAACCACGACCGGCATATCCGCGCCACCGATTGGGATGATCAACGTCACGCCCAACAGGAAGGACAAGGCAACCAGCGCCCAGAAGGCCCAAAGGGCTGCGCCATGCGTGGCGATCAACACGCCGATCAGCGCAATAATCCCTACCAAGATCAGAATGTTCAGTAAATGGCGGGCTGGTAGGATGATGGGCGCGCCACTCATATTGCCGTTGAGCTTCGCAAACGCGATCAACGACCCGGTAAAGGTGATCGAACCAATCGCGATCCCAAGGCCCATTTCGATCAAGGACGCGGTTTTGATGCCACCGCCTTCAGCCGCAATGTGAAAAGCCTCGGGGCTGTACATGGCTGCGCCAGCAATCAGAACAGCGGCCAGACCGACGAGCGAGTGAAACGCTGCCACCAATTGCGGCATGCTGGTCATGGCGATCTTGCGCGCCAAGACTGCCCCCACGCCACCACCAATGGCGGTTGCTGCGAGGATCAGGCCAATCGTCGTGACATCAAGCTTGACGGCCAACAAAGTCGTGACGACGGAAATCGCCATGCCGATCATGCCATAAGTGTTGCCTTGACGACTGGTTTCAGGGCTGGAAAGCCCGCGCAGGGCCAGAATGAACAGGACCCCGGAGACGAGATAGAGAAGAGCTGCAATGGATGGGGTCATCTCAGTGGCCGCCCTTTCCAGGAGCCGTACGCTCCTTCTTCTTATACATGGCCAACATGCGTTGGGTCACGAGGAACCCGCCGAAGATGTTGACGGCGGCCAGGGCCACGGCGAGCGCGCCCATGCCACGCGACACCCAGGTCGCGCCATCGGCGCCACCATCTGGCAGTGTCGCTGCGGCGGCGATCAAGGCACCGACGACAACGACCGAGGAAATGGCGTTGGTTACGGCCATCAAAGGCGTATGCAAGGCGGGAGTCACACTCCAAACCACATAATAGCCAACAAAAATCGCCAACACGAAAATGGCGAGGCGGAAAACGGTGGGATCAACGGCTTCCATGTTCAATCCTCATGCTGCTGTCAGGGAGGGGTGCACGACCGCGCCATCGCGGGTGAGCAGCATGCCCTGAATGATATCGTCGTCAAAATGGGGGGCGAAGCCCTTGGTGTCCGCATCGGTCAGCAAGGGCAGAAGATTGAGCAAATTCTTTGCGTAAAGTGCGCTGGAATCGGCTGCCAACCGGCCAGGCAGATTGGCAAAGCCCGCAATCGTCACGCCATTTTCAGTCACTACCAACTGGTCCGCCTTAGACAGCGGGCAATTGCCACCTTGCTCTACTGCCAAATCGATAATCACACTGCCGGGCTTCATGGCGGCCACCATTTCTGGCGTCACCAAGACGGGGGCAGGACGGCCGGGGATCAAGGCCGTCGTGATCACGACGTCTTGCTTGGCAATATGTTCGCCAACGAGGATCGCCTGTTTAGCCTGATATTCCGCACTCATGGGCTTGGCATAGCCTGCAGCGGTTTCGGCGGCTTTGAGCTCTTCATCCTCAACCGCGATAAACTTTGCCCCCAATGAGGCGACTTGTTCTTTAGCGGCAGGCCGCACGTCGGTTGAGGTCACGATTGCGCCAAGACGACGGGCTGTTGCAATCGCCTGAAGACCGGCTACGCCTGCCCCCATCACAAAGCATTTGGCCGCAGCAACAGTTCCTGCTGCCGTCATCATCATCGGGAAACCGCGGCCATAAAGCGCTGCACCTTCGATCACGGCGCGATAGCCTGCCAAGTTTGCCTGCGAGGACAATGCGTCCATGGCTTGCGCGCGCGTGATGCGCGGGGTGAACTCCATGGACAAAGCGACCACGCCAGCTTTAGCCGCTGCTTCAATGAGCGCCTTGTCGCTATGTGGGCTCCAGAAAGCCACAACGCCAGCGCCTTTGGGAACCAGTTTCAGCTCAGCGGCACTTGGACGGCGCACCTTCAAAAGAAGGTCCGCACCTTTCAGCGTCGCCTTCGCATCGGCGGCGATTTCAGCACCTGCTTCTACGAACAGGCGGTCAGGCGAAGATGCGTAATCACCGGCACCGGTTTCGATCACGATCTGATGGCCCGCTGCCGTCAATTTTTTAATGGTTTCTGGCGAGGCCGCCACCCGGGTTTCCCCGTCGCGCGTTTCCTTCAGTATTGCTATTCGCATGAAGCCTAATCTCCCCCTGAGCCCCTGCACGTGCTTTATTCACACGATGGCTGACGTACCGCGTTGACGCAAGCCTATTCGTCGCACGTGCTTTAAATCAACTGCGCCACTTCAAGCGTTGTGGGCGAATGGGATTAGAGAAAGGCCGCCCCTCAACCCGACTTTGCGCCCATTCCCGCTTAAGTTTGTTATACCACTTAGCTTGCACGTCGATGTCGTCAATCCAAAGCATGCCTTTTGTAAAAGGCAGCCCTTTATTCTGTAGGTCCACCATGCGGCCATCTTGGTCCAAGAATTCGCGGGCGGCGGGGATGAGGATCGGCTTGATCAGGTCCAGTAACGGCGCACGGGTCCAGTAGCTAATCTGGGTAATCAAGGTCGATTTGCCGTTAATTGGCGTAAGACAGGTGAGCGTGAAGAACTGGCTCTTGTCATTTTCCACCACTTCCCAGCGGAAACCCGGCACCATGAAGACAATCTCGGTCGTCACACCTTCGCCGAATAACAGGCGGTAGGCCAGAGAGTTAGACGACGGCGCATGGCGCGCAATGGCCCAACCGTAGAGCCGGGGCTCAAATTGCTTTTCTTTGAGCTTGAGGCCGACCGATGGCGGACGCCACCACCATTGATTATGAACAAAGGGGACATGGGCCGGGTCCATCAGACCCACCACAGCATTGTCCATATGCGCTTCAAACACCCGGCTGACGACGAATTTGGGCTTGTCGGCCTTGATGCCAAAATCCGGCGGCGGAAGATCGGGCGTACCGTCAAACCGGGGGTCAGAGGAGATATAGATAAAAACCAAACCATTGCGCTCGGCATGGGGATAGCGGCGGACTTTTACCTTGGCTGGGTCATAGGGCTGGCCCTCGACCAAAGACGGCATCAGCTTGCACACCCCATCGCCGCCAAAGCGCCAGCCATGATAGGGGCACTCAATCGTGGCTTGGCCATTGGTCTCAACTTGCCGCCCCGCCGACAAAGGGACTGCACGGTGCGGGCAGACGTCTCGGATCGCCAACACCTCACCCGTGGCGGTACGGCCGAGCAGCACCGGTTCGCCCACAATCATACGACGGAATTGCTTGCCCGCCTTCAACTCCGCCGAGGTCGCAGCAAAATACCAGCAATCCAGCAAGAGCCCATCGGACGTGATGGATTGCGCGGTCGAGAGAGGGGAAACGTCATCAGCCATAGCAAATCCTATAGACTAGTTTTGCCGACACGAAAAATATCACCCGATGCGGAATTCTGCCGCATCCAAATCCACGGGCCGTGGCGTCTTATCTTTATCCAACCAACAATAAGGATACCACAATGAAAACCCTCCCTCTGATCCTCGCCGCCGGCCACCTCTGCTTGGGCTTAGCTCTTGCAGGCCCCGTGTTTGCAGCCGTTCCGCAGACTAAAGCCACGTCCCAGCAGGCTGTTGCCCCACTCAAGCCAGAGCAAATGGCTTGGGCGAAGGACTTGGCCCACCCCAACAGCCGACATACCCTATGCCAAGCTGAAGGCCGGCAAGCCTTTAGCGCAAAGACATGCGCAATTCTAAGCCAACTTGCGCCCCAGCCCACCACCGAAGGCCAAGTCATTGACGTCAAAACACTGAAAGCCAATCGCGCCCTCTGGCTGTCTCTGCCCATGAGCGTCCGCGACCGGCTGGAGACCTATGATATGCTGGTGATTGCTAGCGCGAAGGCACCCAACCAACCCACTCTTGCTCGTTAATCACAAAGAATGCAGCTAGGCTGCATCCAGACTGCTGACAAACCCCGTCATTTTGGCGGGGTTTTGTTTTATGTGTTGAGTGTTTGAAGAGAGTGGCGTTGGCAAGGAGGGGATATTTGGTTTAGGCGGGCCTTAAGTTGGGTTTTTGAGCCATGATGAGGGCGATTT
>JAJTGP010000014.1 GCA_021299265.1 Hyphomonadaceae bacterium | reverse complement strand
CCATTGGTTTCAAAGGTGATGGCTTCTCTGTGCGGGCCTCTCTTGCCCGCAAGCTTGCCCATGCAAGCGGGCAGGGCGCTCCATTAAAGACTGGATCGGCTTCCAAGAGCGATAGTCTACCAGCTGGAGAAGTTACTGCGTCATCCTGCCGGATCCCAACTGTGCCATAGAGAGGCGCATTAACTTGCCAATACCAACCATTGCACTCGCCAAGAAACATTTGAACAAGTTGATGCAGGTTCTGGATAAACGAGAAGGCAGTAACGAGACCAAAAATCTTCTCAGCAAAAACCTAATTCGTCGGGTCCACACCTTACAAGAATCCCTGCGCTCTTTGGGCTTCGTGGTCGTACGTAACGCACTCCATGCAGGGCCTTGCAGACAGCTGAAAACAGTCATGTTTTCTTATACCCGTCGCTAAAAATATCCAAAACTGGCAGACAGCCAGCGCATCGCTGGCATGCAGCCAGCAATGTGATGGCGAGCAGCCAGCATTGTGCCAGCAGACAGCCAACATTTTGCTGGCAAGCAGCCAGCGCCTTAATGGCGACCAGCCATCGCAAAAATCGCTGGAAGCATTGGATCACTTGATAAAATGTGTGGGATACTTCAGCACATCAAAGACAACTTAGCACAAAAAGGGGCCACTTTGATGGTGGTCCTTTTTGTTTCATATGAACCGCAATTCCCTCGAGCTAATGGCAGCCCAAATGGTCGCGACAATCAGTCCTATTGTCCAGACGCAAATGCCTACGAGGAGAGTGACCGCGTTGTATTCTGCTAGATCGGTCATTTCGAATGGTCCCAGTTTGGACTGGATTGTAACCTATTTCTCGCATGGCATGAATTGAAATATCGCGTAGCTGTTGAAATCGTGACCGCGATAGTCGCATGATCGAGTTGGCCATGAAGTGCGCGTTGCGCCAAGCCAAAGGAAAAAGGAAAAAGAACCTTCATGAAGCGCGACGATGACCTTATCAGAGACACCCTTTTGAAAATGGAAGATGCCGACGATTATCTTTTCGTGTGCGCACCCTCATTTGGCGATGATCTAGAAGAAAGGCGCTTGCATTTTCATTTAGCGCTTTTGGCCGATGCTGGTTACGTCCTTGAAATCAACAGAGGTGTTTATCGCTTAACCAATCAGGGATTCGATTACTTGAACACTATTAGGGATGGCGAGATTTGGAAGGAAACAAGGAGCGCAGTTTCAAAGATCGGTGGCGGCACTTTTAGCCTCATTAAGGAGATTGGCACGGCTTTAATCAAAGCTGAATTAAAGGCAAGACTGGGTTTAGATCTAGGGTAGGTAGCATGGCTTTACGTTGCTTTGAGTAACTGAAATGGGGATTTGCGCCTGACCTCAGCGTTTAGCGTCCAACTCTGCTGCCTATCTCTACTTTGGAACCATCAAATTCGAAGTTTGGCCTTTGGTTGGTTAGCGCATGTGAATCGTTAGTGAGTTGAAAGCTCCCTACATTCGCCCGCTTTGTGCTGAGGGTAGGCTTTGGAGGGCAACTTCGAAATCCCTGCAAGTGCAGATTTATGATACCGCGCATTTGCCCCCACCTGTCTTTAAACGCCTTACGACCCCTACCCCGATCTTACGGGGCTGGGTCACCGGGTCACCACGCCTAGCCGCCTTCCTCTACCAATCCACAGCAATTAGCTATCGCAGTGACCTAGGGTTATCATGGAAGCGCTAGGCAAATGCGAACTGAGCTGGCAAATAGACGGGCATGAACCTTTTCAATCGCAAGACTCTTGAACGCTTTGTTAAGCCTGCGCCGCTCCCGCCTGCCCATTTAGCCCTACTTCAGAGTTGGGCAGAGATGATTGGTTCTGGCCGCGTCTACGGCCTAAAGGAAGTCGCCTTGCACGGTGAGTTTTCGGCGAAGATAATTCAAGGTGTTCTTGGCTACCACGGGCCCTCGGGCGGTGCCGAGTATACAGTTGCAACAGAACAGGCGATCTTACAGGGCAGCGTTGATTTGGCACTTGGCCGGTTTGGCAGTGGAAACCCAGAAATTCTCGCCCCGTTCGAATTGAAGGGAGCGAAAACCAAAGACCTAGACGCAATCATGCCGGGGCGGAATAAGACCCCTGTTCAACAAGCGTGGGAATACGCCATGAACGCGCGGGGCGTGAAATGGGTACTTGTCTCAAATATGATCGAGCTACGTCTCTATGGCTTTGGCGAAGGCACCAACGCCTATGAAACTTTCCAGCTCGATCGGTTAACCGATCCCAGCGAGTACGCCCGGTTTATGCTGTTACTTTCAGCTGATAGCCTGTTGTCGGGTCGCACCCTCGATCTGCTGAAGCAAAGCCGCGCTGAAGACAAAGACATCACAGATAGCCTATATGAGGACTACAAAGACCTTCGCTTGAAGTTGATTGGAGCGGTCCGTGAGGCAGAACCAGCTATTGCTGCTTTGGATACAATCGCAGTCGCGCAAAAAATTCTCGACCGAGTGCTGTTTATTGCATTTGCTGAGGATACAGACCTTCTGCCCGAAAACACCTTGTCACAGGCTTTTATCACCCGTGACCCCTACAATCCCCGCCCGGTATGGGACAATTTCCGTGGTCTGTTCAATGCTATAGACAAGGGCAGCGATGCGCTAAAGATTCCTCGTTACAACGGGGGCCTGTTCCACCAAGACGACACGATTAATTCGCTAATTTTGCACAATGACGTGTGTGAAGGTTTCAAAGCCCTCGGCGAATACGACTTCGCGTCCGAAGTGTCAGTCACTGTATTGGGCCATATCTTCGAACAATCAATCGCT
>JAJTGP010000271.1 GCA_021299265.1 Hyphomonadaceae bacterium | reverse complement strand
TTCTCCATCGAGCAGCTGTTCTATCTCCCGCCCGCCCATAAATCTCGCCGATGGAACCATGCGTCCATTGACGTCCACATTGACGAGGCAGTCCCGCTCGCTTTGCAAGTCCCCAATCTCAAAGGCAGCATCATCGCCTAATTTTCGCATGGCGACAAACCAGGTACCCGTCGACAAGATTGTCGCATCGCCGTGTCGAACTTGATCAAATCGGCTGGCAGCGACCAGAGCAGCGTTGGAATCATGAGCACCGCAATACACGTCGATATTAGGTGAAAGCCCGGTTAAGAGTGCCCAATGTTCGGAGAGCTTGCCAATTGACGCGCCTGCAAAGCGCACGGGTGGCAGCTTCTTGTCCCAGCCCCTGACAGTCGCAAGCCCCGACGGGGATCCAGCAATCGGGTTCCACAAATCCGTATGACAGCCAAGACTTGAACACTCGCTCGCCATGACTCCCGACAAGACCCAAGCCCAATATTGAGGCCAAAGCAATATATGAGCGTTTTCTAGGGCGTCTGGACTCTGGCTTTCGAGCGCAAAGAGTTGTGCCCCGAGATTAAGACCCTGCGGCAATAAGGGGGAACCAGATTGCACAAATGGATCGCGCAACTTGCGATAGCTTGAAGCAAGCTCGTCGGCGATCTCGCCTTCATAATCCATGGGGGGCGACACCAACGCACCGTCGCGCACAATAGCTGCCGCTGCGCCATGTCCGATTGTCATGATCGACTTGATCGGACCAAGCTGGGCCATCTCGGTTAGGCTTTCTTCAAGCCAGATTCTGATGCCCTTCTCGTCCAAAAAGGGTGCGGATCGACTTGAAAATGTACCATTGGCCCTGGCTCTCTTGGCTATCAATCGGCCGTCCCGGCTCCAGAGGCTTAACTTTGAATGCGTTTTCCCAAGATCCAAAACTACGATTGCTGCCGTCACAAACCCGCTCCGTGATTTATTTTGAGTGAAATATATCGAACTTGATTGAATTATGCTATAGGACTTGTTACAGGTCCGCGTTAAAATGTTCCAATTCACACGAGAGTCTCAATGACCATGACTATAGATGCCTACACAGTGGCCGATCTGCACAATAAGGCCATCCCGTTTAGAATTCCCGCAAATCAATGGTCAGAGGCGGAAGCAAATGCCAAATCTGCTGAGGAATTACTGCTGTATCGCTCAAATTTGTTGGGCTCGGATTTGACGGTAACCAATTTTGGCGGGGGCAATACGTCTGCAAAGCTAGAGTCAAAAGACCCGATCAGCGGAAAAGCCGTTAAGGTGCTTTGGGTAAAAGGGTCAGGTGGCGATATTGGTTCGATGAGATTGGACGGCTTTGCAACTCTTTATCACGACAAGTTACTTGAACTGGAACAAATCTACCAGGGCCAAGCCTTTGAAGATTTGATGGTCGGCTATCTGCCGCACTGCACGTTCAACCTCAATACACGTGCGGCTTCAATTGATACGCCCTTGCATGGTTATCTGCCATTTGCCCATGTCGATCATGTCCATCCCGATGCGATCATTGCCCTTGCCGCTGCCAAATCCGGCAAAGCCGCAACACAAGAAATCTGGGGTGGGCGCGTCGGTTGGCTTGATTGGAAGCGACCCGGATTTGAATTGGGCCTTATGTTGCGGGACTATGTCCAATCAAACCAAGGCCTGCGCGGCGTGATGCTCGCAGGACATGGTATCATTTGCTGGGGCGAAGATGCCAAGGCCTGCTATGATAACACCATTGAGCTGATTGGCGATGCGGCGCGCTTTCTTAATGGCCGACTTGCCAACCGGGCCGCTTTTGGTGGCAAAGCCGTCGCAACGTTTAGTGATGAAGGCAGGCGCAAAGTTGGTGCCTACATCATGCCGAGACTGCGCGGCCTGATGACGGGCAAAACAGGAAAAATCTCCCACTTTTGCGCAACACCGGAAGTCTTGGAGTTTGTAGGGTCTGTCGATTTCCTGCGTCTGGCAGCAATTGGCACATCCTGCCCGGATCATTTCTTGCGCACAAAGATTACGCCAATGACTCTAGATCCCGCAGAATTGGGCAACCCAAATTATCTTGAAGCACAATTATCGGCCTATCGGGACTCTTATCGCGCCTATTACACCCGTTGCGCTGGACCAGAAGATCCGGCCATGCGCGACCCAAACCCGGTTGTTGTTCTTATCCCGGGTGTGGGGCTTTTCACATTTGCCAGCGACAAGACGACCGCAAGGTTGGCATGCGAGTTTTATATCAATGCAATCAATGTGATGCGCGGCGCAGAAGTCGTTGGAGGCTATATTGGTCTAGACGAAAGAGAAGCTTTTGCCATCGAATATTGGGCACTGGAAGAAGCCAAACTACAGCGTATGCCCAAGCCCAAAGCTTTGGCAGGCAAGATCGCGTTGATCACAGGCGCAGCGGGAGGGATCGGTGCGGCCATTGCACGCAGATTGTTACAAGATGGTGCCTGCGTCTTACTCACCGATCGCGACGAGGCCACTCTGGGCGCAGCTTGCTCGGAATTAATAGCCGTTTATGGCGACGATGTTGTGAGATCCTTTATCTGTGACGTGACGCAAGAGGATCAGGTTCTAGCGGCTTTTGAGTTTTGCTCTATTGCGTTTGGCGGTTTGGATATCTTTGTTGCCAATGCCGGTTTAGCGTCATCTGCCTCGATTGAAGACACCAGCCTCGCCTTATGGCGCAAAAATTACAATGTTTTGACTGAGGGATATTTCCTGACGTCTCGCGCCGCCTTTCCCCTCATGCGGGCAGCTGGTGGTGGCTCGATTATCTTTATCGGGTCCAAGAATGCTTTGGCAGCCACACCGAATGCGTCCGCCTACGCGTCAGCAAAAGCTGCAGCGGTTCATTTGGCGCGGTGTTTGGCCTTGGAAGGGGCTGAGCACGGTATTAGGGTCAATGTCGTCAATCCAGATGCGGTTATTAAAGGCTCGCGGATTTGGGATGGGGATTGGCGCAAAGAGCGGGCCGGTGCGCATGGCATAGATGCCGGCACCGAATTGGAGGACTTCTACCGCAACCGCTCACTTTTGAAAAAAGATGTCTTGCCCGAAGACATTGCTGAAGCGGTCTATTTTTTTGCGTCAGACGCCTCGTCCAAATCAACTGCCAATATTCTCAATGTTGATGCCGGCAATGCACAGGCATTTACCCGATGAGCAAAGGACTGATTAATCCAGATCAAATCATGGTCGGCAATGATCCAGTATTGGCAGGTCATCGCGATGATTACGATAGCCTTGGCCGCCATTTGTCTCGACGTGGTATCTCCATCGATGACATTACCACCCAGTTAGCCGCTTTTTCCCTTGCCATTCCGTCATGGGGGCTTGGCCGAGGCGGCACACGTTTTGCCAAGTTCGCCATGCCAGGCGAGCCAACAAATATTCATGAGAAACTTGAAGATGCTGCAATTGTCCAGCAATTGTGCTGCATAACTCCCCGTGTCAGTCCACATTTCCCCTGGGACCGAGTTGACGATTTTGTCGGCTTGCGTGAAGCGGCGACAAGCATGGGTTTGGAATTTGACGCCGTCAATTCCAACACATTTCAAGATCAAAAAGACCAAGCCCATTCTTATCAATATGGCAGCCTTTCGGCACAGGATAAGGGCGTTCGCGATCAGGCCATTGCCCATAATATCGAGTGCATCGCAGCTGGCACGTTACTAGGCAGTCAAGCTCTTACGGTTTGGGTTGCTGACGGCACAAACTTCCCCGGTCAACAAGATTTCAGCCGATCTCTCGACCGCTATATCGATGCAGCGGCCGAAGTTTATGCGGCTCTCCCTATCGATTGGCGCATGCTGTTGGAGCATAAATTCTTTGAGCCTGCCTTTTATTCAAGTGTCATTTCGGATTGGGGTAGTTCAGCCCTCGCAGCGCAGGAGTTGGGGCCAAAGGCGCAATGCCTGGTAGATCTTGGCCATCATGCCCCGAACGTCAACATAGAGCAGATTGTCGCGCGCTTGCACCGGTTAGGCAAACTTGGCGGCTTTCACTTCAATGATTCCAAATATGGTGATGACGATTTGGATTCCGGCTCCATCAATCCTCACCAGCTCTTTCTAGTGTTTAATGAATTGATCGAGGCCCAAAACAATCCACGTACAGGTTTCAATCCGGCCTATATGATCGACCAGTCACACAATGTCACTGATCCAATCGAAAGCATGTTGTCGTCTGCTGAGGCCATTGCTGCAGCCTATACAAAGGCCATGCTAGTAGATCGCGCCGCATTGCATGAAGCTCAAGCCTGTAACGATGTGATGGCGGCCTTCCAATCCCTAAGGCTCGCCTATCGTACCGATGTTACGCCCATTCTGGCGGAAGCGCGCTACAAAGCTGGAGGGGCTTTGATGCCTTTGAACGCTTATCGAAGCATTGAATGGCGCTTACTGAAAGCGCGGCACCGCAAATCAGTTGGTTTAGGCGCTGGCATAGTTTGAGTGAAAATGCTTAGATCAGGAAAAGTCTCATAGCTTCAACCATTAAGGTCGGGGCGTGTTAAAGGCTCATAGGACATAGATCTATGCACGCAAGCCAACGTGAAGCCGCTATTTTGAAGTTTATGGCCAGCAGCGGATTTGTGACATTTCGCGATTTAGAGAGTCAATTTGGAGCCTCGCCCGCAACCCTTCGTCGCGACTTAGAACGACTTTCCAAAGAAGGCCGGATTGAGCGAATTCACGGTGGCGCGCGCCTGATTGATGGAGGGCCAAGCCCAAAAATCGGACTTACCGGTGTTCCGTT
>JAJTGP010000301.1 GCA_021299265.1 Hyphomonadaceae bacterium | reverse complement strand
CACCACCACGCCAATATCACCGCGTCGGGGCCGGTTGGCGTCGTCCGATGTTTCCAACACTTCTACCTGATCTCCTTCCTCTGGAACAACCCAACAGCGGTAGCAAAGTAGCACCGCTGACTCGCCGCGACCCAACGACCGCGCGACGTCTTTCAGCCAAGAAGGCCCACCCACAGCCGACGCAGCGTAGCGAAAAGACTTTTGGCACTTTGGGCAATAGGCATACGCCATGTCTGTAGGTCAATACGACACTTCACTAGGAGTTTGGGGACTCGATACTCCCCTCAATTGCGAGTAGAAAATTAGTGCTGGTCTCGACATTCAATCAGTTTAAATTCGTAATTGGGCAATCAACGGGAACGACTGCTTCTGGCCGGTTTTTCAATTCTATTACCAGCACGAGTTGATCTAGCCCGATTCAATTACTTGTTATGACACCCGCAGCGAGGAGCGCGAGTTTTCCATTCACACTTTTTGTATACAGCCAGCTCGACACAGTCCACTCCTCTGGGGCCGCACCGGCGGTTGAACTCTTTCGCGTGAATGACTTCTCAAAGTAGAACCGACGCCAATCCGACTCGATTGAAGCAGGTTTGCCCAAAGCGCGCTCGATTTCGCGACCCGATGTGGTCAGCCATATCTTGCCGTTCAGGCTTGCTCGCTGAAACTGCTTCGGCAATTCGGGACATTCGTCAGACTTCAATGCATCGGCCTTCATCGGTTCAGCGGCAAAGTCGGTCACGCTATGCTGCGGGCCGCCCATTTCGCCCGACGAGTTGATCCAAAGCCGATAAGAGTGCGGTTGGCTTGCGGTGTAACAAAGCCAATAGTTGCTTTCAGACGCATCTCCACGATGGGCAATTTTGCCCGTTCCTATCCCTCGAAGAACGTCGTCAAGAGTGGTCTTTTCAAAGGCCACCCGAAACTGACCCAATTGAACATAACGGATGGGATCGTACGCAACTTTCTTTCCGGGCACTGCCGACTCGAAAGGGAAATCTGGGGGTGGAAGTGGTTCCGCGAAAACGGTACTGGGGGCTAACTGTTGTGGCCATCAAGAGTTGGTCGGCGGCGAAATAGCATTGAAAGCGGCCTGCGCGCGCCTGACGAGGCTGGGGTGGAGAACGCCAAGTTTCGGGGATTGTCCAAACGGCTGTCCACGTGGCACGAGGAACCATTTGTCTGTGTAAGGAAGATCCTCACTTGTCTTCAGATCGAATTTCGTTGGATAACTCAGTCCAGAGTAGTTGTATGCCGGACCATCGGCCGGAGTGATCGCAAACTCGCCCGCGCGAAGCTCGGTAGTTTTTTTCGACGTTCCATACGCAACGCGAACACCGGGAATGCCGTCGTCGAATTCCACAATCGCGATTACTAGAGCTGGCCGCGGTTTGGACGCGGGAACATTCTTAACTTCCGGAAAGCGGCAATAAACGATATCACCGAGGGCGGGAAGTGGCTCGAATGGTCTTTGATCCAATTTTTACCCCGGTTGATGCCTCAGTGCTAAACAACGAATCTACGACTCTGGCTCGTCCATGGATATTCTTAACCGCGCTCGATATTTCTGCATGCTGCTTTGCTGTCAGAGGGCCGTCATCGGGTTCATATTGCGGTAAGTAGGTGCGCGCAGACTCAGCGAGCGCTTTATGGATGGCGTCCGTCTCAGAGACGCCGAGTGTCTTTGCAAGCAACTTAAGCGTGCTTCTAGTGACACCGTTTGCTGTATCAGTTTCGCGCAGCCGCAGTAAAACTGGTTTTTGCTCCATCTTAATTCGCCTTTTCAACGACAAGTAATGATATCTTTAAGATATCACAAATTTCCCTGAGTTGCAATGACTCTTGGCTTGTCTGACCGGGTGGAGAACTGCCTGTGTGAGCATCAAATGGTTTTTCACTTGATTCGCTGGATCAGCGTCTGAAATTAGACGGCCTTTGGGAAGCGCGGCTATTGGCCGCAATTGTTTTGATCCTTGGCGTTAGCGACATTTGCATACAGCAGCTCCGCTTTTGTTTTCCATGCCGCTAAACCTTGCTGCGTCGTAAGTCGGCTCTAGGGAACCAGATTTGCCCTTAGCCTCGCAATAAGCCCTACAGCCGGCCGCCTGATCTGCGTAATCACTGCGGGTCAAAAATGACAAAAGAGCAACTAACGCACCGGCACCGACCATGAAACCGCCTCCGAGCAAAACAACAGTTAGCGCGGGCGGGATTCGTTTTCTCGTAACACCGGGAGTCGCAGTCACATTGTTTTTCATCGACTTCAATGCGTCAATGTATGCAAGCAGATGTCGGTCGGGAACCGCCGGCATTGGCCGTTATGCCTACTTGCCAGCCACTGCCAACAACGCTTTCGGATTCGTTCGCGCTATCGTCAAAAGGGTACGCGCTGCGCCGCTTGGCTGCTTGCGACCTTGCTCCCATCCCTGAAGCGTACGCACTGACACACCTAGCAGCGTAGCAAATTGCGATTGCGACAAGCCCGTACGTTCGCGTGCCTCAATGGCGGGCGACAGAACCACATGCGTTTTTGCTGCTTTCATTTGACGCACCGATTCAAGTAAATCAGCGGCCAAGTCGCGTGTTGCCTCATAGGCAAGAAGTTGCTTTTCTGTAAGTGGTTTAGTTTTCGAGGGCATGACGAATCTCCTTTAACTTTGCACCTGTGATGTTGTCAGTCTTGGCCTTCGCGTACAGAGTCAGAAGCACAGACTCCGTCTCAATGTATTTGAAACCCGCTTGCAGCGTGTTTAGCAGCTCCGCATTCTGCGTGCGCGCCAAGTTGGCAATGCTGTTCCATAAATGCGCCGGCTGGATAACGTAATGCACCTTGCGGCGCATTTGCTTTTCGAATTGTGGAATATCGTCGACGTTGTTCGCATACCAAAGCGTCAGCGGCACAAGACAGTCTGATTTCATACATTGATCCATTGAATGAAGCGGAAAGCACGCTGATAGGTGTCGCTGATCGCGTTCTACCTAGTTCTTGGGTGAGGCCGCGCTGTGCAGGTTATTGGTTGCAGCCCTTTCAATTCCTTACTATAATTAAATTTGTAAGGACACTTGGGGTTAATGATGACAACAGATGCTACGCTGACCAGCAAGGGGCAGACGACCATTCCCAAAGAGATTAGGGCTAGTTTGGGAATGAAAGCGGGGGACCGGATGACCTTCACACTGATGCCAGATGCGACAGTGATAATGCGAGTGAAACGCAAGAGTATTTCTGAGGTCGCTGGCAGTCTTCATAAGAAGGGACGCAAACCCATTCCCGTTGAGCAGCTCTCTCGATAATGCTTGGCGTTGACACCAATGTGCTCGTCCGCTTCCTTGTGCGAGACGATGAAGCTCAATTTGAGAAGGCGCGCAAACTTATCAAGCGAGAGGTATCAGCGAGCGGCTTTGTTTTTGTGAATCAGCTGGTTTTGATGGAAACGGAATGGGTGCTTCGTAGTCGATACGAAGTCACGAAGGAAAAAACCATTGAAGTGCTCTCGCGACTGCTGGACGCTGGCGACATCCAGTTTGAAGATGAGCCTTCGCTTGAGGAGGCGCTATTTATTTGGAAAGATAGCAATGCCGAATTTGCCGACTGCCTCATCAGCGCAAGAAACCGCCGACTCGGATGTAGAGCAACGGCAACATTTGACCAAAGGGCGCTGAAATTGCCCGATTTTGTTCCAGTATGAGCCGGCAGTAAGCGCGTGCATTTCGGCCGAGGCTGTGTAAAAACAGAAATGTAGCAGAGCTGAGTCCGGCGCATTTTTTTCATGCGCGCAATTTTTGACGTCAGATTTTTGCAGTCGCGCCCAACTACGTCCTCAAATCATTGCATGCTGCGCTTTCATTGCCTGTATCAGCGGCTGTATGCCCAGAATCTTCATCATTCGCTTCAGGTTATACGCCAGCACATGCAAACTCATCTCAGTACTGACACGCGGTAGTGTTTTTGTCAGGAAATGGGTGCTGCCCATCCACGCTTTGAGCGTACCAAAGGTGTGTTCGACGGTCGAGCGCCTGACATTTGATGCTTCCGGCATCGCCTCCAGCCGCGTTTGCATCCGCTCGATCACCTCCTCGTGCTCCCAGCGACTGATGGCGCGGTACTTGCCGGTCGTGCATTTCTCCTTGATGGCACATTTCGTACACGCCGAGGACCAGTATTTGTGGATGGTCAATCCCTTGTCGACGGTCGCGAAGCGCCAGACCGCCCGCTCACCGGCCGGACAGCGATATTCGTTCTTGTCGGCGAGGTAAACAAAGTCCTGCTTGTCGAACAGACCAGCCGCCTTGTTGCTTGAGGTCTGCGGCTTAGGCACCAACACATCGATGCCGCGCACATCACAGTCTCGGATTTGGGTGCCGCTGAAATAGCCGCGGTCGGCTAGTACGGTCAGCTTGTCTTTACCCAATGTCTCGACGGCCTTCTGGGCCATCGGCGCCAACTGCTGGCGATCGTGCCCAACGTTGGTCACCTCATGGGTCACAATCAGGTGATGCTGGGCATCCACCACAGTCTGTACGTTGTAGCCAACGATACCCGATCCTACCCCTTGGGAGGACATCGACCGAGCATCGGGATCGGTCAGCGAGATCGGCTGGCCGGGGTTGGCCTTGAGACGCTCACCGATCTCGTTCAACGATTGCATCGTGTCCTTGATTCGCGCAATCTTGTCCTTGAGCTGGGAGACACGGCCCTCGCTCACGGCACTGGGCTCACGGTCGGCCCGGTCAAGATCGGTGAGGTAGCGGCCGACACTTTCTTCCAGGTGCTTTAAGCGCGTCTCAAGCTTTGCCGCTGTGAAGTTCTTGTCGCGGTTGTTCACCGCTTTGAATTTGCTGCCATCAACGGCAACGACGGATTCTGAGAATAACTTCAGGTCGCGGCACAACACAATGAACTGGCTGCACACCCGGCGAATCGCCGACCCATTGTCCTTGCGGAAGTTCGCAATGGTCTTGAAGTCAGGCCGCAATCGGCCTGTGAGCCAGATCAGTTCGAGGTTACGCTCAGTCTCGCGCTCCAAGCGCCGGCTCGATTGCAGGCGATTTAGATAGCCGTAGATGTAGATCTTGAGCAGCGTCGAGGGGTGATAGGCGGGGCGACCGGTGGTGCTTGCCTTAGCACTTTCAAATCCAAGCTTTACCAAATCCAGTTCTTCGACAAACACATCAACGACACGGACCGGGTTGTCGTCGCCAATATAGTCGTCAAGAGACTCGGGCAATAGCGTTGTTTGCGATCGACTTTCCGCTGGAATGAAGCGCTTTATCGGGCCACCTCACGACGATAAATTAGCCAGCAAATAAGATGCTGACGCCGCAAAAATGTTCCGCTATCCTTAATGCGTTTTTACACGGCCTCGGCCAGAAGCGGCGCTTTCCGATTCAATTCTGATTTCATAGTTTGATCCAGCGAATCAAATGAAAAACAATGTCACTCTGACCCGCGGTGCTGTGGTGAAAGCGTGGGTCTCTTGAAGAAGCTTACTCCTGGCACTTTAGTGACACTTACGTTTGGGGGATGCTTGATCGCATTAATTTCTTTCGTTACGTTTGTTGCCCCACATATTGATACGCCAGAAGAAGCGTGTCGCTCCTCCTGCGAACGACAGTCAAAAATTGGTAGATATGTTCATATTGAACCTGAAATCCGAACCCGCGGCATGCGTGGCAGGGGACCAATGAAGTGCGAATGCGTCTAGGCTCTAGATCCTAGAGATCCTAGGATTAAAGGTTCCAGAATCGAGTTAAATTCGCGCAGGTTGTGGCTCCCTGCGCCTATTTGTACCT
>JAJTGP010000296.1 GCA_021299265.1 Hyphomonadaceae bacterium | reverse complement strand
TTAAAATCCTGATGAAAGAGCCGGTCCGTGGTCGCTATGACCCGCCGGGATCGAAAGTCGCCCCAGCAAAACTAAGCGAAGTCATGTCTGTTTTGGTCAAAAAGCCAAGCTTCTGGACCCTGTCACTTGGGGCGGCCTCCTCGTCTATGATGGGCTATGGGCTATTTGCTTGGTTACCTGCATTCTTTGTTCGCTCCTGGGGTGACGACCTCGGCAAAGCTATGGCGTGGCTGCCTGACTGGATGGTCCCGGAAGGCGCTGGCCCCCTCCTCTATGCCGGCTATTTTTATGGCACGATTGTTCTGGTGGGGGGATTGATTGGTATTTGGCTGGGTGGGCAATTGGGTGATCGGTTCGGGGCCAAGAATAAGGGTGCCTATGCCCTTGTCCCCGCGCTTGCCTTTGTGGCGACAACGCCCTTCTTTGCCTTTGGTATCTTGTCGGACTCCATTTGGATCTCCTTTTTTGTTTTCCTAATCCCCACAGCACTGGGACTTGCTTGGCTCGGACCTGTCCTGGCCGCGTTTCAAGGGATTGTGCCGCCAAATATGCGGGCAACTGCCTCTGCCCTCTTTCTTCTGATCAATAATTTGGTCGGCATTGGCTTAGGTGACTTACTATTGGGCGCGATGTCCGATGGATTGGCGGCACGCTTTGGCGAGGAATCGCTGCGCTATTCGATCCTATGCGGAACGAGTTTCTATCTCATCGCCGCCGCCCTTTTGTTTGCATCTTCCAAATTGCTGGAACGCGATTGGATTTATGTGGACGGCGCACCTGAAAGTTCCAAGTAACGTGCTCTCTCACTGAAACTTGAAGCCAAAAGTTTGTATCCGATGGTGCCTTTTCTTTAACTGACTTCGACTAAAGGGCCTCGATAAGCCAATAGACTTTTTGATTTTTCTTGCCGTCGAGGCTTCGACTGCCGAGCAACTGGTCCTTCTGTTCGCCGGCCCTATCCTAAGCTTGTGCGCTGGGGTCGCCTCTGGCACAAGCACGCCTTCGCCCAAATAGGCTGCTTAGAGAATCCTTGGAGACTAATGCCCTTATGACTCCGCAAGAATTGAGCATTGTCTTCTTCGCGCAATTGGCTGTGATCTTATTGGCTTGCCGGGTGGTCGGTTGGATTGGCAAGCGCTTTCTGGGTCAGCCACAAGTGGTAGGCGAGATGATCGCCGGGGTGTGTCTCGGCCCTTCGCTCTTGGGCCTGTTTGCGCCGGAATTGCAGGGCCTGCTTTTCCCTAAAGAGTCCAAGCCCATCCTGTTTGTTGGGGCGCAATTGGCCGTTGGCCTTTATATGTTCATCGTGGGTCTGACGTTTGATACCTCGCACTTTGTATCCCGAGCCAAGAGCGCGGCAGCGGTCTCGATTTCTGGTATCGCTGTTCCCTTTGTCTGCGCATTCCTGATTACGCCTTGGCTGTTGCAAACACCCGGCCTTTTCCACGATAAGCTTGCGACCTGGGAAGCCCAACTCTTCATGGGGGCTTGTATTGCCATTACCGCCTTCCCCATGCTGGCGCGGATCATCCATGAAAAAGGCCTCAACAAGTCGCCTTTGGGGACATTGGCGCTGTCGGCTGGCGCGATTGACGATGCGGGCGCGTGGTGCGTCCTCGCCATCGTGTTGGCAAGCTTTGGCGGCGGAGCCATGGTGGCGATTGTCGCCATCGGCGGAGCCTTTGCCTTTGCGATCTTCATGGCCTTGTTTGGCCGTAAGTTGACAGCCCCTCTTGCAAAGATGATGGAACGTGATGGTGGCATTAGCGAGATTAGTTTGGCCTATGTCCTGATCGCTTTTGCGCTTTGCGCATTTGCTATGGATATTGCTGGGATCCACGCCGTTTTTGGCGGCTTTGTTCTGGGCGCCGTCATGCCCAAGGGCAAATTCTCCGAAACGTTGAGGGAAAAGCTTGAGCCCGTTACAGCGGTTTTGCTGTTGCCGCTCTTTTTCACCTATTCCGGCCTGCATACTCAATTGACCCTCGTCAATACGTGGCATTTGTTCTTCATCGCTATGGTCATTCTTGTGATTTCAATCGCTGCAAAGGGTCTGGCTTGCTATGCTGCGGCCCGGGTGACGGGTGAAGACAATCGCACCGCCATGGGCATTGGGGCCTTGATGAATGCCCGCGGCCTGATGGAGCTGATCATCCTCAATATCGGTTTACAACGCGGTATCATTGAGCCTGCCCTCTTCTCCATCATGGTGGTGATGGCGATTGTCACGACTTTGATGGCAGGACCCTTGTTCGAATTGGTCTATGGCCGCCACGCCCGCGCGACGGGCTTATTGCCGGCGACCGATACACGATCCTAAAGCAAGGCCAGAGGCCCAGTCGGGCGATATCTGTCCAGGGTTAAAATCGGGACCCAGTCAAGGCGGGTGTATATGGCACCACAAACAAGCACGGCTCTTTATATTTCTCGGCAAACACCGGACAGGCCGCCTTGATTGTGGCTGGACTCGGCTTTTGCCCAGTTTCGATCCAATTTAACATGGCAGAAAATAGTGTGGGATAAGTTGGCACACTTAAGCGACTATGTTCGGCTTCGTCGGTGAAGCTCTGCACCAATAAGTCACCCCGTCCCGCTTGCTCAATTGTGCGTCGATAGGCCGCCTCGTGGGAGACATGGGCAACCGGATCGTGAATGCCGTGAACCGTGATGACTGGGGCGACGATCAAGCCGCTCAGGTCACTGTCATAGGCGAGTTCTGCGACGGCGGTCGGGTCTGCCGCAAAACGCTCCACACCCGCATTCAAGGCCCGATCATTGTCAGAGCCCTTGTAGACAACGCCTTGGTTTGAAAATGGATTGCGCCCATTCAGACGTCCAATCATGTCTTGAAACGTATTGGTTGCCCAAGCCAGTTTGGGAAGGATTTGTTCTTCCTTGATCGAGAGAACCGATGTGATGTTGCGGAGATTAGCCTTTTGTTTTGCTGTGCGCTGCGAAACGGGTGTTCCGATTCCGGTGCATTCGCGCACGCGCTCGCCAAGCTCGGCTCGCGTCATGGTGGCACCAGGGGGCAAGCCCTGCCAGACAGGATAGTGGGTTTCGTTTGGCCTTGGGTGGTTGCGGCAATAATATTGATAGACCGCGCGGAGATCAGAACGTAGCCAATAGGCTTTGGTGCCACCCGCCAAGACGCCACTGGTCAGGATCACGCCATCGAAGTTGCGCTTGCCTTCGAGATCCATCGCATAGAGTTCTGCCGCCTTTGCAGCAACATTCCCACCCCAGGACTGGCCATGCAGAATCGTGCGCTTCGGCCGTCCAAAATGCTGCCAGGTAAGGGTGCGCAACTGGTCCGTATCTTCGGCAGCAGACCTTACGCCATAGCCACCCCGGCGATAGGTGGTGCCTGCCCACGCAAAGCCTTCACGCACCATAACTTCAAAGCGCTCTAAGTCCTCAATCGTCTCTGCCAGTTTCGGTGTCCCGAGGCGCGGCCCACCATGGGCAAACAGGATCAGATTCTGGTTCCAGTCCTTTGGCATAGCAATGAAGAACGGCGCGCCTGCGCCCGACTTACCCGTGAAGCATTGGGTCTCGCTCGGCAAAAACTCCGGGCAAGGTGTTGGCGATGGTTGACCTGGGGGGGTCGATTGCGCCGCAATCGACGCGGGGCGAACAAGACAACATACTAAAGTCAGGGCCAGCACGATACGTGCAAAGCGGCCAAGTTCTTCTTTATGTCGTCTCATCTCGCCCCTCGTTTTTCGGTTCGATTTAGAATGACTTCGAGGTACTGAAATAGAGGTAGCGGCCATACGGACGATACAGCGAACCCAAATAGCCTGATGAGGCTAAAGGTGGCTTCTCATCGGTCAAGTTGCGGACGCCTGCGCGGAACCGGGTGTTGGATGCCCAGCCCTTTTTCGCCTCTGGTTCGAATTGGAAGTAGAGATTGCCCGTCAACTGCGCATCGACTTCCCAAGGTACGCCATTGGTATCCACAAAGCCCGTCTCATCCACCGCGCTAATATATTGGGTGAAGACACCAATTTGGAACTCGCCACGGCTCCACCTCAGAGAGCCTGAGCCACGCCATTCTGGGCGA
Organism: Hyphomonadaceae bacterium; assembly: GCA_021299265.1. Lineage (GTDB taxonomy): Bacteria > Pseudomonadota > Alphaproteobacteria > Caulobacterales > Aquidulcibacteraceae > Aquidulcibacter. Next base: position 6,110 of record JAJTGP010000296.1, on the reverse strand, counting down.
CCATTCAGGCCGAGAAGGTTTGAGGATTCAGGTAATGGCGTTGCCGCGTTGATCGTGCCTGCAGCGCGCGCCGCAAACAGAGCATCCACAGCAGGGCCAGGCTCACGCCCGAATTTGGTTAGGTTTGAAGCATTCAGGCTGACCCGGAAGGTGCCAGCGGTTTTGGTCTTCAACCGCCACTTCACGCCAAAATCGACGCCCTCAACTTCTTGCGGTAGCAAATTGACGAACCGATCACTGACCGAAATGATCTGGCCCACCGGCGTGATGCCAGTGCCCGCAAACAAGGCGATATCATCGGCATTGGGAGCTGCCCGCGTCACCAACGGGTTGGAACGGCCAGCCAAGCGATCCAGATAATCCTGTACGACAGCATTAGAACCGCCAAACAGACCGACGATCCGCTCTTGCTCAATTCGCCACTTGTCCACGGTGAAGGTATAGTTGCCCGCCCAATCTGGCAAGAACTTGGGTTGGAACACCAAGCCGAAAGAGGCATTTGTGCTTTCTTCAGGCTGTAGGTCTGGATTGCCCGACAAGAGAAGCGAATAGCCGATGCTGCGCGTACAAGCCCCGAAAGTCGCAATCCGCCGTGCCCGCAGATCCGCTTCGCAGCGGATATAGTCATTATTGGTCGCCAAACGGCCATAGGTCTTGGTATTGGTTTGCTCCAAGTTTGGAGCACGGAAGCCTTCTGAATAAGAACCCCGGAAGCGCAGGCTATCCACAATATCCCAAGCCACGGCGACCTTTGGCTTCACGACGCTACCAAAGTCGCTGTAATTCTCAGCTCGCCCGGCAATTTGCAGATCAATGCTACGGACCAGTGGGATGTTCATGGATTGCGAGACGACCGGCACGGCAAACTCGACATAAGCCGCTTGCACATTTCGTTTGCCCTTGGTGTCAGGGTTCTGGCTCACGGCAATCACATTGCTCAATTGGGTCGCGCCCGTTACGGAATCCACAAATGGGTTGGAACCATCGAGATTGGCATCGCGATTATCGCGCTGGGTTTCAGCACGAACTTCCAAACCAAAAGCAATTCCAACATCGCCGCCCCAGATCGAGAAGAGGTCACCTTTGGAGACTTTAAAGTCTGCCATGCTCAAAGTCGTACGCGACTCACGGCGCAGTTTGAAGGTGATCGCGTCAATGGCTGCCTGAGAACTTGGTGTACAATCACCATAGCTTAACTGATCCAAGCAACCGCCACTGAACGGGTTGTAAGCGTCCGGTGTTGATAGGGCCAATTGTCTCTGGAGGGCCGTTGAATTCACCGCATCGGAAACGTCTTCTGCTTCGGCTTCAGAATAGACAATCGCTGACTCCCAGTTAAAGCCACGATAAACACCTTTAAGGCCTGCCAACAAGCGGGCTTGGTAATTGTCGACATTGACGGTTTGATAACCCGCATCGACAAAGCGATATTGGTTCAAGGTAATGGCCAGGCCTGTGGTAGGCACATTGGTCAAACCGGACAGGCGATTGGGGTTAGTTTGGCCATTGGCAAACACAGTCGGGCCAAATGGGTTCCAATAGTTAGAGGCCGGAATTGTGAGCGTGTTGAGGTTGATGACGGGCGGTTGGATCCGCGTCGTCGAAGCTTGATAGAAGCCCAACTCGCCAAACGCCGTCAGATTTTCGTTGAAGTCGAAATGCCCGGTGAGCATGGTATTAATGCGCTGGGTGTCTGGTGTTGAACGATACGTCGTCCATTGAGGAGCACCAAAGTATTACCCACGCCCAACGAACGCAGATTGATCGAATTCACATCACCGCGTGCAGAGTTAGAGGTTTGGGCGTTATTGGCTGGGCTAACTAACACATCGCCCATTTGCGGAATTGTGCGCAGAAGATCATCGCCATTGACAGCCCCGGTTGTCCTGATCTCTTCTTGGTTGAAGACGGCCACAGGCAAGGCGGCGGTTGTTGAAGCACCACGGATCTGGCTGCCGACCAATGCCAATGGCGTCATCCTAATCACCAGTAATCGCGACTGGCGGTTCAAGACGGTCCAACCCTTGAGCCAAGCAATCCAGAGCAAAATGCTGCGCGACCTCGATTACGGTAGCAATCCGCTGGAAGTGCTGCCGCTCTACCAGAATGGCCAAGTTGGGGCCGTCGAGGATGCTGATATCGCCTCAAAGAAATATGCCGAAGCCGTCAAACAACTCGCCAATGACTGGCAACTCCATGTGCTGACCGAGACACAGGACAGCATTCGCGCCGCGGTCTTGTCCAGCCGGATCAGTGTGCTCGCCAGTTTGCTGGCTTTGTTCGCGCTGGGCCTTGCGATGGTTTATTTGCGCCGGAGCGCCGCTTTTAAAGCTGAGCGGAACCTTGCCATTCAACAGCGCGACATGAGCGAGCGTCTGGTACAACTTAATAAGCTTGCAGCCCTTGGACAGATTGCTGCTGGGGTTGGCCACGAGATCAACCAGCCACTGGCTGCCATCTCTGCCTATACGAGTAACGCCGTCACCTTTTTGGATCGCGCCAGACCGAAGAAGTCCGCGCCAATCTCACCTGAGTGATTGGCTTGGCCTCCCGCATTGGTACCATCACAGCCGAACTCTTAGGGTTTGCTCGCAAAGCGACGGGAACCATCACAGCTGTCAGCCTCAACAAGGTGATCGAAGGTGCCCTCCTCTTATTGCGCGACCGGATCGCAACTTTGGATGCGGTCGTGCATCTACCGAAGGATGATGCCCTCGTCCAAGCTGAGGCCGTGCGTTTGGAACAAGTGTTGGTCAATCTCATGGCCAATGCCCTAGACGCCGGACAAAACGGCGTTGAAATCGATTTGGCGATCGAATTGAAGGACGGCTTTGTAGAGCTAACCGTTGCTGACAATGGTCCAGGCCTTTCGGTGGAGACGCGTGGTAGCTTGTTTCAGCCCTTTTCAACAACCAAGCGTGACGGACTCGGCCTTGGCTTGGTGATCTCGCGCGACATTATGGCCGACTTCGGCGGAGATCTGGTTGCTGCCACCCCAGAACAGGGCGCAGCCTTCATCATGCGTTTGAGGCCTGCCCCATGAGCACTATAACGCCAGATTCCATTCTACTTATTGACGACGAAGCCGACGTTCTGACCGCTCATGGCCAAAGCTTGGAATTGGCTGGGTTCAAAGTCCATGCGTTCAGCTCTGCCGAAGCGGGGCTGGCAGCTTTCTCAGACAGCTTTGACGGCATCATTGTCTGCGACTTACGTATGCCCGGAATGGATGGCCTTGAGCTCTTCCGCCGTATCAAAGAAATCGACCCCGACGTGCCAGTCATCTTAGTCTCTGGCCATGCCGACATTGCAACCGCGGTCAATGCCGTTCGCCAAGGCGCCTATGACTTTTTATCTAAGCCCTTCTTGCCGGAACAATTGGTCTTGACCGCACAACGCGCCCTAGAGCGACGCGCCTTGACGCTAGAAGTCAGGCAACTTCGCGATACCCGCCCCGATGCTTTTGAGGGTGGTCCTCTCTATGGGACGTCGAGCGCCATTACCGCGCTGCGGCGAACCATTGCCCAAGTCGCCGAGATTGATGTGGACGTCTTGATCGAAGGTGAAACCGGCACCGGGAAAAGCTTGGTTGCAGCCATGCTGCACACACAAAGCACACGCTGTCGACGGCAGATGGTGACGATAGATTGTGGCGCGATTCCCGATGCCTTGTTGGATGAAGAATTGTTTGGAGTCGCTCAGGGCGCGTATCCGGCTGCCTTTAAGACCCGCATCGGTAAACTTGAATTAGCCCATAAGAGTACCCTCTTCCTTGATGCCATCGATGCAGCCCCGATGAAAGTGCAACAAAAACTGCATCGCGCTCTGGAGGTGCGAGAGGTTACGCCGCTTGGTGCCAATCAATCCCGACCCTTTGATGCGCGCATCGTGGCTGCCAGTTCCACCCAACTGACCGAACGCGTGCAGGAGGGTAGATTCTTTCCAACTCTGCTGTTCCGCTTGAATAGCCTGACGCTGAAGATACCGCCTCTGCGTCAACGGCGCGAGGATATCCCCCTGCTCTATGGCTTGTTCCTCGACCAAGCGGCCAAGCGCTATGGCCGCAAACCTGCAGCCCTTACGCCAGAAGTTTACCGCTATTTGCGAAGTCATGACTGGCCTGGAAATGTGCGGGAGTTGCAAAATTTTGCCGAGCAAAATGTGTTGGGCCTATGGGAAGCCAAGTTCGCCTCACAGCGCAGTGAAGCACCTGCGGCAACAGATAAGTTGAAAGCGCGCGTCGCCGAGTTTGAAAAGGCGTTCATCGAGCAGACGTTGCAAGAGGCGGCCGGCGATATTCAAACGGCCATCGCTTCTTTGGGTCTGCCGCGCAAGACCTTCTATGACAAAGTCAAACGCCTCAACATTTCGCTCGCAGACTTCAGAGTCAAACCATAAGCGACTTTGATACCGCCGCTTGGATCGCCCAAGATCAAAATTGACAGCGCTGTTTTTATTGCTCATACAGGAGACGCTTGAAAGTGTTTTGGGAGAGGGTGGCATGATAAACCGTCGAGAATTGTCGCTTGGGCTGGCGGGGGTGGGCCTCTCCACCATCGGTTTGGCCGGATGCAGCCCTTCTTTGGACGCGAACGAGAACTTTATCACCACGAAGGGCCAGCAATTCATCAAGCACGGCAAGCCCTATTATTATGTTGGGGCCAATCTTTGGTATGCGGCCTATGCCGCCTCCCCTGACCCTGCAATCGGCAATCCCGGCAGGCTTGAACGCGAATTGGATGCCTTGGCAAAGCTTGGCATTACAAATTTGCGCTTGCTGGCTTCGTCTGAATTGTCGCCTTTGAAGAACTCCCTCAACCCAGCCTTCCAATCCAATGATGGCACGTTGAACGAAAGCCTCCTCCAAGGCTTGGACAAGGCGCTCGCCCTGATGGCAGAGCGCGGCATGACGGCCATTCTTTACCTGACCAATTTCTGGGAATGGTCGGGCGGGCTTGGAACATACGAAGCTTGGACCAATGGCGGCACTTTTATCGATATGAATGATCCGGCCCACCCATGGCCGGCTTTCCCCGATTTTGTCTCGCAATTTTATGAGAACCAAGCGGCTCTGATTAAATATGAAGCCTATGTGCGAACCTTGGTCACCCGCACCAATAGCGTCACCAACAAGCCCTATAGAGACGATCCAACCATCATGTCTTGGCAACTGTGCAACGAGCCAAGGCCAGGCGGGACAGACGATGTGATCGCCAAACGGTTCAAAGCCTATAAGGGCTGGATTGATCGCTCGGCTGCTTTGATCAAATCCCTCGATCCCAATCATTTGGTCAGTGTCGGACATGAAGGACCCAAGGGCTGTAATGATGATTTGGCGTTGACGCAGGCCGCTCAAGACAGCCCCAATATCGATTACACGACGGCGCATATATGGCCGCAGAACTGGTCTTGGGCTGACCCAAAAGACCTGAAGGGAAGCTTTCCAACGGTCGCCAAGGAAACCAAGGCCTATATCGCCAATTCGGTTAAAATAACCAACGCCCTGAAAAAGCCGCTTGTGATTGAAGAGTTTGGCTTTCCTCGTGATGAAGCCTCCTATGAAGTCAGCACCCCGACCCTTTGGCGCGATCAATTTTATGGATTGATCATTGCGGCTTTGATCGAGAGCCAGCAGCGCGGCGGCGCGATTGCCGGCATCAATTTCTGGGCGTGGGGTGGCGAAGGTCGTGCCCTGCACGATGATTATCGCATGAAGCCAAAAGAAACGGCCTATGTCGGCGACCCCCCACATGAGCCGCAAGGTTGGTATTCCGTCTTTGATCAAGATGTTTCCACCAAAGCCAATCTCCTTAGTGCCGCGCAAAAAATCTCCGCCAGTTCCGCAAAGGTGCCGTTAGGCTTGGTGCCGCTTTTCGCCGACTGAATGTCTGTGATTAGCAGCAGGCGCTAAAAGGCTTCTTTTCCCTCAAACTTGTTATCCGCGTCGGAGCCTCGGGACTGAAGGGGTAAAGCAACACCAATAGCCCCGCGTGGAAAACCACCGGGGATACAACAGAAGAGGTACCGGGGCGCAGGGTTTGCGCCAAATGAGGTGGGCCAGATTAACGGACTGGCCCGGAACACGACGCTGACCATGCGCCCCGGCTAGA
>JAJTGP010000006.1 GCA_021299265.1 Hyphomonadaceae bacterium | reverse complement strand
TTGGCATGTAAGCCGGTTGATATGCGCAAAGGGATGACGGGCTTGTCGATGGTGGTGCAGGAAGCGCTAGGCCAAGATCCATTATGTGGGGCGTTGTTCGTGTTCCGGGGTAAGCGTGCGACCTTGATGAAAGTGCTGTGTTGGGACGGGTCTGGCTGGGCGCTTTATGCCAAGCGGTTGGAGCGTGGTCGGTTCATCTGGCCCCAGACTAAGGATGGTGTGGCCCCGATGACGGCGGCCCAATTATCGATGCTGGTCGAGGGTCTGGACTGGCGCAGACCAGAGCGGACATGGCGTCCTGAAGTCGCTGGTTGAGGTGGCGGGATAGCTGCAAAAAGGGCTATGAATCAGGCGATTATGCTGGCCCGAAACAGTCAAATCAGCTAGTATCTTCGGGTGAAAAAGCGCCCAATATCAACACCTAAACAAGCCGTTGAGCGATCCGCGCTTACAGGCGATGACAGCGCTAAGCTAGCCGCGCTCTTGGCAGAGCGCGACGCGTTGATGGCTGAGAATGCGGCCTTGATCGCCCAGCTTAACGCAACAGACTTCTTGGTTGAGAAGCTGAAGCTTCAGATCGCGCGGATGAAGCGCATGGCGTTCGGGTCAACGTCTGAGAAGGACAAGGCCTTGCTGGCCCAGCTTGAGTTGGCGTTAGATGATCTAGAATTAGAGGACGCACAAGCCAAGGCATCGATGGTACCTGTTGTCCCAGTTGAAGGCGTGTTGTCTGAACCCAAAGGCAAGCCAGCGCGGCGTCCCTTACCAGAGCATCTCCCGCGTGAAAGCGTGGAGCATGCCCCGGATCTGGCCCATAACGCTGATGGCGCTTGCGGCTGCCCGTCATGTGGCAAACAGATGCGCCAGATGGGTGAAGACGTCACCGAGGTACTGGAATATGTTCCCGAGAGCTGGAAGGTTATCGCCCATGTGCGGCCGAAGTTCTCATGTCGGGTATGCGACACCATCATGCAGGCCCCGGCTACGGGCTTGTTGGCACGACGTCTGCGCCATGGACCTAATCTCTTGGCCCATGTCGTGGTCGCCAAATATGCCAATCATCTCCCGCTTTATCGTCAAAGCGAGATCTATGCCCGTTCTGGTATTGATATAGACCGTTCTAGCCTGACCGATGACGTGGGCCATGTGGCGAAGATACTAACCCCGCTGATCGATCTTCTGGCCAAGGAGGTTATGACTTCTCCTGTGCTTCACGGCGATGATACGCCCGTCAATGTGCTTGCTCCCGGTGCGGGCAAGACCAAGACTGGCAGGCTATGGGCCTATGTGCGTGATGCTTTGAGCGTCAAGCAATCGATCCGGGGGATCGATTGTAGCGAAAAGGGTCATGGAGGCGAACGCCCCCCCTGCTGCGGTCTATTATTACAGCCCTGACCGCAAGGGTGAGCATCCAGTCGGTCATCTGGCCTCGTTCGCTGGTCATCTCCATGCTGATGGCTATGCCGGGTTCAATCCCCTTTATGCGCCGGCAAAGTCAAATGAGCCCGCCAAGGTTCAAGAAGTGGCGTGCATGGCCCATGTTCGGCGTAAGTTCTTCGATATCCACGCAGCGACAGCTTCACCCATCGCGGGTGAGGCTATCAAACAAATCGCGGCACTTTATGGTGTCGAAGCTGAAGCACGCGGTCATCCTCCAGATCAGCGCAAGGCCATCCGCCAAGCAAAAGCCACCCCGCTGATGGCTGCGTTCCAAGCCTGGCTGGAACAACAGCTCACCCGCATCCCCAAGGGCGGCGATCTGGCCGTTGCTATCCGCTATGCGCTGACCCGCTTCACGGCTCTCTCGCGCTATCTCGAAGACGGTACACTCGAGATCGACAACAATATCGCCGAGCGCGCTATCCGTGGCCTCGCTGTAGGCCGCAAGAACTGGCTGTTCGCAGGATCCGACACTGGTGGGCAACGTGCTGCAGCGATCTACTCCCTGATCGAAACCGCAAAGCTCAACGACATCGACCCCGAAGCTTGGCTCGCCGACATCCTTCCCCGTATCGACGACCATCCGAACAAACGCCTCCACGAACTGTTGCCGTGGAACTGGAAGCCCGCAGGCGTCGGAACAACCGTCTGAGCGGTCAAGGGGTGTCTGGCCGGACGCTCACCCTGCAGAGGGCTTCCCGCTCATTAGTTCAGTCAAGAACTTAGATTGAAACTTTCGAACTGCATCGAGCCATGTAGCGGCAATAAGACCCTCTCGCGATCCGAACCGATGATAAAGTGAACCGGTCGAAATACCTGTTATGTCTACAATATCATGAATTGCCACGGAGCCCTTTTCCACTAGGGCTGCGCCAACAGCAGCAAACGCGTCCTCGTCCTTAAAGTTTGACTTTCGACCCATTTTCGAGGATTTATTCTAGAATAATCGTTCATGTAAAGGGTCTTCATGTCCATCTTTCTTTTTGCTGCTGCAGCTATTAGCGGTGCGACGCTCTATGTTCATGTTTTCGTTGGAGGGCGCGTGGTCGCCCGACCACTGCTCAACGACAGGACTCTGCCGAGGGCATCCAAATGGCTAAACTATTACTGCTGGCACATAGCTACACTTTTGATTGCGTTTTTCGCAATCGCCTTTGCCTGGCAGGCAATCACGCAGCTCGTTGTCGATTGGACGATTTGGCTTTCAATCCTTTCAGGCAGTCTCTCGGTGCTTAGCGCACTTGTGGCCATTAAAGGCGGCGTGAATCCATTCAGATTCCCGTCGACGACACTTTTTGCCCTTGTGGCTGTGTTTGGGGTCTTGGCTCTCATGTTTTAGGGAGTTCTGCGAAAGGACGACTGCCTCTGATGTCTGCCGAAACCCCGCGCCGGCCTGGTGCCCCTGCCCGGCCGTCTGTTTATGCACCGTCCGGCATGCGCCTCGACGAGACCGATCTGAAGCTGCTTCGGGTCCTTCAGGAAGGCGCCCGCGAGCCCATCAAGACGCTGGCTGAGCGGATCGCGCTCTCGCACAACGGCACGCTGCACCGGCTCAAGCGTCTTGAGGATTCCAGGGCGATCCTTCGCTACATGGCCGATGTCGACGAAAGCATCTTCGGCACCTGGCCGTTCTACTGGGTGCAGATTGCCCTTACCCAATATGGCCGAGCCAATCGCAGCCGTCTCGAAGCCGCGATACACGCTGCTCCCGAAATCACACAGGCGTCCGAACTTGTCGGTGTGTTGGACCTACAGCTGCGCGTCGCGCTGCAGAAGCCCGCTGACTGGACGCAGCTGCAGACGAAGCTCGATCCATCGGCGGACCTCATCCAGACCGCCCATCTCCACCCCGTCGGCAGAGCGATCAAGCAGGTAAGCCCGCATCCGATGTTCATTCAGGACACGGTTTAAGTATGACTGGCAGCCGCAAACCCCTTGAGGCTGACTTTGTAGTCGGCCCAAACATCCGCAAGCTTCGGGGCGAGCAT
>JAJTGP010000250.1 GCA_021299265.1 Hyphomonadaceae bacterium | reverse complement strand
CCATTACTTTACCTGCGCCGCCACCGCCAGAAGTCCTTGCCCCTGTTGCGCCAGCGCCAAAAGTCGCCACCGTGGCCACCAAAGCAAAAGTTGGGGCCACGAAATCCAAAGCAGTGACGGCACTTCCCGTACCACCTCCACCGCCGCCGCCACCTCCCCCTGTTGTTTTGGACAACCCCCTTAAGAACCAATTGATCGGTTTTGCCGTAGACCGCACACTCGAGGGCTTGTTTGTCTATATTGGCGAAGAAGAACGTGGGATCCGTCGTGATCCTGCCCGTCGAGGGACAGATCTTTTGAAGCGCGTGTTTGGCAGCCTGTAAGCACCAAACTGAAACCCGGGAAGCAAATCGCGAGTGGGACAAATTGTTGAAACGCGCCTCGTCCAAACTTTGGCCGAAGGCACGATGGCCGGTCTGAAATGGGCCACGCCGTCGCAAATGGATCAAGCTCCCGCTTTGGTCTTCTTTCACGCCAACGGGTTTTGCGCCTCAACCTATCGGCAGATGTTAAAGCCCGTAGCAGAGGCCATTGGTCGCCCGGTTGCGGCCTTTGACTTGCGCGGTCATGGCCGAACCCATTTGCCAGATGACCCAAACCAACAAGACAATTGGAATCGCTTTGCCCGCGATATTGCCGCCCTCCTTGATCAAATCGCACCAGAAGGAACCGTATTGGCAGGCCATTCAATGGGGGGCACATCAAGCCTGTTGGCCAGTGCGCTCCGCCCAGACCTCGTAAAGGGTCTTTGCCTGTTTGACCCTGTGTTAGCGCCCGCTCCCTTTTACTTTTATGCCCATATGCCTTGGGTGTTTCGTTTGTGGCGTAGTCAGTTTCCACTCGCCAAGGCGGCGGGTCGCAGGCGAGCCATATTCCCGAGCCGGCAAGCCGTTTTAGACGCTTATACCGGGCGTGGGGCCTTCAAATCGTGGCCCACCGCCATGCTGGCAGATTATTGCGAGGATGGCTTTACCGATATGCCCGATGGCCAAGTCCGCCTATCTTGCGCCCCCGCCTTTGAAGCAGCTTGTTTTGCTGGTCAACGCCATTATCCGCTGCAGGCGATCAAATCGTTGAAGGTGCCGGGACGTTTGTTGCGCGGCGCGCGGCATTCCACAACTGTTGCCACGCTGATCCCGCTTCTGACCCGGAGTGGCATTCAAGTCGACAAGATCCCGGAGACCAGCCATTTTCTGCCGATGGAAAAGCCTGAAGTCTGTTCAAAGGCACTCATTGACCTCATCCAAGCGGTTTGATCAGCCGCTCTTCTAGGCGCGCCCGAGACTGCGGCGGGATTGGGATGACTTTCCGGGCGAGCAGATCGAAAGTCACAGCCACAGCCTCGCAAATACAAAAGACTTCGCCAGTAACGGGATGGGTCAAGACATGCTTGAGCGTATTGGTTTTTTCGGCCACCTCAGCCACGCCAGTATAGACCGCCATAAAGTCACCCGCCCCTGGCCAGCTTTGATAATCCAACCGATATTCAAGAACCGCGGCACCGGCTTTGCGGGGCTGACCATCTTGGGCACTCAACTCAGCAGTGGCTTGATCACGCCAAGCGGTCATAAGGTTTGGGACCGCCGTTGAAACCCGCCCGATCATGCCTTCGGGATAGAGGCGGTTGAACACATCCACATCTTCGATACGTACGGCAGATAAACCGACTTGTTGAAAACCACGCGCGACCAAAGTTTCGGCTTCGAACAGGTCTGTCGGAGTATCGAACGCAATCGAGCGCGGGCTGCCATGCTTCGGCACCTCGACAAGTATCGCAGCCGCTAGCGCACGGGTACGCTCTGGCCAAGGATAGCATCTACCCGTTTTGGCTTCGACATGGGCCATTGTCGTCAAAAAAGTTGCGCCAATCGCCCCGTCTAGGGTGTGAACTATCTCACCATAAAACGTGATGTCGGTCTCACTGAGAGAGACAACGCCGCCACGGAAGAACAAGGGCACGCCCTCGCGCGCCTCTTTCAGGAACCTGATATGCTGCCGCAAAGGCAGTAAGGTCGCGGTGGCTTCTGGCGCATAGGCGCGTTCACACCCAAGCTCTGTCGCCATCAGCATCATACCATCTAAGGCGCGACGAACCCAGAAGCGCACATTCATGTGCCCCATCTCGTCGCATTCCCAGGCCTCGACACTGCCCCGCCAATAATCCCGCATTCTCTTGTCCTGTCTTTTTATATTTAGGCGGCCAGCGCGCAGTCTCGGCATTGTCCACGCCCTTCGACGACGAGGCGCGTTAAATGAAATCCCTGCACTTCTGCGGCCTTCTCAAGGATAGGCACCACTTCGTCATAGGCGACTTCGGTTGCCTTTAGGCACGTATTACAGACGAAAAGCGCCATGGGATGAGAATGGCCCGCGTGATTACATGCAACAAAAGTGGCGTCTTGCTCGATCCGATGTACCAGTCCCAATTGGCACAAAAAGTCGAGTGCGCGATAGACTGTAGGCGGCTTGGTGGCTTGCCCCCCTTCACCCGCTTTGCTGATCAAATCATAGGCTTTCATCGGCGTTTCAGACGCGGCGAGAATTTCCAACACCCGCCGACGTGGCGCGGTAAAGGCCATGCCTGACCGCTGACATAGGGCCTCTGCTTGACGAATTAGATCGTGCATGTGCGCCTCCTTGATCGTGACGAACCTCTTGTTCGTTCATGCCTGAGTTTGGCGTGCATGGAAAATGTCCTTTGCACTTGCAAGGGCGACAGATCGGAGTAGGTAGTGTTATGTAATAACATACTAGGAATATCTCTCCATGACGCCTGCGCTTTACACCCTTCTCGCCTTGACCGCGCCTGAAGCGGCACCTCCTGTTCCAGCAGCGCAGCCCCGACCGGTTGAAACCATTGTGGTAACTGCTAGCTCGCTGGGTGATCCGTCTGACGCCATCAGCCAAGGTGTGGCCGTGATCAATCGTGGCGAAGCCTTACAAGCCTCCATCAGCGGCGGGATTGGGGAAACCTTGGCGGGCATCCCTGGCGTTCGTTCCACTTTCTATGGCGTCAATGCCTCTCGCCCCATTGTACGCGGTTTGGGAGAGGATCGGATAAGATTGGTGCTGAATGGCTTGCAGGGCATTGATGCCTCCACCATCTCGCCAGACCACGCCCCCGCCATTGATGGTTTAGACGCAGAAGGTATTGAGGTCCTGAAGGGGCCGGCCGCTTTGCGCTACGGCGGCAATGCGGTTGGTGGCGTGGTCAATGTTGTCGATGGCCGCTTGCCAACCAAGCTGCCTGAAAAGCCGTTTGCCGGCGAAATCTTCCTAGCAGGCTCAAGCGCAGAAGATGCCGGAACAGCTGCCTTCAAGCTGGTTGGGACGCGCGGAAATGGTGTCCTACGGGTCGATGGTTTCCGCCGTGAGGGCCAAGATTACAAAATTCCT
>JAJTGP010000150.1 GCA_021299265.1 Hyphomonadaceae bacterium | reverse complement strand
CCTCCAACAAGCCGGAACTGGTGGTCGTCGTTGAAAGCACCGTATCTGATGCAGACATGCGTGCCTTATTCCATGAAGAAGCCAAGCCTCGCCTGTCAGCATTCTCTGAAGTCGGACATTACAATCAAACCGTTTAAGCCTGAGAAGGGCACTTATTTATGGACCTAGAGATCAAGCGCCTTCGCACTTGGATGTTTGATCATGCATTGCCCCTCTGGGCGGAGCGCGGCTGGGACCATGTTAACGGTGGCCCGGTTGAAGAGTTGGCTCTCGACGGCGGACTGTCCGACCCCGGCTTTAAGCGGGTTCGGGTATTCTGCCGTCAGGTCTATGTCTTCTCGCATGCTTATCTTCTCGGCTGGCAGCCAGGCATTACCCATGCCAAAAAAATGTATGAGGCCATGGTGGCTCATTGTTGGCAGGGGCCAGATTTAGGCTGGGCCAAGCTGGTCACATCTGACAATCAGGTCCTTGATCCGACGACGGACCTTTATGACAATGCCTTTGCCTTGTTCTCATTAGGTTGGTTCTACCGCGTGTCGCCGACTCCTGACGTTTTGGATATGATGCAGCAGACGGTGACGTTGATCGACACCAAAATGCGTCACCCTAAGCTGGGGTTCTGGCATCAGCTTCCCTCTAAAGGGCCGCGACTGCAAAACCCGCATATGCATTCATTGGAAGCCTGTCTGGCTTGCTACGAAAGCACGCAAGACCCGATTTTCGCACGTCTGGCACGCGAGATCATCGGACTGTTTCAATCCCACTTTTATGACCCAGCGCGTCGAACATTGTGTGAGTATTTCGACGACAATCTCGATCGCCTAACCGAGGAAAAGGGTCATTGGGTGGAGCCCGGCCATCAATTTGAATGGGCTTGGATTTTGGCCTCAGCCCACAAACTATTGGGTGTAGACGTAACCGAGCAAGTCGAAGGCTTGATTGCGTTTGGCGAGGAGAAGGGCGTCGATCCTTCCAGTGCCGCGACCTATAATGTCATTCTTGACGATGGCAGTTTCGTCGATGCGGGCTCTCGCACTTGGCCGAACACGGAACGCTTAAAAGCTGCCGTTGCGCTCTATGAACTGACAGGCACCGACCCCGTACCCGTCTTGCGGCCAACTCTACAGCTATTGCTCAACCGCTACTTAGCAGTCGAGCCTTTAGGCGGGTGGCTCGATGCCTTTGACCAAGCCGGACAGCCCACCGCAAAAGCGATGCCAACATCGACCTTCTACCATTTGTTTTTGGCCTTTGCCGAAGTTCTGCGGGTTGCAGACCGCTTAAAAGCACAGTAGCGACACGTCACAAAACTCACGCAGGAATGACTGCGTGTTCGACCCATTAGAAGGCGCATCATGTGTCAGACGTTTTAGAAAAGCAGGTCCGGATTGGTGTCGCAGGGGCCGGCGTGTTTGGCCGCAATCATGCTAATAAGATCAAGGCCAATCCGCGTGCTACTTTGGTCGGAATTTTTGACTTGAACGCGGAGCGGGCAGTGGCTTTGGCCACCGAAATGGGCACTAAAGCCTTTACCGACTTGTCGATGATCCTCGCAGAAGTTGACGCACTCATTGTTGCCACCCCAGCAATCGCACACGGGGGCGTTGCCCGCGCGGCGATTGACGCAGGTAAGCACTGCTTGGTCGAAAAGCCCTTGGCCGCTACAGCGGCAGACGCCGATATCTTGTGCCAGCACGCGGCTGAACGCGGCGTGGTGCTGCAGGCCGGTCATCAAGAGCGCTACATCTTCCAGGCGATGGGTTTATTGGAGCTAGAAGAGCGCCCATTATTGTTAGAAGCTACGCGGGTCGGCTTGCCCAGCAATCGGGGTGCCGATGTGTCTGTGACTTTAGACCTGATGGTACATGATATTGATCTGGCTCGACTTTTATTCCGATCTGAACCTGTCTCGATTAAGGCCACACGCTTAGCAGGCAAACCCGAAAACCCCGATGCGGTCGAAGCGGTATTAACGTTTGAAGGTGGTGGTGAAGCCCGCTTTTTTGCTAGTCGCGCCGCTGAAGAGCGTGATCGCCGGATGACCATTGGCTATACTGGTGGAGAAGTGGCGATCGATTTCATTGCGAAGAGCTTCCGCGATGGGCCAGACTTCGGCCTGCACCCTGATTTTGCAACCCGCATTCCCGATCCTATGGGTGCGGCTACTGCTGACTTTATCGCCGCCATTCTGGGCGAGCGCGCCGTGGCGATTTCAGCTGCTGATGGTGCTGCGGCTGTAAGGATTGCAGAGGCGATTGATACGGTAACCCGCGCCTGATTGTTGTTCTTGGTTGCCAAAAGTGATGGAGCCTTCTGCGGCAGCTTGCAGTAATCCCCCAATCGATGGCGTATGAGGCATCATAGCCCCATATACGGCCTAAATTGAGAGTGAGTGGCACCTACCATGACTGACAGCACCCGCCCCCCTATCGGCTTTATTGATCTTCTTGCGCAACGCCGCAGGCTTGGCATCCGTATTGATGAAGCTGTCATGGGGGTGATTAATGGGGGTGCCTACATTATGGGCCCACAAGTTCAGGCCTTTGAAGCTGCTCTGGCAGATTTTGGTAAGTCGAAATATGCCTTGTCCTGCGCCAATGGGACAGACGCTTTGGTCCTGCCATTGATGGCCTG
>JAJTGP010000289.1 GCA_021299265.1 Hyphomonadaceae bacterium | reverse complement strand
GGCTCTAGGGGCACGGGATCTTGGTCGAACGGGCCGCCGCCATAAAGGCCGATGCCGGGCCGGACCAAATCAAAGCAATAATCGCCTTCCAACAAGATTCCAGCAGACGCAGCTAGCGACAATGGGGCAGGGGGTAACCGCGCGGCCAGCGACACAAAGGCTTCGCGCTGCATGCCATTCTTAGGATGTTGCGGATCGGACGCACAGGCCAAATGGCTCATGATCAGCGCAAGATTTAAGGTGAAGATGGTTTCTTCAACGCGGTCGATATCTTCCTCGCTCAGCCCCAACCGGTTCATGCCCGTATCAATGTGCAAGGCCGCAGGTTGCCCAAGGCCCGCTTCCGCCCACAACTGGACTTGGCCGACATCATTGAGAACTGGCCGCAGGTCGCCAGCCAAAAAGGCGCTGACTTCGTCTGCCATCACCCCGTTGAGAACATAAATAACTGGGTCTGGACCCAAAGCATGCCGCGCTTTTTCCCCTTCAAACGCGTGCGCGACAAAGAAGGTTTTGCAACCGGCATCGGCAAGGCTTTGAGACACCTCGGCCAAGCCTAGGCCATAGCCATTGGCCTTCACCACCGCCGCACACTCTGCCCCTTGCGCATTTTCGGCAAAGAAAGCCCAATTGCGAGCCAAAGCCCCCAGATCAATCTTCAACTGGCTATGACGCGGGAACCCTGAGACTGACTCACTCATCCAAGCTCTCATATCGTCCGCTGGTTTCCAGATTGGTGAATTTGGTCAGTTCGGCTTGGAAGCCAACGCGGACTTTGCCAATCGGGCCGTGGCGCTGCTTACCAATGATGACCTCAGCGACGTTACGCATTTCGCTGACTTCTTCTTGCCACTGGAAATGCTCGGTCGTGCCGGGTTTGGGTTCTTGGCGTTCGAGATAGTAGGAATGACGATACACGAACATTACGACGTCGGCGTCTTGTTCGATCGAACCTGATTCCCGCAAGTCGGCCAATTGAGGCCGCTTATCTTCGCGGTTTTCGACTTGGCGTGACAACTGCGACAGCGCGATGACCGGTACCTGCAATTCTTTGGCGAGGGCCTTGAGGCCCTGGGTGATTTCGCTGACTTCTTGCACCCGGTTCTCCGAGCGTTTGGAGCCGCTGGTGGTCACAAGCTGGAGATAATCCACCACGATCAGATCAAGGCCGTGTTGGCGCTGGAGGCGCCGGGCACGGGCAGCGAGGGCTGAAATCGAAAGGCCACCCGTGTCATCAATATAAAGCGGCAGGCTTTGCAGATCGATCGCCGCCTCGCGCAACTTGGCATATTCGTCCTTATCCAAGTCGCCACGGCGCATGCGGTCAGAGCCGATGGCGGTATAGTCGGCGAGCAAGCGCATCGTCAGCTGTTCGGCAGACATTTCCAGTGAGTAGAAAGCCACGACGCCACCATCAATCGTCTGAAACGATCCATCTGGCTTTGCTTCGCGCTTGTACCGTTTGGCTGCATTGAAAGCGATGTTGGTGGCAAGTGCGGTTTTACCCATTGAAGGCCGCCCCGCGAGGATCAACAAGTCTGACTTGTGCAATCCGCCCAACATCCGGTCGATCTCGTTCAGGCCAGTTGGCACCCCGATCAACTGACCGTCGCGCTTAAAGGCCGCCGCCGTGATGTCGATGGTCGCGGCGAGCGATGCGGCAAAGCTTTTAAAGCCCTGATTGAGTTGCCCGGTCTCTGCCAGTGAATAGAGCTTCTTTTCCGCAGTCTCAATCAGGCGAGCGCCCCCCTCCATCCCATCTTCATGGTCGGTGGCATCGGCCATCATTTCAGACCCGATGCGGATCAGATCGCGCCGCACGGCCAAGTCAAAGATCAACTTGCCATAATCGGCAGCCGCGGCCGGGTCAGCCGCTGCATCCACCAGGGTCGCCAAATAGGCTGCGCCACCAATGTCCTTCAAGGCCCCATCTTGGCTGAACTTGGCATGCAAGGTGATACCATCAGCTAGCGAGCCCTTTTGAATCATGCGCGTGATGGTGTCATAGATCCGGCCATGGACAGGATCATAGAAGTGCGACGGCTTCAGCATGTCGCCAATCCGGCTCGTCACTTGGTTATCCACCAGAATAGCCCCGATCAGGGCTTGTTCGGCATCCAAATTATGCGGGGCCGTGCGGAGAACACGGGCGGGATCGAGCGGGGTAAGGTTTCCATCAGCCATGTCGCACTCTTTCAGGTGTCGCGCAGCGAATCACCTATGCGACGCAGAACGAGGCTAGAACATCCCCAGCAATTTTTCATCTGTGGATAGTTGTGCAGGCGTTGCCGTTCCGACCGTTTTTGACGTGATGCCGCCACTTTCCTCGGCACCTTGGCCCTCTGCGAGCGCAGCCTCAATCGCATTCATCAGTGAAACCGGTGTAAAGGGTTTGGCCAAATGGCTATTGGCACCCGCTTCAATCGCTTGATCGCGGTGCTGGCGCATGGCGTTAGCCGTTACCATCACGATAGGTGTTGCAGGTAAGTTATGGGCTTTCTCGTGCTCGCGAATGGCTTTGGTCGCGGTCAGTCCGTCCATAATGGGCATTTGCATATCCATCAGGACCACATCGAAATGGCTGGATTGATAGGCCTTAAGGGCGGCCATGCCATCGTCGCACATGGTCAGATCCACGCCTAAGCGCTCTAGGATCAGACGCAATACTTTTTGGTTCGTGGGGTGATCTTCTGCGGCCAAAATACGCAACGGGGCATCTTGCTCCGGCGCAGCGGGGTCGAGTGCGGCGTCGGTTGAGCCGGTGAGGGTTGGTGCCTCTTCACGCTCTAGCGGTATCCGAACGATAAAGGTGGAGCCTTCGCCGGGCTCTGACTCCCAATTCATGCCCCCGCCCATAGCCTCAATCAGGCCGCGACAAATCGCTAAGCCAAGGCCTGTGCCGCCAAAGCGACGGGTAATAGAGGTATCGGCTTGGATGAAGCGCTGGAACAGGCGCCGCCCAGTTTCCTTATCAAAGCCAATTCCAGTATCTAAGACCTTGATCTCGAGGATTTCAGAAGCCTCTGACCAATTGATAAAGACATGGACTTCACCTTGGTCTGTGAACTTCACGGCGTTGGAAACCAGATTGGCCACAATCTGTTTGATCCGCGTGGCATCGCCATAGAACCAGCCGCGCGCATGTTCGCCATAAGTGACGTCAAACTGCAGCTTCTTATCGGCCGCGTAGGTTTGCAAGAGAAGGGCAGAAGCGTCGAGTTCCGCGCGAAGATCGAAGGGCGCGCGTTCAATCTCGACTTTGCCTGCTTCTATCTTGGAAAAGTCGAGGATGTCGGACAAGAGGCGCGCCAAGGTCCGACCCGATGCATCAATCAGATCGACCATTTCTTTTTGCTGCACATCCAGCTTAGTTGTTGCCAAGGTGTTGGCAATGCCAACGACGCCGTTCAACGGTGTACGCAATTCATGGCTCATATTGGCCAAAAAGTCCGTCTTGGCACGATTGGCGAAGTCGGCTTCGTCCGCCATGGTTTGGGCGCGTATACGCTCCCGCTCGACGATTTCGAGCAAGTCTCGCGACTGGACGCGAAAATCGACTTGGCTCCGCACGGTACGATGCAGGAAGATGGCGGCCGAGAAACTGCAAACGACCGCTGTCACCCCGGTGAAAACCTTGTTTACAATCATGGCTTCCATGCCCGTAAAGGTCAGGAAGGCAGCGCCCAATGCCACAAGCGCAAGAGTGGCCCCGACGACTCCCAGTGTCGGGCCTAAAATCGCACTGCCGAAAGCCACCATTAGCAAATAGACGAATTGGATCTCATCACCGGCATAGCTTGCATGGATCACAACATTGGTAATGGCCAGTACATTCACCAGAAAGGCGCTTAAGCCAACATGTTCTAGCTTTTTGACGTCACGCAGCAAGGTAAAGCGCAAAGTTAGAATCAAAACGCCTGACGTCGCTGCAATGCACGCCATCACGACAGCCAAGTTTCCTTTAAGGACCAAGAGGTGCCCTGCAGTCAACAAAACATAATAAATGCCCAAAATCAGGGCATAAGCACGCGCCATCGGGGCGTAGACAGCTACCAGTTCGGCAGCTTCCATTTCTTCGGCGGTTGCACGCGGATCGCTCATGGTCCGAATATACAACAATTGTCTTAAATTCTCCTTATAATGGATACAGCACAAGCCATGCCTCGCAAAGCAAGGTTTGGCTAAAACAAAGGCCCCACAGGTAATCCTGCGGGGCCTTTGCTTGAGATTAGATGCCCAATGGGCAGCAGCTTAGGCTTCGTAGCCGTCCAATTGCACAGCGTTCTCGGCAATCTCAGCGGCTTGTTCAGCTGCTGCGACGCGATCTTCGTCAAATTGCGAATTGATGACGTTTTCGCCCTTAGCTTGACGTTCAGCTTCGTCTGGCGTGCGAGCCACGTTGATGAAGACTTCAACTTCGACTTCAGGGTGAAGACGGATCTTCACGGTCTGATAGCCGATCGCCTTGATTGGCGTGTCGAGCTGGACTTGGTTGCGAGCGACGTGGAAGCCAGCAGCATTGGCTGCTTCCGCAATGTCACGAGCCGCAACCGAACCGTACAATTGGCCGCTTTCGCCAGCTGCGCGGATCAGCAAGAATGCCTGACCTGCCAAGCCTTCAGAAGCAGCTTCCGCTGCCGCGCGGGCTTCTGCGTTACGGGTCTCAAGAGCCGTACGTTGCAGTTCAAACAATTTCTTGTTGGATTCAGTAGCGCGCAGGGCTTTCTTTTGCGGCAACAAATAGTTGCGCGCATAGCCAGGCTTTACCGATACGATGTCGCCAATACCGCCAAGGCGGCCGACGCGTTCGAGCAGGATGATGTCCATGTCGGCGTCTCCTTAAACGACGTGATAGGGAAGAAGAGCCAAGACGCGGGCGCGCTTGATCGCCTTAGCGAGTTCGCGTTGCTTCTTTTGGCTGACGGCGGTGATGCGCGATGGAACGATCTTGCCCTTTTCGGACAAGTAACGCTGCAACAGCTTCACGTCTTTGAAGTCGATCTTTGGCGCTTGATCGCCAGAGAACGGGCAAACCTTACGGCGGCGTGCAAACGGACGACGCGATGGCAGGTTGGAGATGGTGAACTTGGAAGTCATGATCAGTAATCCATCCCGTTGGTTTCAGTGCGAGCGCGCTGTTTCTTTTCGTCGCGTTCACGACGGGCCAAAATAGGCGAAGGACCTTCTTCGAGCTCTTCAACGGCGATGGTCATGTAGCGCATGACATTTTCGTTGATGCGCTGCAGACGTTCCATTTCATGGACAGCTGCGGCTGGAGCATCGATATTGATCAACGAATAATGGCCCTTGCGGGTTTTGTTGATCCGGTAAGCCAAGTTGCGCAGGCCCCAATATTCGACTTTGCCAACTTTACCACCTTTTTCGGTGATCAAGGTGGTGATGCCTTCAACCAGCTCGTCAACTTGCTGCGGCGAGATATCTGGCCGCGAAATAATGATGTGTTCGTAGAACGGCATGAGAATCCATTTCCGTTAGATGCGCCCCAGGCGATTGCGGCAAATGGTTCAGCGGGGACTAAACCACCTGATGGTTCCGCGTCGCAGCTTCCTCGTGCTGAATTGCTTATTAGGCACACGAAGTTGCTCATGCGGGCGGACCGCAATCAGTGAAGCGGGGCGTAAAGCACTTATCAGTGGAAAAGGGAAGGGGTGGCGCGCAGTGCGCCTACTCAATCCGGCCTTGCGCGAAGGGTCTATGCCAGCGAAACTGGCGCTTCGACAAGCAGAAAGGTAACAATTCGCGTGACGCTTAGCTGGATGGAGTTTTTGCTTGTCGTCGCGCTCTTGGAGCTGACGCCTGGGCCGAATATGGCGTGGCTGGCGACTTTGACACTCGACAAGGGCAGGGCAGCGGGCCTTCAGGCAGTTGCGGGCATAGCGCTTGGCTTGGCTCTGTATTTGATTGCCGCGATTGCTGGGCTCGGTGCCCTGAT
>JAJTGP010000284.1 GCA_021299265.1 Hyphomonadaceae bacterium | reverse complement strand
TGTCCCCGCCAAACTGGCTGGCGATGCCCAAGATTTGGCAAATGCCCTGCCTGCCCTGTTGATGGATGCGCGCAAGACTGCGGCCAGCCTGATGCTTGGTGCGCATGGGCGACGCCGGGCTGGCATGGGCGAGGCCTTTTGGCAGCACCGCGAGCTTCTCGATGGCGAAACCTTGCGCCAAGTCGATTGGCGACGGTCTGCGCGATCTGACCGGCTTTTCGTGCGCGAGATGGAACGCGAAAGCCCTGCATCCTTGCAAATCTGGGTCGACACGCGCCCCTCGATGCGTTGGCGCAATCAAACCAGCCGCCCCACGAAAGCAGAGCGCGCTTTGGTGGTCGCGCTTGCACTGGCCATGGCAGCAAAAGCGGGCGGTGAGCGGGTCAGCGCGCTCTTAAGCGGCCAAGTTATGGGTCAGGAAGAAGCGTTTCTGGAAGCGCTGATCGCCAGTGGCGGCCGCTTTGACGCGCAAGCGCCGATCGATACGGGCCGACACGCCCAAATTCTGATCGTCAGCGACGGCCTCGAGCCGATTGAGCTCTGGGCCGAGCGCTTGCGTCACCTGTCATCTGGCACCCAACCCGTCCTGTTCGTTTTGATCCGCGACCCCGACGAGGAAGCTTTCCCATTTGAAGGCCGCGTGTCCTTTTCGGCCCCGGATCGTGATACACCCATTATCATCGGCCAAGCCGGTGCGGCCCGGGATACGTATCAACGCACCTATCGCCTGCATTTCGAGGCCTTGCGTGCAGCACTCACCAGCGCTCGGGGCAGTTTGCTGAGCCATGCCACCGATCAGCCTGCCTTGCCCGTGACTTTGCAGGCTGCTGCCCTGTTGGATGGACGCGGCGCTTCTCAGTTCAAGGTGGGCTGACGCATGCTCACACTTGGTCCCCTTGGCGTCACTACCCCCTTAGCTTTGTTAGCATTGGCGGCCTTACCTCTGATTTGGCTGGTTATTCGGGCATTGCCGCCTGCCCCACGTGAACAGATTTTTCCCCCCACTCCCTTATTAGCTAGCCTGCCCAACACCGAAGAAACGCCAAAGAAAACCCCACCTTGGCTGGCTTGGTTTCGCATGATTGCGCTTGGACTTTTGGTGCTTGGGTTTTCCGGTCCCGTGCTCAATCCAGTCGTCACTCCAGATGCCCGGCCCCTACTGATTGTTATCGACGACGGTTGGACCTCGGCACCATCGTGGCGCGCGGTCACCGATGAAGCCGCACAAGTGGCGCGCGCAGCAACAGGGCCCGTACGCCTGTTATGGACGGCAAGTGGACGCGGCCAGTCTGGCCCATTGGAAGTCTTAAGCTCCAACCAAGCGGCTGCTCGCATTCTCGCCGCCCAGCCCAAGCCTGTTGTGCCAGACCCGGCTTGGGCCACAAGCGCACTGTCGGGCCTTCCAAAAGGTCAGCGCATCATCTGGTTCTCCGACGGTGTCGCCCATCCGGGCAGCAAGGACTTTGCGGGCAAACTGACGCAAACAGGCACCGTGCGCTTGCGCAGCGTGCCGCAAGGTGCCGTCGCCATCACGCGTGCCGCGGCCACCTCTGAAGGCTATAGCCTCGGCCTTGTTGCAGGCCCTGCTGCCAGCCGCTCACAAAGACTGGAGGCGGTGAATAGTCGCGGGCAGAGACTGCGGGAAACGACACAGGCGATTGTGCCAACGGGCGTTAGCTTTGCCCTTGAATCGGTGATCATGCGCGATGTCGCGGCATTGCGGACAGGCGATGCGCGGTCTGCTGGCGGCGTTTATCTGTTGGACGCTTTTGATCGCCGCGTCCGCACGGGACTGATCGGCGAACGCCAAGATGATCAGCCCCTGCTCTCAGACGCCCATTATCTAGAAGAGGCTCTCAAAACCTCGACCGATCTCACGCGGGCCAATTTGACGCGTTTGGTAGCGGCGGGTTTGGACGCCCTGATTTTGCCAGATGCTGGCGAATTAGCCCCGCAAGACCGTGAAGCTCTAGAGCGCTTTGTGCGGGCTGGTGGTCTCTTGATCCGGACAGCCGGCCCTAAGTTGTTGGCAGCAGGGCCAAGCCCTTTGATCCCAACACCGCTTCTCTCCGAGCCTCGTACTGTGCGCGGTGCCATGACATGGGACAATGCGGGCAAGGTTGGGGCGTTTGAACCGACCAGCCCGTTTGCGGGCCTCACCATTCCAGACGATGCGCGCGTCACCCAAGTCGCCGTTATCGCGCCAGATACTGGCGCAGCAGCCGCATCGACGCGGGACATTCAGCCCCTGCAAATCTGGGCGAGGCTGTCGGACGGAACGCCCTTAGTTACCGCCCGGGCGCTCGGCAAAGGCAAAGTCGTCTTGTTTCACACCACTGCAGGCCCTGCTTGGAGCGATGTCGCGTTTTCAGGCTTGCAAGTTGCCATGCTGCGCCGCGTGTTGGCCCAAGCCGCCTCCAGCGCCATTCCGGCAAATTTTGTTGTCGGGACCGCCCCCCTAAAGCCCGTCTTGGTGCTTGATGGTTTTGGGGCTTTTCGGGCACCCGACCCCCAAATTCGCCCCATTCGCCCCGAAGAAGCCCAAACACTTCGCCCAAGCCTTGATCAACCGCCGGGCATTTATGAAGGCGGTGGCGTGCGCTGGGTTTTGCAAGCCGCACCCGCCAATCTGCAGCTGGCCCCGTTGCCAGACTTGTCACAAGTCGAGCGGGTGGCTGAAGCGGAACGACAACCCCAGTCGCTGGCTGGCCCCTTGCTCGGCCTGGGTATGGCCTTTCTCCTCGCAGATATGGTCATTAGCTTGCTTCTTGCTGGCAAGTTTGCGGGGGCAGAATTACCGACCTTTGGGCGGGGGCGGGCAAAGCCGCAGGCAATGCTTTTGGGCCTGTTGTTGTTGAGCCTCCTGTTCTTTGGCAGCGCGCAGGACGCCTTTGCGCAGCCAAGTAAGGCCAAGCAACGGCAAAGCGATCTTTCCCTCGCTTTCATCAAGACCGGGGACGGGGCGCTCGACGCACAAACCCAGCGCGGCCTTGAAGGCCTTTCGCGCGCGCTGCGGGATCGCACATCTGTAGAGCCCGGCGCGGTTATTGGGTTGGACCCAGCCCGCGACGATCTGGCGCTTTATCCGATTTTGTTTTGGACCTTGGGCAATGCCCCCACCGAAACCCGCCCAGAAGTGGCCAGCGCTTTAGACCGCTATATGAAAAACGGCGGGGTCCTATTCATCGATTCACGGGGTGCAGGGCGTACCCCGGCGATGGCGCGCCAAATCACACGGGCGGCTCTGCGTGGCATCGAGGCACCACCGCTTGCCGCTGTCCCAGAAGGCCACGTGCTCACCAAAGCTTTTTACATCCTGCAGCGCTTTCCCGGTCGCTATCCAGACGCGAAGCTCTGGGTTGAAACCGAGGCTTCAGCGGCAGCGAGTGCCAATGACGGCGTGTCGCCCCTCATCCTCGGCGATGGTGACTGGGTCTCGGCTTGGGCTAAGGCCCCCAATCCGCCCCTACAAGGGTTTGAAACCATGGGACCGAACCCAAACGAGTTGGCCATTCGGGTCGGGATTAATGTTGTCCTATATGCGCTGACCGGCAATTACAAAGCCGATCAAGTCCATGCGCCTGCCTTGCTCGAACGGCTGGGTCGCAGGCAAGGACAGCCGCGATGAATGGGAATGACCTTGTCAAATTGGGCTTTGACCCGTGGCTACCGCCCCTCGTTCTTTTAGGTCTCGCGATTTTGGGCCTCGGCTTGGTCGCACTTTACCTGCGCTTAGGTGGTAAAGCGCCGCTAACCCGGCTGTGCTTGGTGTTGGTTGCCCTCATTGGCCTTTCAGGTCCCAGCCAAGTGCGCGAAGAACGATTGGCACTGACAGACATCG
Organism: Hyphomonadaceae bacterium; assembly: GCA_021299265.1. Lineage (GTDB taxonomy): Bacteria > Pseudomonadota > Alphaproteobacteria > Caulobacterales > Aquidulcibacteraceae > Aquidulcibacter. The sequence goes on along the minus strand of JAJTGP010000284.1, from coordinate 109 downwards.
TTTCCCTATTGGTGGATCGGTCCGAAAGCATGGCGCTGACAGATCGGGCGGCAGGGGCAGAAGTGGCCCTGCGTGCGCTGAAAGCCCGTCTTGGCCAAATTGAAAACTT
>JAJTGP010000207.1 GCA_021299265.1 Hyphomonadaceae bacterium | reverse complement strand
CCATAATGTGGTCGCCAGAGAAGAGGCAGTTTTCTTCCTGCAAGGCATAGCACATGTGGCCAGATGTATGACCCGGCGTGGCAATCGCTTCGATCGTCCAGCCATCGCCTTCGATCAACGTGCCATCATGCAGCGCAGAATCAGGACGAAAGCGCGTGTCATCGCCAGCTTCGAGGCGGACTTCCGATTCCGTGGGTTGGGCGACTTCGCCAGATGCCAGCACCGAACAGCCTGCCCAACGCGCTAACGGGTGAGCCAAAGGGCTGTGGTCCATATGCGAATGGGTGACGAGGACGTGGCTGACCGTCTCACCCTCCAGCACCTGTTTCAGGGCTTCGAAGTGATCGGCTAGGTCGGGGCCTGGATCAATGACGCACACATCTCCGTGGCCGATGATATAGACACCCGTGCCGGTGAAGGTGAAAGGCCCAGGATTATTGGCAATCACCCGACGGATCAGCGGGCTGACCTGCTCAACGCGGCCATACTCAAATTTGATGTCGCGGACAAAAGGAATCGCAACAGCCATTATATGCCTCCACCAGCGCGCAGCCGGACTTTCTCGCAACTTACTTTCAAGGCAGACGCCAGAATATAAGTGCTTTTTAGTTTATCTGATAAGGGTAACGCGATTGGCGGGCCCATGTCTGTACGATTTGCATCGACAATATAGATCAAGCCGCTGCTGCGGTCGCGCAGGATATCCAGTCCACCCCAATCAAGGTTCAGGATTTGGCAAAAGCGCGTGATCGAAGCGATCTCTTCGTGTGAGAATATCTCATCCACACCGCAGAGCCAGCATTGGGTGTTTTCGTTGGAAAAGCGCACCTGCTCGGGCCGTCGTTTGATATAGACGAGAGCGGGAACGCCACCGACAGTGGGGGTGCGCAGGTCTTCCATCAGGCCATCTTCGCCGCGATTATCAATCAGCTTCTGATAGACTTTGCCGGGCTTAGGCTCACACGGCAGGGTGACAATACGGCCATCATGAATGCCATTGGCCTCGCCCTTTTCAACGGCGAAACCCTCATACTCGCACGGATTCAACGCTAGGCTATAGCCGAAGGCTTTTTCAAAGGCCGCTGCGACGCGCGATTTGCTTAAATCATGGGCATCGAAATTCCAGCGCGGCATGCCATCATCGGGCAAGGACACGGGTTCGCTGTGCGTGCGATCTTCAAAATGCATCCAGACATGCGGCGTTTCACCCGGTTCAGCGGCGCGACCACCTGTCAGAAACAGGCTGGGCCAAATCAGATACCAAGGTCGGGCAGGGTCTGGCGCAAAGCCAATCAATGGGCCGTCTTTCGGGCGAGGGCTGAGCACGACGCGGATGAAATAGACGCACCAGTGAAAAATCTCGCTCAAATGCGCGGCGTCAAACGGCACGCGCGCACCGGTTTTACGCACGGTCACACCGGTCCAGCTCCACTCAAAATCGCGCAAGAGATTCGTCAAAGCAAACAGGCCTTTGGTAGATGGTGATGGGGCTCGGGTTGAATGGGGCTCAGCCTTAAGCGATTCGACTTCATACACGTAACCATCCCTTCAAATTGTGACAGGGTCTTGGCATGAAGATACGACGATGCCGTGACGGCGGTTACGGCGCCGTTCTTTTGGTCAGCAGTTGGTGGGAAACGACCGCCTAATGGGCTTGCGAGAGCGAACGCAGGAGCGGCATCAGGCCCCGTAAATCATAGCCGCCGCGTGCGCCAGATTCGACAAGTTCTTCCGGGCTGCCACCCGCGCTGGCCTCTGCCAAGGCCCAGAGATTGGTTGATCGTGTGCCACTGCGGCAATAGGCTAGAACTGGACCGGTGCTGGCAGCGAGCGCGTCGCGCATCAGTGGTACAGCCTCTTCCGGGATCCCACCCGAGACCGGGATATGGGTGAAGCTGAGCCCATTATCGGCACAGGCCTTGGCAATCTCTTGCGCGCTAACTTGGCCCATATCTTCGTTGTCCGGCCGGTTGCAGATCACGGCAGTAAAGCCATCACGCACGGCTTGGGCCACGTCTGCCACGCTGATTTGCGGTGAGGCGGAGAAATTGGGGGTGATCGTACGGAAGGGGCTCATGATTTTCTCCTCTATCAAAGCCATTAACCGAAGCCCGGCGCAGCGTCCAGCAAAGGTGGCGTGAAAAAAGGCATGGAAATTTGCCGGCGGAGTTTCGTTGCCAATCAAGCTCTTGTCATGGGTGATGCTGGCATGATCCGTTGACAATCTGGCAACCATCATCGATTGCTGTGCGACGGGTCGCACGCCACTACTGGCCGGTCCGACAAAGCGCTAAAAGGACCAAAAACGCATGCTAGCCTATACGATGCGACGCCTGATGGTGGCTATTCCCACCATGCTGGTCATCATAGCAGTGGCTTTTTTCATGATGCGTTTGGCACCTGGCAGCCCATTTGATACCGAGCGCGCGCTGTCGCCTGAAATTCGTGCTCAGCTCATGTCTTTCTATGGGTTTGACAAGCCGCTTTATATTCAGTTTCTGGACTATCTGAAGGGGCTCGCGACCTTCGATTTGGGCCCTTCCTTGATTTACAAGGACCAAACGGTCAGCGAGATCATTGGTTCCGGCTTCCCCGTCTCGATGACAATTGGTTTGGCAGCTCTGCTGTTGGCGACTTTTGTCGGCGTGCCGATGGGCCTGTTTGCTGCTTTGAAACAAAATAGCCTGCCGGACTATTCCATCATGGCCATCGCCATGGCCGGCATTTGTATTCCTTCACTGGTGACCGGGCCGATCCTATCCTTGGTATTCGGCGTTTATCTTGGCTGGCTGCCAACGGCTGGTCTCGATTTGGGCAAGATGACGTTTGAGACTTTGCTTTTGCCCGTGGTGACCCTGTCTCTGGCGCAAATTGCCATCATTTCCCGTTTGGTGCGCTCCAGCGCGGTTGAAGTCTTGCGCTCCAACTTTGTGCGTACGGCACGCGCTAAGGGCCTTCCTGAAGGCCAAGTCCTCGCCAAGCATGCACTGCGGGCGGCGCTCTTGCCACTTGTCTCTTACTTAGGTCCTGCCTGTGCAGGTCTTATCACCGGCTCAGTGGTGGTGGAGACGGTGTTCCAATTGCCCGGTATCGGCAAAAACTTCGTCACGAGTGCTTTGCAGCGCGATTATCCCGTCGTGATGGCGGTGGTCGTACTCTATGCCGGCCTCATCATTCTACTTAATCTTCTGGCCGATCTTGCGTACGGCCTCTTAGACCCGAAAGTAAAATACGAGTGACACTGCTGACCACACCCCAAGAAAAGGCAGAGCTGCTAGAAGCCGCCGTCAAAGGACGCTCGCTGTGGGAAGATGCGAGACGTCGCTTGTTCCGCAATAAGGCCGCAGTGGGCAGCATGATCGTGCTGGGCACCTTGACCTTTTTGGCGATCTTTGGCCCATTTTTCTGGCCTCATGATTACGAGACGATCTATAATGACCGGGTGCTTGAGGCCCCGACTTGGGAACATTTGCATATTTTCGGCACCGACCCACAAGGCCGGGACTTGTTTGTGCGTCTCTTATACGGCCTGCGCATGTCGCTGGCCGTTGGCCTGGTCGCAACCGGGGTTTCGCTTCTGATCGGGGTGATTTGGGGCGCGACGGCTGGTTATATTGGCGGCCGGGTCGATCAGATTATGATGCGCATCGTCGATGTGCTCTATGCGCTGCCCTTCATTTTCTTTGTGATCATCCTCATGGTCGTGTTCGGTCGCAATCTGATCCTGATCTTTGTCGCGATTGGCGCGGTTGAGTGGTTGACCATGGCGCGAATTGTGCGTGGGCAGACGATTTCTCTGCGCAAGAAGGAATTTGTAGAAGCGGCTGAAGCTGCTGGTGTGACCAGTTCCAGTATTGTGACGCGCCATATCGTGCCGAATGTGCTTGGCCCAGTGGTCGTCTATGTGACCCTGACCATTCCGGCTGTAATCCTGACGGAAAGCTTCTTGAGCTTCTTAGGTCTTGGTGTGCAGGAGCCCATGACGAGTCTAGGTAATCTGATCTCTATTGGCGCGCGCGAAATGGAAATCGCGCCGTGGCTTTTGATTTTCCCGGCCACCACGATGATGATCACTTTGTTTTGCTTCAACTTCATCGGCGACGGCTTGCGCGACGCTATCGATCCCCGCGACCGCTAAATCGGGCAGCTTGGCGGAGGGGCCGAAGCCTTATTCTACGCGGCGAACGCGATAGCCTTTGTTGCGGCCTTCAACTGTCAGGATGAAGGAGCCCATGGCTGCGGTACGGATTTTGACGCTATAGGGCGGCCGTTTGGGTGCGTTGAGTTCACCAGCCTCAGTCAAGCGCCAAACTTGTCCATTCTCCAAGGTGAGAACGATCCGCCCGGCCGATTCCCGGGTGCTGACTACGGTGAAGCTTTGCTCTTCAATATCGTCAGCCACTGAAGCCGTAGCCACGCTCTGGTCCTTGCCGTCGGCCCTTGACCCGCCGCCAAAGGCCGGGAAGCCTAACTTTGGCAGGGAAGGCAGCGAGAAACCAAATGCTTCGCGACGCACCTTTTCAACCCGCTGTTTGTCGAAAGTCACAATTTCGGACTTTGCCTCTTTTGCGCGAATGGTGGCTACGGCTGCGTCAAAGCAGGCCAGGCGCTCGGTCGGGTCGGATTTATTCGAGCAGGCATAAATTGGCTCAAGCGGAGAAACCGCCGCATTCGTGGGATTTTGTCCAGATTGGGCTAAAGCAACTGCACCAAATGTCACAAAACCCGCTGCAATGAGGGTGGCACTGAATTTGTTCATTTCACGTTACCTTCACAAATCGTAACAAGGTTTTTGACGGCGTGCTTGCCTGCATAGCAAAAGCAGGCGCGTGCGCTATAGAGGTTACACACTAACCCGATCGGGAGAGACAACGAAATGAAAATCACACGCCGGTCTTTGGCTGCTGCTACAACTGCTTTGGTGTTGAGTTTAGGTTTGGTTTCTTGTGGCGGTGGCGGCAGTGACGCCGATACGGCGCGGACGCTTCATATCGGCAATGGAGCAGAGCCTTTATCTCTCGATCCTCATCAGGCATCTGGCACGTGGGAAAACCGGATTATCGGTGACATGCTGCAGGGACTCACCACCGACGATCCGCAGGGTCGCCCCATTCCCGGCATGGCGACCGAATGGTCGACCAGCCCAGATGGTCTTGTTTGGACCTTTAAATTGCGCGACGCCAAATGGTCGGATGGTCAGCCTGTGACCGCGGAAGACTTCGTATTCGCTTGGCGCCGCATCATGACTACAACCCCACCCGCCAAATACGCGTCCATCCTCTATGTCATCAAGAATGCCGAGAAGATTTATGACGGCCGCATCAAAGACGTCACCCAATTGGGCGTGCGTGCGATTGATGCCAAGACGCTGGAAGTCACGCTGGAGCATCCAGCCCCCTATCTGCCCGGCCTTTTGACCCATTACACCTCATTCCCAATTCCCAAGCATGTCGTCGAAAAAGTCGGCAAGGATTGGATTAAGGCTGAGAACTTTGTGGGCAATGGCCCTTATAAGCTACAACAATGGAAGCCGAACGATTTCGTCCATGTCGTGCGCAATGCGAATTATTACGACAATGCCAATGTGTGTCTGGACCAAGTCTTCTACTACCCAACGGCAGACGACAATGCGGCTGAGCGGAAAGTTCGTACCGGCGACCTCGACATCAATACGAATTTCTCGGGCTCGCGCTTAGAAGAAATCAACAAGAATTTGCCAGGCTATGCGCGCATCCATGGCTATACCGGCCTGACCTATTACATCTTTAACCTGCGCAAAGCACCGTTTAACGATGCCCGCGTACGCGCCGCCATCTCGATGACGGCAGACCGCGAATTTGTCACCAAGGAAATCCTGAAAGCAGGCCAGCAGCCAGCCTATAGCCTCGTGCCGCCGGGCATTGCTGATTATCAAACCGGTGCCATGACGACCGACTTCAAAGGCCAAAGCATGGAAGAGCGCTTGGCACGCGCCAAAAAACTGCTGGAAGAAGCAGGCTATGGCCCCAATAAGCCTTTGAAATTCACGTTCAGCTTCCGTAACTCTGGCGACCATCCCCGGGTTGCCCCGGTTGTGCAACAAAATTGGGCAAAGATTGCACCTTGGGTGCAAGTTGAGATTTTGGGCGCAGAGACCCAAATCAATTACGAAAAGCTGCGCACGGGCGATTTCGAGCTTGGCGATGCTGGCTGGATTTCAGACTTTAACGACGCAAAGAATTTCGTCTATCTGTTCCAAACCAGCACCGATCAGTTGAATTACGGTAAGTATAGTAATCCAGAATTCGACAAGCTGATGGAAGCGGCTGACGTTGAGAAAGATACCGTCAAGCGCGCCAACATGATGAAGCAAGCCGAAGCTATCGTGCTGAAAGAAAATGGCTTTATGCCGATGTGGTTCCTCACTAACCGCAATCTGGTCAGCCCACGTGTCACCGGTTGGGTCGACAATGCCGTCGATATCCACCGCGCCCGCTATCTGTGCACCACCGATGTGCAAAAACCGGCGGCGGCACCTAAGTCGTAAACGGCTCTACGCATCCTACGACAGAAAAAAAGCCCGGCAGGTTTTCCTGCCGGGCTTCATTTTTGGGTGTGTGACAATGCGTCCTTACTTGGCGGCGCGCTTGGTTAGCGTGGGTTTCAGACCGGGTTCTTTAAAAGTTGTCGAGATGTTTCCGCAATTGGTGCCCATCCATTCAAGAATGAGGCTTAGGAATTGCTTGCGATGCTCTGGTGTCATTTCTCCAAGGGTGTGCGCCATTTTCGGGATTTCGACATAGCGGAAGTTTGCCGTAGGATTGACCTGACGCATACGCGCCGCAGCGGTGCGCGAATGGATTGTATCGGCCTGCCGGTCATAATCGCCGTGGAAAATCAGCCAAGGGATTTTGACTTGGTCTAATTGGTCCATCGGGTCGAGACCGGCAACGGTCACGCCCTGTAGGGTCCTCGACAGTCTGTTTTCGCCCCAATCATTGGAAATCCGCTCCAGATCAATGGCAGGCGCGCCCGAAATGGCGCATTGCCATAAGCCAGCAGAGCGACCGCCAGAACGCACCGCTGCAGCAGCTGCGGCAAAGCCACCATAGGAATAGCCATACATCATCATGCGGTTGGGATCGGCAATGCCTTGGTCGACAAGCCATTTGGCCCCGTCATCCTTATCATCCTGCATCAACTCGCCCCATTGCTTGTCGCCGCCCTTCCAAAGAGCTTTTCCAAGACCATCGCTGCCGCGATATTGGGGCATTAAAACTGCAAAGCCGCGCGTTGCAAACATTTGCGGCCAATAGCTGGAATCAAAATCCATATCATCCCGCGCCCATGGGCCGCCGTGTGGCATCACGACCAGCGGCAAACGACCGTCGCGTTCCTTGTTATAGCCAGGGGGCAGATAGAGGATACCAGGAATTTTAAAGCCATCGCGAGCCGGATAATAAAGCCATTCAGCTGGGCCCAATTTGGACCGGTCCCAACCTTCCAGTGTCGAGCCGATTTTAATCAGCTGTCGCTCATTCTTCAAAAGATAGAAGGTGTCTGGCACGTTTGGCGCAGTTGCACGCACCAACACATTCGCGCCACCGTTGCGGACGCCGGCTGAGATGGTCGTCCCAGGCAATGCCCGTCCGAGAAGCCCGTGAACACGTTTGTCTACCGGGTCAAAATACTCACACTCGGTCGAGGGGCCTGCCCAACAGAAGGTACGCAAGGGATCTTGAGTTAGGGCATCCTCGTCCGCAGCGGTACCAAAGCTGGCGGAAGAAATGTCAAACTCGGTGTTTTGCACGATAGGCGGGCCTAAGGTGTCGGTTGCAACATCATATTTTGCCAATACACTATAATTTGTGTCCCGATTGGTGATCACATAGATCGACTGATTGTCGTTGGTAATGTGAGCGGGGCGCATTTCAAACCGCTCATTGAGCTTATAGCTCAGTCCCTTGAGTTCACGCCAAGGTGCATCATTATTCTCACGGAAAAAAATAGTGATACGTATAGATGCCATTGGCGATTTTCAGTTCACCTTTTAGCTTGATGTTGCCGTCACCATCGGACCAAAGGAATGATTCATTATCGCCCGTCCGCGCATAGCGGTCTTTGCGGCCAGTGTTCAGATTGAGACGGACAATCTCAGAGCCAGAGATCTTCTCGATCTCCATCAATACCACATTTTCTTCCTTAGGAAGTCGGTTGAATAGGCTGTATCCAATGATGAAATCATCGTCGCGCGTCAGCGCGGCTTCTTCATTCGAAATGTCAAGGAAGGAAGATCCGTCGAGCGTCGCAAGGGCAGCGCGACTGTACCAGTCCGAATTCGCTCCAGCGCTAACGGGCTGAGTGGCAAACACCAAAAGCTTTGAATTACTGACGAAGTTAAAGCCTGTGAAGCGCATGGTTTTGGAACCAAATTGCTTGGGCGGCTTGCTCATATCATCGGTGGACCACACCCGGATCACAGGATTTTGCCCCGGCATGCCTGCGACTGCGGCAATATGTTTCCCGTCCGGGCTGATCCGCGCACCCCAAATGGCCCAATCCTTTGCCATGGTTTCGACCGGCAATGCCGGGCCTGTAGGCTTAAAGTTTTGCGCTTGGGTGGCAGTGGCCAATGTGGCCGCACACAAGGCAGATGTGGCGATTAGGAATATCTGTTTCAAACGCATCAATAACTCCTCATGCAGATCAACCACAAAGCTGCCGAGGGCGACCTAGCGTTATCTTTTGCTAAGTCATGGCCTCAAGATAAATCCAATCGCGAGTCTGGCAAGCAACATGGCTGTAATTTAAGGCAACCGTGACGTAGCCCTTGGCGTTCGGTAGGCTCGCGCTTTAAGACCAATTTAGGAGCAGCAAGGCGGCTGCGACCAAGTGATTCTGAAATGAAAAAAGCCCGGCAAGTTTTCTTGCCGGGCCCAAATCGAGAGATATGACCTAGTGTCGCTTATCTCGACGCGCGTTTTGTTAAGGTGGTTTTCAGGCCAGGTTCATCGAATTTGTCCGAGATATTGCCGCAATTATTGGCGGTCCAATCCAAGATCAGGTTCAAGAACTGCGTACGATGCTCTGGGGTCATTTCGCCTAAGGTATGTGACATTCTTGGTATCTCCACATAGCGGAAATTTGCATTTGGATTGACCTGACGCATCCGCGCTGCGGCGGTACGGGAGTGGATCGTATCGGCTTGACGGTCGTAATCGCCATGGAAGATCAACCACGGAATTTTGACTTGGTCCAGGTGGGTCATTGGATCCCAACCACCAACTGTTACGCCTTGGTTTACGCGTTGAATGCGATTTGTACCCCAATCGGTCGCAATGCGCTGCAGATCGATGGCCGGGGCACCGGAAATAGCGCACTGCCACAGTCCTTCAGAACGCCCACCTGAACGAGCAGCCGCTGCCGCTGCAGCAAAGCCACCATAAGAATAACCATACATCATCATGCGGGTGGGATCGGCAATGCCTTGGTCAACCAACCATTTGGCACCGTCATCCTTATCATCCTGCATGATCGCGCCCCATTGATTGTCGCCACCTTTCCAGAGGGCTTTGCCAAGGTCGGTCGAGCCACGATAGTTAGGAAGAAGAACTGCAAATCCTCGGGTAGCGAACATTTGTGGCCAGTAGCTGATGTCAAAGTCCATATCATCCCGAGCCCACGGGCCACCATGGGGCATGACAACTAGAGGCAAACGACCATCACGTTCCTTTTTGTACCCTGGAGGCAGATACAAGACACCTGGAATCTGGAAACCATCGCGGGCTGGGTAAGTGACCCATTCGGCTGGGCCCAGTGCTTTGCGATCCCAGCCTTCGAGAGCCGAGCCGATCTTTATCAATTGTCTTTCATTCTTCAGCAGATAACTCGTGTCCGGCACGTTGGGTGCCGTAACGTTTACCAATACGTTTGCCCCACCGTTACGAGCAACGAAGTTGATATTGGTTCCGGAAAGTGCCCGCTCTAGCAGATCATTTATCCGTTTATCGGTGGGGTCAAAATATTGGCATTCTCTCGACGGGCCAGCCCAGCAGAAAGTCCGCAATGGGTCCTCAGTCAAGGCATCTTCATCGCTTGCTGAGCCAAAGCTGGCGCTCGAAATGTCATATTCTGTATTCTGAGCAATAGGCGCGCTCATCGTGTCCGTCGCGATATCATATTTGGCCAAATAGACAAAATTTGTGTCTCGGTTTGTGCGAACAAAGATACTTTTGTTGTCTTTCGACACATGAACAGGTGCCAGCGTGAAGCGGTCATTGATCGGCAGGCGCAAGCCCGGCAGTTCCCGCCACACGGAATTGTTTGTTTCACGGAAATAGACATAACGAGTCCAAATGCCATTTGCAGCTCGTAGCTGAGTTTTCAGTTTGATGTTGCCATCGCTATCTGACCACTCGAAAGTTTCATTTTCCCCCGTGCGGGCGAAGCGATCTTGCCGACCGGAACTAACATTCAGGCGCACAATCTCTGTACCTGAAAACCGCTGAATTTCCATCAGCACCACGTTCTCTTCCTTCGGCAAACGCCGGAACAAGCGATAGCCGACTATCCGGTCCTCGTCGCGGGTGTTGTTGGCATCTTCATTCGATATGTCGAGAAATGATGATCCGTCCAAGTTCGCGATGGCAGCCCTGCTAAGCCAACGGGAGTTTGAGCCCGCTGCGACTGGCTGGTTTGCAAAGACCAATAGTTTGGAATTGTTCATGAACTCAAAGCCCGTGAAACGCATTGTTCGCGACCCAAATTGCGTTGGGGCCTTGCTCATGTCCTCAGTCGACCAAACACGGATAACGGGATTCTGCCCAGGCAAACCAGAGATCGCGGCAATGTGTTTGCCATCAGGGCTGATCCGCGCGCCGCGAAGGTTCCAGTCTCGCGCCATCGCTTCCACAGGCAACGCTGGACCGGATGGAGTGAAAGTCTGGGCTTTCACGGAGGTAGCGGCGGCAGCGACGCAAATGGCGGTGGAAACCAGAAGAGCAAGTCGTTTTGCAAACATATGTGATGACCCCATGGAAAATCGTGCTTAACAGACATTGTTTTGACATTTCGGCGGCAAAAAGTTGCGACCTTGACAGGTATTTATACGCTCTTTCGGAAAGGGCAACATGGGTAACAGCCAAGACCTGCAATGCACAAGAGTGTGGCAAACATGTTACAAAATTCTCACAAGTGATGCACAGGCGCATTTTGGGCAGGAAGAGTCCTTGCAACCTTTTTTCGTTCGCGCTCTACAGCCATCAATGAAAAATCCGAGGAGTCAGCTGTTCGTTACCAAACAGTTGGATCGCGGAATTTGGTTTCATAAGGGGGAATACCTTGAAAATTGCGATACGTGCTTCCTTAATCGGCGCAACCGCGTTGACCGCGCTGAACTTCATCCCAGCTGTTGCGAGCGCTCAAACCGCGCCCGCAGCTTCGCCTGCCCCAGCTACTGCGCCTGCTAAAGCGGCGGAAACCATCGTGGTTACCGGTTCGCGCATCCGTCGCGACACCTTCAACTCAGCGTCGCCATTGACCGTCATCACCAATGACAATGCAGTCTTGTCGGGGACTCTTGACGCTGCTGAAATATTGCAAGGTTCTACGGCTGCTGCCGGCTCCAGCCAGATTAACAACTTCTTCTCTGGCTTCATCGTTGAAGGTGGCCCAGGTATCCAAACTGTCGGCCTGAACAGCCTTGGTTCGCAGCGCACGTTGCTTTTGTTGAACGGCCGTCGTCTGCCCCCATCGGGAGTGCGCGGTCAGGTTGGAGCAGTCGACCTGCAAACCATCCCTAACTTGGCAATCAGCCGCTACGAAATCCTGAACGAAGGCGCGTCGCCAATTTACGGTTCGGATGCGGTGGGCGGCGTAGTCAACGCGATCGTTCGGAAAAACGTAAATGGCTTTGAAGCTACTGCGAGTGCGAGTGGTCCAACCGAAGGCAGCGGCGAGCAATTCGTTGTTGGCGGTCTTTGGGGTAAAACCGCTGACCGTTGGAACGTGATGGTTTCTGCTCAGTATTCAGAGCAATACGCTTTAAAGCTTGGGGACCGCGACTTCTGTCAAACTGACTATGTGTTCAACGCAGACACAGGTGCACGCGCTGATTATATCGATCCAAAAACAGGTCAGGCAAAATGCTATGGCGTCAATGGCGCGTCCTTTAACTGGCTCAGCTTGGCGGGTACAGCGTTAACCGGTCAAGGCACGTGGGTCATTGATCCAACTCAAACAGCAACAACGACTGGGTTGAATCCTTCTGTTCGCCCGGTTGCGGGCAGCACAACCAATTGCCTGACTACTGCAGGCGCTACAGTAACTTGTGCGTCTCAAATTGTTCGGCTAACTGCCCCAGGGTTTCGCCGTCTTTTCTCGCCACAGTTTGGTCAAACAGGGCTACCCATCGGAGCACAGCTGGACTATACGTCGCCGTTCATCGACAGCTCTGACTTGATCTCGCCTTCACAACGCATCAACCTTTATGCAACCGGCGCGGCCGATCTCGACATTCTGGGCGGTGTAGAAGTCTATGGTGAAGCGCTTTATGCAAAGCGGGATTCACAGCAAACGCGTGGGGCTCAATTGTTCCCCACTATCGGAGCCTCGAATGTTTACAATCCTTTTGGGGTAACCACGCTTCCTGTGTTGTCGCGTCCAGCAAACAGCGAGCAGACCGTTGATACTTGGCAAGTCCTCGCCGGTGTCCGTGGCCAAACTGGCAACGGGATCGCAGGAATTCTTAAGAACGGCAATTGGGATATCTACGCTCAAACCAGCGAAGGCAAGGGTGAGTATGGCGGCACTGCAATTCTGCAAGACCGTCTTAATGCAACCTTGGCAACCACAATCACGGGTGGCACAGCTAGCTGTCCAACGCCTGTTTTGTCTGGTGGCACATGTTTGCCAATCAACTTCTTCGATCCACGCGTAATTCGGGGGCAGTATACGGCTGCTGAATATGATTACTTATTCGGTGGCACGAATGTGGGCAGCACGACATATCGCCAGACCGTTTTTGAAGCAAACGTATCGGGTGATCTGTTTGAAATTCCCGGCGCGGCGGATTCAGTCAAGGCAAACGCTGGGATTCACTACAGGAAGTATGATATCAACGACGTTCCTGGTCCGGAGTCGCTTCGGAACAACATCGCTTTCGCGACCAGCGCTGGCATCACTAAGGGCGAGGATTCCGTTAAGGAAGTCTACACTGAGATTGTCGCTCCTTTGGTGGCCAAAAAGCCATTGATTGAAAGCCTTGAAGTGATCGGTGCCTACCGCTTCACCGATTATGATAGCTACGACACGAATTCGACTTGGAAGGCGACGATCGATTGGCGTATCACTCCACAATTCCGGTTTGTTGCAATTTCAGGGACGTCTTACCGTGCGCCTGCGCTGTTTGAATTGTTCCTAGGCGACCAAACTGGGTTTCTTGGCCAAGCAGCGATTGACCCATGCCGTAACTGGGGACAGAGCAGCAACACCACACTAAGGGATCGGTGTCAGGCGGATTTGGTTCCAGCGGACTATACAGGTGCCGGTACTTCCAGTGCGACAGTCTTCACCGGTGGTGGTGCTGGTAACCTGAAAGAGGAAGAGTCACGTTCTGACATCTTTAGCTTTGTTTACACGCCAACCAACATCGACTTGAATTTACGGGTAGACGCTTGGAAGATCTCGGTAACCGATCAGGTTGCTCAGTTTGGTGCTGCCAACATTGTTGGTGCATGTTATACCGACACAACTGGCCGGGCTGCGTCCTTCTGTCCATTGTTCACCCGTGACAAAAACCCAACATCTTTGCGGTTCAACCAAATCTTGACCGTTCAGAACAATTACGTGAACATCAATGTTACCGAAATTGAAGGGATCGATCTGAGGGCTTTGTACAGAAAAGATTTTGCGTTTGGTGATTTATCCATCAATACACAGCATCGTTGGACGACCCAGAACGAATCCGGTCTTTTCTCGGATACTGTTTTGATTGATGACGCTGGTCGTATTGGTGAGCCAATCTATAATTCGACAACCCAAGTCCAATTCCGTCGTAAAGACTGGACCTATGCTTGGACTGTAGATGCCGTTGGCCAAACTAATCAAACGACCGTTGCTGACCGTGTTACCGTCGCACCAGGCACATTCTTTGCTTACACTGGGGCAAGCACTTTGCTCTTCAAGACAAAGACTGAGACCACGATCACCCACGATCTTAGTGTCCAGTACCGTACTGACAACTGGACCTTGGTTGGTGGCGTCAGCAACGTGTTCAATGAAGAGCCGCCTGCAATCTCGACGGGCGTATTCTTCGCACGTTTGGGCGAGTCCCCGCTGGTGTCTCAATACGACATCGTAGGCCGTTCGGTATTCGCTTCGGTTACACGCCGCTTCTAAGCGTCAGATCGATCTACAGTATGAGAGAAGGCGGCCTTTCGGGGCCGCCTTTTTTCTTTGTCTGGCTATCTATTTCTTTGGGTATTGCGACAGTTTGCTCGAATCCAAGGCAGAAAGTTGTATTCGTGATCGTGCGCCGGAATTATTTGCACCAGCCGATTCACAGAAGTGAGACACTTTAGCAACAACTTGCGGACCAGCCGTCATTTCCCTGTCATTGAAGCGTTGACGATTTGTAATGTGCTGGTTAACTCTCGTCCTATTGCCTGAAAAAGCTGAGTCAATCAGCGATAGGGCAGGGGACAAATGGAGGTTCCAGTATGAAAATTTCGATGACCCGCGAGTTCTTGCTCGCGAGCACTATTGTTGCAGGCCTCGGCTTTGCAGCGCCCGCATTCGCCCAGACGGCGGCTGCGACCGAGGAGAAGGCCGCTGAAGTCGTGGTCGTCACCGGTACGCGGATTTCGGCACCAGGCGTGCAATCGGCAAGCCCGATCACCTCAATCGGTGGCGCTGAACTCCAGCTGAACCAAGTTGCGGAAGCTGAAAAGCTGCTCCGTGCTTTGCCATCCACGATCCCTGGCGATGGTGAAAACGTCAACAACGGTACTGCCGGTGTGACCACCGTCAACATGCGCGGCCTTGGCGAGGAGCGGAACCTGGTCCTTATGGACGGCAAGCGTATGTCTCCATACAACATTGACGGTATCGTCGACATTTCAACCGTACCACAAGCCATGTTGGAGCGCGTTGACATTCTGACCGGTGGTGCATCCACCGTGTATGGTTCGGACGCTATGTCTGGCGTTATCAACTTCGTGTTGAAGAAGGACTTCGAAGGCATTGAAGTCGACCTGAAGCGTTCGATCACTGGCGACAATGACGGCCAAATCGTAACGGCTTCGGTTGCTATGGGCGCTAACCTGGATGACGGCCGCGGTAACGTAGCGCTCTCCATGAACTGGACCCAGCGCGACGCGGTGTTGTTGGCTGATCGTCCCTTCGGCCTGATTGGTGTTGTGTCCGAAACCGGCGCAGGCCTCACAGGCGGCGCACCTGCAGCACCTGCAGGTTGCGGTGGTCCAAACGTAGTGGCTGCCGGTGGTTCGACCACAGGTATCCCAACCCGCATGACCTATATGGGCGGTGGCGGCCAGTTCCGCGACGACGGCACCTTGGGCACCAACTGCTCGGTGTTCAACTTCAACCCATATAACTATTATCAGACCCCACAAGAGCGTTATTCGGCAACGGCAATCGCTCGCTATGACATCAACGACCACGTTGAAGCTTATGGCCGTGCAACTTTTGCTGCGACCAATATTCGCCAGCAGATCGCGCCATCGGGTGTATTTGGTAACTTGTTCAATGTTCCTTTGAACAACCCATATTTGTCAGCTCAAGCTCGTGCGAGAATCATCTCGGAAGCCGAAGCATTCCGCGCTGGCGGCGGCACCACGACTGGTCGCTGGGTTGACGTAAACAACAATGGTAGGGTTGACGCAGCCGATACGCTGCAAATGTCCATCCGTCGTCGTACCGTTGAATTCGGTGAGCGTTCGACCACCTATGACAACAACACCTTCCAAATGGTGTTGGGTCTGAAGGGTGATCTTGGCAAGTTCTTGCCAGACTGGACTTGGGATGCTTCGGTTCAAATGGGCCAAGCAGACCGTAGCAACATCTCGGCTGGCTACACCAACGTAGCTAACTTCCAGAACGCTTTGAACGCAACCAGCACGACCGCTTGCGCCAATGGCGACGCAGCTTGCGTACCCATCAACGTCTTCGGTGGTTTCGGCACCATCACCCCAGCCATGGCTGCTTATTCTTCTGCCGTTGCTATTGAACAGCAAAGCTACACCCAAAGCATCGCTGGTGCTTCGGTCGGTGGTCCTTTGTATGGCTTCCAAAGCCCGATGGCTGAAAGCCCAGTCAACGTCGTGTTCGGTTACGAATATCGCCGTGAAGAAGGCTCCACCACACCAGACGAATGCTTGAAGCTGGCTCCAACCAGCTGCTTGGGTGGCGCCGGTGGTAACACCTTGCCAGTCGCCGGTGGTTACAACGTAAACGAAGTCTACACCGAAATCGGTGTGCCTTTGATTGCTGGTAAGCCGTTGTTTGAATCGCTTAGCTTGGAACTCGGCTATCGTTTGGCTGAATACTCGTTGACCGGTCAGAACACGACCTGGAAAGCTGGTCTTGATTGGGCTTTGACCGATCAATTCCGTTTCCGCGCCATGAAGCAAAAGGCAGCTCGAGCACCAAACGTTGGTGAGTTGTTCTCGCCATTCGTCACTGGCCTGCAAAACTCTGGTCGCGATCCCTGCTCGATCGCTCAGCCTGTTGCACAGCGCACTGCCGCACTGCGCGCTTTGTGCCAATCGACCGGCCAAGCAGCAAGTGACGTTTGGACAGTTCAAGACATCGTTGCCGGCCAAGTCGGTACCTTTGAAGGTTCTGACCCAGCAAACCCAGCTTCGCCAGAAGAAGGTGACACCCTCACCGTTGGCTTCGTATGGCGTCCAGACCTCGGTGGCTTCTTGAAGAACACTGCTGTGACGCTTGACTACTACGACATCAAGATCACCGACACGATTGGCCTCGGCCAGCCACAAGAAGTGCTCGATGGCTGCTACGTTCAAGGCATACAGTCGTTCTGTTCGCAAATCGTTCGTATCAACGGCGACATCGCGACCCCAGGCTCTGGTATCCGTCTGTTGACAACCAACTTGGACTATCGGCAAGCAGCTGGTTATGAAGTTGGCATCAGCACCGGCTTTGATCTCGAAAGCTTGGGTTTTGATGACAAGTGGGGTTCGGTCCGCGTTTCGTACAACGCGAACTACTACACCATCAACGAGTCCCGCACGACGGAAGACTCCGACATCATCGACTGCAACGGGCTCTATGGCTCGAGCTGCGATCCAACCCATCAGTTCCGTTCGGTGCAGCGCACCACGTGGTCTGTTGGCGACTTCCAATTGTCCTACAACTGGCGTCACTACTCTTCGATTGACATCGAAGAGACCTTGAAACCAGGCATTTTCGATGCCTTCGAAACCATCGATGCGTATAACTACATCGATTTGTCGGCTTCTTGGGATGTGAACTCGGCTCTGTCGTTGACCGCATCGGTTGCTAACGTGTTCGACGAAGATCCACCAATCATCGGTAACGAAACTGGTACGACTTCGTACAACTCCGGGAACACCTTCCCATCGAACTACGACACATTGGGCCGCGTCTATGCACTCGGCGTCAACGTGAAGTTCTGATCTGATAATTCAGATTGAAACATGGCGGCGGGTCCTTCGGGACCCGCCGTTTTTGTTTGCATGGCCTATGCTTGCGTCCCTTTGATGATGGTTTCATAAAGCGGGGAGGGGATTGCAAATGACTGCACAGATTGATGCTTGGGTGGCTCAAGCCGATAAGGCTGCCGGCGAAGGCCGGTGGGCAGAGGCGGAGCGTCTGTGGGGCGAAATTGCCAAGGCTGCACCCGATCACGGTTTGGCGCTGCACCGCTTGGGCATTCACGCGTTTCAACGCGGTGCCTATCAAGAGGCGGAAGCCGCACTGGCACGTGCTTGCACTTTGATCCCGCAAGATCCTATGATCGCGCTGATGCTGGCCAATGCTCGCCGCGAACTGGGCCAGATTGAGGGCGAGTTTGCAGCCCTCCAACTCGCGCTATCGGCTGACGCCTATTTCTATCCTGCACTCTTGGCGAAAGGCGCGCTCTATGAGCGGCAAGGCCGATTGAAGCTAGCGGCTGTTACATACCGCAATGTTCTCAAAATCGCACCGCCAGAAGCGCATTGGCCGCCCAGCTTAGCGCCCGGCTTAGCGCGTGCGGCAAAACTCGTAAACGATTATCAGGAAGCGTTTGCCATCACCCTGTTTGAAGCGGTTGGTGGGGCAGGGGGCCTATCGGGGCAATGGCAAGAAGCTATTTCGATCATGTCCGGCCAAACCAAGCCCTATCATGCCGATTGCAACCAACTACACGTGCCGCGCCTACCTGCCATTCCATTCTTTGATCCCAAGGACTTTGGCTGGGTGGCGGCTTTGGAAGCACAAACCGCAGCCATTACAGAAGAGCTAAAGGCCGCGCTCCAAAGCCAACAAGATGCCTTCCAGCCCTACATTGCATACAAGCCTGGCGACCCGGTCAACCAATGGGCGGAGCTTAACCATTCGCAGCGCTGGAGCAGCCTCTCCTTATGGCGCGGTGGTGTGCGCGACGAGGCCAATTTGGCTGCATGCCCAAGGACTGCGGCAGCTTTGGAACAAGTTGAGATGGCCGAGATTGGCGGCCTTTGTCCCAACGCCATGTTCTCCGCCCTTGCACCCCATACCGAAATCCCGCCCCATCATGGGGAGACCAATGCCCGCCTTGTCGTGCATTTGCCCTTGGTTGTGCCTAAGAACTGCCTCTACCGTGTGGGCTTTGAGCAACGACGATGGGAAGTTGGCAAAGTCCTGATCTTTGATGACACGCTGGAACATATGGCGCGTAATGATAGCGACGAACTACGTGTCGTGTTGATCTTTGACGTCTGGAACCCGCTCCTCTCGCCTGAAGAGCGGGCCTTAGTTCAAACGCTTACCCAAACGGCCCGCCAATTCGCGATGGAATAGACGCGGTCGGTATTAGTGCACCCGCATCGGTTCGCTCATCCTAGGCCCTCTGGCTTGGGAGGCTTCGTTTAAGATCTGGGACAGACGCTCATCACCTGCCAAGGCACCAATCACGGTCGCCGCGCGGGCGGTGACCTTGGCGTTTTCAGCACTGGCCCCAAAGGCGCGACTGAGGGCTGTCAATGGGTCATCAACGCTTGGATAGCTCCGCAAGGTGATACTGTCCTTCGCTTCAATCTTGGCCAAAGCTTTGGCCTTCAAGATCGCGGTGCGCAGGCCACCAATCTGATCAACGAGGCCTAGGTCCTTAGCTTCATTGCCCGTCCAAACTCGGCCTTTTGCAATCTCTTGCACGCGCGACAGGGGAAGTTTCCGGCCAGCAGCGACTTTGCCCGTAAAGTCCTCATAAATGCGTGTCACCGCCGCATTCATCGCTGCCTTCTGGCTATTGGTGTAGGGCGCAGCGGGGGAGTAGGCGCTGACAAAATCCCCGCCCGTTTGGATCGAAGCAATATTGGCACCTGTATAGCGATTGAGTGCGTCATTGATCACAAACTTGCCATTGAATACCCCGATGGAGCCAGTGAGGGTCGACGGCATAGCGAGGATCGCATCCGCCCCGGCAGAGACATAATAGCCGCCAGAGGCAGCATAAGCTCCCATCGAGACAACAACGGGCTTGCCAGCCTTTTTCGCCCGCTCAATCGCAGCCCAAATTTGATCCGATGCGCTGGGGGAGCCACCGGGCGAGGAAACCCGGAAGACAATCGCCTTCACGGCAGCATCATCGGTCGCATCGCGGATGGCTGCAGCAAAATCGTCGCTTGTAATATTGTTTTCTTGGGCGAATGGGTCGCCGCTGCGTTCGCCCGTTATAATGGCCCCTTCACCCCCTACCAAAGCAATCACAGGTCCAGATGCAAGGGGAAGCTGATAGCTTGCAAGGTCAACGAATTGGGCCTTGTCCATGCCGCCAGCCCGGGTAAGTGCTGCCTCTCCAGCCTCTTCAGGCTGACCGATTTTGTCGATCAGTTTAGCCTGCAGCGCTGCTTCGGCAGACAAGGGCGCTTGGTCGAGAGCCGCTTTCATCGCTTCGACGGGCATTTTTCGGTCAAAAGCGGTAGACGCCAAGAAAGCATTGTAAATACTGCCCAGCATGGCTGTGGTCGCTTCTCGGTGCGGGGCATTAAAGGTCTTCTCGGTATAGGTATTGACCGCATTCTTATACTCTTTGAATTGTTCGAACTGGGGCAAAATACCGAATTTCTCCATAAAGCCGCCTAAGAACATTGTCTCGGCCACGATGCCAGTTGCGGCAAAGTCCGTCGTGCCTTGCATCCACAATTCACTCGCCCCGGACACCGCCACATAGTTGGAGAGCGTTGGATATTCAAAGCCTTGCGCATGCACAACGATGAACTTGCCGGTCGCTTTAAAGTCGATCATCGCTTGGCGAATTTCTTCGGCATGGGCAGGTGCCATACCGCCTTCACTGGCCCGAACGAACAAGCCCTTTACGCTGCCATCGGTCTCCGCCGCTTGTAGTTTGCGCACAATATCGACAACAGACGTGCCGCCTGCGAAGCCTGCAAACGGGGAATTGGGTGGTACATCTGTGACCGGCTCACGCAGATCAAGGCTCAAAACTGTGTGGGATGGGGTGACCGGTGCGCTGGAACCTGCAACCGATGCAATTAGAATAATTGGGATCAGGATAAAAAATAAAACCAGACCCAAAAAGACGCCTGCGATCGTAATAAAAAATTGCTTCACCCTGACCTCCATTCGGCCAAGTCAATCACTCCGCACAGAAATGATCGCTCAGCACCTGAATAGCAAGGGTGATATAGGAAATCTGGCGCTTCGCCTAGCGCCAGATACAAAGCGCACGGCGCATTAGGCGGCTTTGGCTCGCAGGGCTTTTGACACCCGCAACGCCGTTTTCTGGGCATGACGCCAGGCACCGCCAACCGTGAGGGCCAGTGGATCATCGGCCGCTTCCCCGGTCAAGAAGAGACGGTCTTCAATCGGTTGCGAGTAGCCCTTGCGCGCCGCCGCATGACCAACCTTCTGATAGGCATAGGAGCCCATGGCGTAGGGGTCACGATGCCAGTCACTATTGGCGGTCATGGCGACATTGACCCTGTTGCCGACAACATTTTTGAAGAGCTCCAGCGCAAAGGCGTGCAGGGCTGGCAGACCTTCCGCATAGAGTTCACGCGAAAGTGGGCTTGGTAGCAAGGCTGTCACCAATTGCTTATCTGGCGTCACCAATAGGCTGTGATATTTGCCTTGCTCTATATATTTGTTCACTAAGGCGTATTCAGGCAGGTCGGGCATGGGTTGGCTCAACATCATGCCAACTTTTTCAAACGCTCCCATGGGCAGGTTTGAGATCGCTTCTTGCGTTGCAAGTGGCAGGGCTGGGTCAAAGCGCATCGCACCTTTTGCCAATACGCCCGTTGAAACCGTGACGATGATCTTGCGCGCCGTGAGGCGTCCGAATGGTCCTTCCGCGGTGACGCCATGTGCCTCCTTCCAAGCAATACGCGAAACTGGGCAGTTGAGCCGAATATCAAGCCCGCCAGATAAGCTCGTAATTAGGCCACCCATGCCAGTCGCCGGGACGAGGTCTTCGCCGGCTTCGAGATTGTAATAGCCTTGTAGCGATACGAGATCGGGATCATCACCCATTTCAACTGCAAACATGTTGCGGAGGTACTTCTGTCCCAAGTTCGTGCCCGGAACAGTTGAGCCCAATGAGCGGTCTTTTAGGCGCGCGAATGGCGATGAAATCTTGCGCTCCAAAGCTTCGCCTGCGGCAAAAAACTTAGCCGGTGTCATGGCTTGCAAGACGGCACCATCTTCAAAGGCCACCATGTTCGAATAGGCACTTTCGGTCAGTTCAATGCCTGCTGCTTTGGCGAGTGGCACCACGGGATTGGTGGCCTTATTGTGGAGCCAATAGGGCCCCTTATCAAATTTTCGTCCAAGGCTTTGCGTGTCGGTAAAGGCTCGTCCACCCACACGGTCGCGAGCCTCTAAAATGACGGCCCGAATGCCCAAGGCCTTCAGCTGACGCGCCGCAGAGATACCAGCATAGCCCGCCCCAATTATGATCACATCGGTATCGGTGACCGTTCCAGCGCGGACTGAAAAGGCCAAGGTTGATGCGGCAAGGCCCCCGACTAGGGCGCGGCGGTTAAGGGCAGTCATCAGCGGCTCTCCAAAATATGAGATTAATCTCGTGTTTGCAAATATGAGAGTAATCTCGTATTGTCAAGTGGGTTTCGATTACGGGGTGAAATCATGATTGTCAGCGCGGCTCCCAAAGCCAAAGCACCCAGCCAAGACCGGGGGCAGCGCCGCATTGATCGCCTCTTGGACGCAGCCGCAGACTTGATTCTAATCCATGGGGCCGAGGGGCTGAAAATGGATATGGTTGCCAAGCAGGCGGCCACCTCGCCAGGCTCACTCTATCAATTCTTTCCCAATCGCGCGGCGTTATTGACTGCCTTGGCCGAAAGATATGGTGCGGAGATTGAAGCGATTGCACAAAGCAATGTACGACGCCAAGCGGCTGCTCCGCCCGACTCAATTGAGCAAGCGGCCCGCCAATTCCTTCAACCATTTTTGGCCTTCTATGAAGCCAATCCTGCCTATGTCGTGCTTGCCGAAGCCTCTGACCGTGTCTTTGCGGGGTCAGGCTATGACTTTGGCGAAGATGACCAAGTTGCCCTCAACATGCGGCAAGCGCTGCAACCCTTTGTCGCGTCCGCCCATCAAAGCCGGCTTGAGACGGTTTGCAAACTGCTGATCACGACGGCACATGCGACCATCTCGGCAGCGATAAAGCTTCCACCGGTTGGCAAGCTCGATTGGCTAGCCGAACTCGATGCTCTGATAATTGGCTATCTGCGCGGGCTGGTCTGATCCATTGGCAGCGCGATAACAGCGTTAAGCCCTGATGGCAGTGTTTATGTGATCAAAAGTCTTGCACCGAGGCCCAAGCGCGTCTATCTGCCTGCCTCTCTTGGGGTGTCGCCAAGCGGTAAGGCATCGGTTTTTGGTACCGACATTCCTAGGTTCGATCCCTAGCACCCCAGCCACTCTTTCCGCCAACCATCAATTTTTGTGTGTATCTAGGGCTTGGTCGGCGCGGCTAAAGCCAGCCACACTTCGTGTCGGCGCAGGAATGGCGCGGTCCAAGGTGGATCATAAGACGCATAAATCGGTGTCCCAATCGGCGTCAGCTTTTTGCCTTGCAGCCACGTACGCAATTCTTCGCTCTTTTGCGCCATCGTCGCTTGGCTACCAAAGCCTGAGAAGGTGATAACGCCATAGCGCTTGGCTGGTTCTTCCAGCAGCCGGACATTGGGGTCGGTCGGCACGGGCATTGTCGCCAGCGTTGAGCCTTCCGGCATGATAAAGCGCACCTTCCATTCAGCACCGGCATCTTGACGGATGACAGGTGCGGTCATGGCGATGGACTGGCCATCTTGCTGGCGCGTCACCGGTGCTGTCATCGCAATGCTGGCGCGGGGCTTGTTGCCGCCAAAAATATAGCGTGCCAAGGGCCTGAAACCGGTACTCGCAGGATCACCGCGACCTTCAGGGACGCGCACTTCGGCGACCACTTGGCTGTCATAGTCACGTATTTCAAACGTTCCTTCGCGCAGAACCCGTTTGAAGGTGGGCTCAGGCGTACCTGCCTTGGAGGGGCTTGTAAGCCCGATGGCACTGAGCAACGGCAGGAAAAGGGCGAGGGCGGGGCGCAGAGGGGATTTGGTCATACTCACATTACGTTCCTAGCCTGCTTTTGGTTCAAACAAACCAAAACCGAGCTTAATCTATCTGCCTAGCTTATTGAATTCAAAAATGTGATTTGCGACTTTCATAGGGGGCTCATGTCCTTTAAAGCATCGCCCGCGCATCTCCAAAGCGCGCCGACCTCTCCATATTCAAAAAGTGACCCAAAAATTGTCCGCGAAGTTTGACCTTCTGCCCGATGCCGCACTCTATGACGTGGTCGCTGAAGCACTTTACGCTCTGGCTTTTGGCCCCGGGCGACATGTAAAGGCGGCTGCCCGCCTGCGTGAGGGTCATAGCTGCCGACGCGATGTGTCGTTCGTGGCTTTGGCAGATGGGCGGCTCATCGGTGCGTGCCGTTTATGGCCGCTGATAACAGATCAGGGCCACGAAGCTCTATTTCTCGGGCCTATTGCCGTCGCACCTGACCAGCAAGGTCAAGGCTTGGGTGGCAAATTGGTTGAGGCCTGTCTTGAAGCCAGCGACCGTTTGACGGCTCTGCCGGTCATTCTGGTGGGGGACCTAGCCTTCTTTGAGCCCTATGGCTTTCAGCGCGTGCCTAAAGGTCAGCTGATTCTACCCGGTCCTGCCGATCCCAACCGTTTGCTGTGGCGTCCAGCACCAAAAGCAGAGACAGCGGCACCATCGGGCAAACTAATGAAAAAGGTTTAGCCTTTAGGTTTTTGGACGATAAACCACCAGTCGGCCTTCGCGCCACCACGCCCATAGCGCTAGCGCTGCCAATAAGATGGCATAGGCCCAAGGCGGCAGGATCGCGTCGCGGCTTGTTGCGGTAACACTTGTTGCGCCCGCGCGCCGCAGGCCCAGTCCTTCAGCCCCCGCTTTTTGGCTTTTGCCCAGCCGCGCAATGTCCGGCAAGGGGCCCGTTCCGGCTTTGCCGACCCAAGTCACGCTCCCGCCGCCTTGTTTGGCTTGTGGCCCAGCAAGGGCAGTGGGATCTGCGGTGAGGAGACGCGCCTCATTGGGGTTACCAATACCAGCGACGATGAACGCGCTTTTGTCGCCCGATTGCACAAAGACCAGTCCAGGCTTGGCCATCGTACTCTCACCCCGCCAAACACCGTTCCCCGCAGCAGAAAGCGGTACGGGGAAGGTTTGGCCTGACAAAGTGACTTGAGCGGGACCGGGGTCGTGGCTGCTTTGGCGTTCTATCAACAGGCGGCCGGGCTGGCTGCGTAGCAATAGCCGATCGGCCTCAAGGTCTGCTTCTTTCATCAGCCAATGGGCGGTACGGCGAAAAAGCTCATCAAATGGGCCACCCCCATCATAGCCGCGTCGCCACAGCCAAGCCTGATCGCTCATCACGGCTGCCACCCGCCCACGTCCCACTTGACCCAAAACGAGGAGGGGCTCGCCTGCGCCTTCTAACAACACGTCACCAGTGGCGGTGGAGGGTTGGACCCGCAGCCATTGGCCCCAGCTGTTGGACTGTTCAGCCAAGCTGGCGGAAACGGGGTGGCTGCGGCCACGTTCAGTCAAGGCGGGGCGAAAGGCGGTCTCAATCGGCTCCCCGCGCGACTGGACGGGCAAGATGCGCTTCAAAGGCGTCGACTGCACCCCTTCATCCAATCCTTCAGAGGGGCCTGCCAACATCAAGAAGGCCCCGCCGCCCTCCACCCATTGCGCGACCGAGTCGAGATAGGCGTCTGGAAGCACGGAGAGGCGAGAGAAGCGGTCGAACACCACCAAGTCAAAGCTATCAATCTTGTCGAGGAAGAGTTCGCGCGTCGGGAAGGGGATCAGCGACAATTCTTCAGTGGGCGTAAAATCCTGCTTTTCCGGTGGGCGGAGAATGGTGAATTGGATCAGATCGACGCTGGGGTCTGACTTCAAGAGATTCCGCCACGCGCGCGATCCAGCATAGGGTTGCCCGGTCACCAGCATAACACGCAAACGGTCCCGTACCCCCGTAATCGAGAGGGCTAGCCCATTATTCGCGGTTGAAACCTCGCCAGCGACCCCGGGCGTCTCAATGGCAATCGGAACCAGACCACGCTGCGCGATTGGGACTTCAATGACGATATCTTCACCCGTGGGCACGTTCAGCGTCTGTGGCGCCTCAGTGCCAACCCGCACGGTCAGAGGGACAGACGCGTCGCTATCTTCGACCCGCACGACCACTTTGGTAATTTCACCAATGGGCGCTTGCTTCGGGGCAGAGCGAAGATCAATCCTGCGGTCGCGCTCTTGCGGGCTGCCGACAAGGATTTGATGGATTGGGAAGGGGCGGGCAGCGTCCTCACCATCGATAAAGCGGCCATCGCTGATAACAATTGCGCCCGCGACCCGGTCTGGCGGGATGTCGGCAAAGGCTTGATCGAGCCCGGAGGAGAGGGCGGTTCCGGCACCACTGCCATCAAAATATGTGATG
>JAJTGP010000030.1 GCA_021299265.1 Hyphomonadaceae bacterium | reverse complement strand
TTGAAAGGCTGAAACAAGAAAATCCGCAAGAAAAGTGCGATACTCAAGGCCATAATAACAGTCTTGACGCTTTCAATCAGGCTGTCGCCCTGTGGCGCTGGTTTCACCGCTTTATTCGAAGCGGCCTTAGAGTTTGTTGAGTCAACCATAAGATTCGATTTCTTTTCAATCTGTTGCAAGGGGCTGCAGGCCAATCACCACGAATGCCATGGCATAAGGGTGATCGTCGGTCAGACTTAAGTGAATGTCAGCAGCAAAGCCCGGTGGAGTCAGTTCTTGTAACCGCTTTAGCGCCCCGCCCGTCAAACTCAAAGTCGGTCTGCCAGTTGGCAGATTGACGACTTCCATGTCGCGCCAAGCCACACCCTGCCGCATCCCCGTGCCCAGAGCTTTAGAGCAGGCTTCTTTCGCAGCAAAGCGCTTGGCATAGGTATCAGCCCGTTTGGCAGGGCGGCGATTAGCGCGCGCTTGCTCTCCAGGCGAAAAACAGCGCGCTTCAAAACGGCTACCAAAGCGCGCCAATGTTGCCTCTATCCGGTCGATCCGACAGAGGTCTGAGCCAATTCCGACAATCATGCGCGCGCTTCATCCATCAGAAGACGCATACGGGCAATGGCGGCATCAAGGCCAATGAAAATTGCTTCACCTATGATGAAATGACCAATATTTAATTCAACCAGCTCGCGAATGGCCGCAATTGGCTTCACATTGTCAAAGGTCAGCCCGTGGCCGGCATGAACTTCAAGACCGCGCGCCGTGCCGATTCTTGCGGCCTCTGCCAACTTTTCAACGATCTGTTGGGCTTCCTCAACATGTCCCTCAAGCGCAGCTTCTGCATAGGCGCCAGTATGCAATTCCACGACTTGTGCGCCCATCGCCTCCGCGACAGCCAATTGGATGGGATCGGGTTCAATAAACAGCGAAACACGGCGACCAGCGGCTGCGAGCTTGCGTACCATGGGCGCAATCGAATTGTGCAGGCGCGCCACATCCAGACCGCCCTCGGTCGTCCGCTCCTCGCGCTTTTCCGGCACAATGCAGACCGCATGGGTAGGATGGCGCAGCGCAATGTCGAGCATCTCTTCGGTGGCGGCCAGTTCAAGATTAATCGGCAATTCCACTTGCGCGATAAATTTCTCAAGGTCCTCATCGCGAATATGGCGGCGGTCTTCACGCAGGTGAAGCGTGATGCCATCGGCACCGGCTTTGGCGGCCACGTGGGCCGCGCGCAACGGATCGGGATGAGGGCCACCACGCGCATTTCGGATCGTTGCTACGTGATCAATATTGATCCCGAGCCGCAAACGATGGTCAAGGCTCATGAGGATGTACTTTTCGACAAGGCCCGGCTGCCGGGCTTAATGGCAGGAATGCCCTTGAGGTCATCTGGAATTTCGTCTGGCGCAAAGCTTTCGACTTCAATCGACGCTAAGGCCACCAATTCACAGCCGACATCAGCCCGGCCCGCGCTGCGATCCACAATCACAGCGGCCCCCAAGATCACGCAAGGTGCATCCTTGATGGCTTCGAGGGTTTCGCGCACCGAGATGCCCGTCGAAACGATGTCTTCGACGATCACGACGCGCGCCTCGGCTGGCAAGGTAAAGCCGCGACGCAAGCGGAACTTACCATCTTCGCGCTCCACATAGACCGCCTTGGCCCCTAAATGGCGCGCCGTCTCATAGCCTGGAATGACCGCACCCACGGCAGGCGACACCACATAATCCACGTGGCCCCAACGCTCTTTGATCTTGTCAGCCAAGCCCCGGCAGAGTTTTTCGGTCGCGGGCGGGTCCATAAACACAAAGGCCTTCTGCAAGAAGGTGCGGCTATGGCGGCCCGAAGTTAAAATGAAATGGCCCTCAAGCAGGCCACCGGCCGACTTAAAGGTGGAAAGAACATCGTCATTGGTCATAAGGCTTATGTATCACTTTCTAAGCTGGTTTCACCAGTCCTGCGTGTCGCCGGTCCAGTCCATGAAGCGACCAGTGCCCGACAGTTGCACGTTTTCGGCAAGTTGAATGAGGCCATCGGCACTGGCCTTGGCGTCAATCTCGGCCCCTGCCCCGCCCATATCGGTGCGAACCCAGCCGGGGTGACACGCCACGATGGAGATGCCATCGCGCCTAAGGTCATGCGCAAAAGTCTGCACGAGTTTGTTCAAGGCCGCCTTGGAAGCCCGGTAAGCCGGTGCCCCTTCCGAAGAGCCCGAAAAGCGGCCCATGCCAGACGAGATCATCAAAACCCGGCCTTGGCCGGACTGCTTCAGATGCGGCAAAAAGGCTTGCAACACGCGCCACGGCCCAACCACATTGGCATTGAGGACGCCCAGAAAATCATCGGGTTCAAGATCGGCCAATTCCTGTGGACGCGGGCCAAATACGCCGGCATTCTGGATCAGGACGTCGATGCTTTCGGCTACATTTTGTGCCGCCGCTCGAACCGACGCCGTGTCGTTCAGATCACAAGCGACAACGCGAAAGCCCGCCTGATCAAACGGGGCCTGTCCGTCGCGGGTCGTACCGATTACCGTGTGGCCGCGCGCCAACAAGCCTTCTACCAACGCACGGCCAATGCCGCGGTTCACCCCAGTCACCAAATAGGTTGCCATCTTTACGTTCCTTGCCGTCCGCTCAGCCCCGTAACCGCTTCACATCAACAACAACAGGCAAAGCCCGCAAGGATGCTGCAATCACGTTCAAATGCTTGGAATCTGCGACTTCAACGTCGACCAAGAGATCGATGAAGTCTTCGCGCCGATTTTGTGCGCGCACATTGGTAATATTGCCATCACACTCAGAAATGATTTTGCCCACTTGGGCAAACACGCCCTTGGTGTTTTCACAACTCATGACCAAGCGGCCCAAGGCCAAGCCATTGCGTTTGGCTTCATCGGTCCAAGCCAGATCGATCCATTGATCTTCATTGGCATCATGTTCGGCCAGATGGTCACAATCGATTGTGTGCACTTCCACCCCTCGGTCGGGCACATGAACCCCGACAATCCGGTCACCCGGCAAAGGCGAGCAACAGGGCATGAAATGCAAAGCCACGCCCGACATCAGGTCTGACCCGCGAACAAAGTCACTCGCGTGGTCATTATCGATCATCAGCCTCGGTTCGCCCAGGACACTTTTGCGCACAAAGCCGGGAACGGCAGCCTCAGCAAGGCTCGCCCCCGTCAGGCGGCCACGCCCAATTGCGGCGTAAAGCTCGTCCATCGTGTCGTAATTCAAGCGTTGGCGCGCATCTTCCAGATTGATGTCCTCAGGATTCAGACCAACGCGGCGCAGCGCATGGCCAGCCAAGCGCCGACCCAACGTCGCAAACTCCTCACGCTCACTTTCGCGTACCAAACGACGTATGGCAGAACGTGCCTTACCGGTCACGGCGACTGATTCCCAATCCGCCACGGGCTTTCGCATCTCAGACCGTAAGATTTCCACGACGTCGCCATTGGAAAGCGCCGTCCGTAACGGACGCTCCTCCCCGTTGATCCGAGCGCCGACCGTCGTATCCCCGATGCGGGTATGAACAGCATAGGCAAAGTCTAGCGGCGTCGCGCCATACGGCAAAACAATCAGATCCCCCTTTGGCGTAAAGGCAAAAACCTGATCCTGGAACATTTCCAGCTTAGCATTTTCAAGAAACTCTTCCGGGTCACCGCCATGTTCCAGAATTTCAACCAGATTGCGCAAGGGTGCCAAGGGATCGGATTGCTTGCCGTCCATCGGGTGGTAGCCGTACGTGCTGTTCTTATAGCGCCAATGCGCGGCAACCCCGTCTTCGGCAATCCGGTCCATTTCGTCGGAACGAATCTGAATATCCACGGAGGTCGAGCTCGGCCCGACAACGCCAGTATGGATCGAGCGATAGCCATTTGGCTTGGGGACAGAGATAAAGTCCTTAAACCGGCCCGGCACACAGGACCAAGCCTCGTGGATTACGCCAAGGGCCGCATAGCATTGCGCCGTATTATTCACGACAACCCGAAACCCATAGAGGTCAGAGACGTCGGAAAAGGAAATCGACTTCCGCTCTAGCTTCTTCCAGACCGAATAGGCGCGCTTTTCACGGCCCATCACGCGCGCTTCAATTCCGGAAGCCTCTAAAGCCGCGCTAATTTTTTGCGTAACGGCGGCCACCGCACCCGCGCGTTCTGCCCGCAGATTAGCCAATTGCTCGTTGATGGTTTTACAAGCTTCTGGATGCAGGTGCTGGAAAGCCAGCTCTTCAAGCTCTCCCGAAAAGCGCTGGATACCCATGCGGCGCGCCAAAGGGGCATAGATGTCGGCTGTCTCACGGGCAATCCGCTCTCGCTTCTCGCGCTTCTTGATGAAGTGAAGCGTGCGCATATTGTGTAAGCGGTCGGCCAGCTTCACCAACAAAACCCGCACATCCTTTGACAAAGCGAGGATGAATTTCTGCAGGTTCTCGGCTTGCTTGGTGCGGTTTGAGTTGAGCTCTAGCTGGGAAAGCTTTGTCACCCCATCGACCAATTGCGCCACTTCATCGCCGAACAGCTTGCCAATTTCGGCTGTGGTCGCGGTCGTGTCCTCTACGGTGTCGTGCAACAGGCCGGTAATGATAGAAGCAGCATCTAACCGAAGCTCGGTCAGAATGCCTGCGACCTCGATTGGATGGGCAAAGTAAGGGTCGCCAGATGCCCGCAACTGGCTGCCATGGCGTTGCATCGCAAACACATAGGCCCGGTTGATGGCATCCTCATTCACATGGGGATCATAGGCCCGGATGCGGTCGATCAGCTCATACTGACGCAAAATGCGGCCCCGACTAGGAGGCCGCACGATTTGCGCCGGGAATGGCAATTCCCCAGATTCTTCTAATGTATCAGAGGCCCTGCCATCGTCCATCGTGAACCCTTAAGATCAATAAGGGTCTTCGCGGACTGCTTCTTGCTCTTGCTGCAAGGCGCGCAGCACATCGTCTTCAGTTGCCAGCACGGGTGCTTCCAAAGCCAAGAGATCGCTCTCTTCTTCTTCCCGAACGGCATGTGGGCGAACTTCACGCAGCGAAGCGACCAAACCATCACGCAATTCTTCGGTTTCTACCGTCGCGTCTGCGATTTCACGCAATGCGACGACAGGGTCTTTATCGCGATCGCGGTCGAGCGTGAGCGCTGCACCACCAGAAATCTGGCGGGCGCGGTGCGCTGCAAACAATACCAGAGAGAATCTATTTGGGACGCGTTCAACGCAATCCTCTACCGTCACGCGGGCCATATATCTAATCCTGTCGGAAAGTGAGTAGTCTCTTTACGGGAAGTCTTGTTGTTTCTCAACCATTGCACGCAGATAAAGGCGCAAGGCCCAAAAGCAGTCAAGCGCGGCTTCCCTGCCCTCCATCCAGTCGCACGCAATCGTTGAGATTTCCTGACTCGTGCAAAAGCTTCAATAAATCTCGGCCAGACGTGCCCGACACCGGGTGTCGCCAGCCTGGTGCTATCTCTAGGAGGGGCAACAAAACAAAGTCTCGCTCTGCTATTCGAGGATGAGGCAATGTTATAACGCTGCTATTGGCACTAACAATGCCATTGTAGTCGACTACATCTAAGTCCAAAGTTCTGTTTGACCAACGATCATCGGGGGAACGAACGCGGTTCATCTGCGCTTCTATTACCTGACAACGTTGAAGGAGAGCCAAAGGGTCTCCATCGGCGGGTTCAATGCGGCATACCGCATTTAGATAGTCAGGTTTTCCAGGATTTGGTGGCCAAGCTTTGGTTGACCAAAACGATGACAAAGTGGTGACATGGTCTCCATTTTGTGATAACAACTCTAAGGCGCTGATGAGGATATCTCGCGGCGATTTAGAGCCCAAGCCTAGGTTTGATCCTAGGCCAATAAATATTCCGGAAGGCTCTAGAGGCATTTTTGGATGTAATTGTTTAGAGGAAGGCGGCGTCACTATGACTTTCTATCCCAATGAGCGAATCGCTCTGTTTATCGATGGTGCAAACTTCTACGCAGCAGCGCGCACCTTGGGTTTTGATGTTGATTATCGCAAGCTTCTTGAAGAGTTCAAGAAGCGCGGTCGTCTCGTTCGCGCCAGCTATTACACGGCCATCCTTGAAGATGTCGAATATAGCCCCGTTCGCCCTTTGGCTGATTGGCTGGATTATAATGGCTTCAACGTCATCACCAAGCCAGCAAAAGAATTCACCGACACCTTGGGCCGTCGGCGCGTCAAAGGCGATATGGACATTGAGATTGCCGTCGACATGATGGAACTCGCAGCCCACGTCGACCATATCGTCTTGTTTTCCGGCGATGGCGACTTCCGCGTCCTGATCGAAGCGGTTCAGCGTCGGGGTCCACGTGTCTCGGTGGTTTCCTCCATCAAGACCCAACCACCCATGATTGCCGATGAACTTCGCCGCCAGGCGGACACCTTCATCGATCTGGCGGATCTGTCGGCCTTGATTGGTCGTCCACCACGTCCAGATGGGTTTGAGAACCCACGCGCCAACATGCGCCCAGCCCGCCCTGTTGAGGGTGATGAATTCGTCGACGATTTTGAAGATGAGCTCGAAGGCATGGACGACGAGCTTGAAGGCGAAACAGAAGCCTAGTTCAAGGCGGGCAGACCGGCTGTGCAACAACCCACACGTGATTGCCCGCTTTGCCCTCGCTTGGTAGCCTATCGGGCAAATAATCGGCTTGAAAATCCAGACTGGTATAATGGCCCTGCCCCCTCGTTTGGGGACGGGGCCGCTTGGCTGTTAATCGTGGGCCTTGCGCCCGGGCGGACCGGAGCCAATCGGACGGGGCGGCCCTTTACCGGCGATTGGGCAGGTGATCTTCTCTATCAGACCCTCGCGCGTTTTGACTTGTCGAGCGGCACCTATGCTGCTCATGCCGATGATGGTTTGGTGCTTAAAGGCGTGATGATCGCCAATGCGGTGCAATGCGCGCCTCCCGCCAACAAGCCTGAGCCGTCCGAGATCGCCCAATGCGCACCATTTTTGCAGGCGCAGATTGGGGCGCTACCAAAGCTCAGAAGCCTCATCTGCCTTGGCAAGATCAGCCATGACGCCACAATCCGTGCCCTAGGGGCCAAGCCCTCAGCCTATAAGTTCGCCCATGGTGGGGTTCACCAGATTGGCGACACGACCGTCTATGACAGCTATCATTGCAGCCGTTACAACACAAACACCGGGCGATTGACGACAGACATGTTTGAAGCGGTATTTGCGAAAGCCTTGGCTGACAGGGGCTAGGCCCTTCAGCTCTCGGTCCTTTGATATTTCGGCAGGCTCAACATCAAAACACCCGCCAGTACCAGACCGACAGACGACGCGATCAAGACCTGATCGTAAGAACCCAATTTGTCGTAAACAATGCCAAAGGCGAGCGGGCTGATCCCGGCTCCCAGCGTATAGAAGACATATTGCCAGCCATAAATCTTGCCGTAATTCTTCATGCCGAAATAGCGACTGGTGAAGAAGGCGATCAAATCAAGCTCCGCGCCCAAGGCCACGCCGACCAGAATAACGGCGAGAATAGCGGGGCCATGGCCGCCGCCCATCAAGAGGTAACAGCCAATCGCTGGAATGGCGAAACAGGCCGCCGCAATCGGGGGGGCGTGGAATTTGTCGATCAAATAACCAACGGCCAAGCGCGCCACGAGAATCGAGACCCCGATCAGGCTGGCAATCTGGGCTGCTTGAGCACGCGACATGCCATTGTCCATCATCATCGCGACGATATGCACAGCAATCCCGCTCATGGCGAAGGTCACAAAGAAGAACGCGATCCCCATTTTCCAGAAAGTGGCGGTCCGCACCGATTCGCCCAATGTCATGCCAGTCGCGGTCAGTGCCGCTTGCGCCTGATGGGCTGCACTTCGGTCCTTGAACAAGGCCAAGAAGATGGGCAGCCAAAGCACCAAGACAATGCCAAGCGCGACGTAAAACACGCCTTTCCAGCCAAAGGCATCAATGCCCATCCTATAGAAGATCGGCAGCGTAATCGCACCGAACGACGTCCCCAATAGCGTCAGGCCCAGCGCCAACCCGCGGGACTTATCGAACCACTGATTGATCGTGCGGGTATAGGTCAGAGGCAATGTGCCTGCCGCAACAATCGTCATGATGAAATAGGTCAGCCAAAACTGATGGAGATTGCCATCATTCAAAGTCAGCAAAAACAAGCATATCGCCAACATAAGGCCTGAGACCAAGGCAACAGGGCGCGAACCAAACCGGTCCGTCACCGCACCAGCAACATAAGACGAGAGTAGATTGCCAAGCCCCATCAAAGTCACCGCCATGGACACATCGGTCCGGCTCCAGCCAAAGGCTTCTTTCAAGGGGCCGAACAAATTCTGCGCCGCATAAAAGGGTAAGGTCGCCAGAGACGCATAGACGCCAACAATGGAAGCCAGAAGAATGGGCCAACCGAGAACAAACTCATTGGTCGGCTTGGTCGGTGTGGCTTGATCTTGATGACCACTCTCTGTCATGTGGTGCGTCTCCCCTGCGCTGCTCTAGTATCAGCACGCCTGACAATGATATATCTTTTCAAAGAAGCAAATGAAAAGAACGCGACCTATGTCCAAAACACTGCAATCAACCGCCCTGCCCGCTTCCCCGACTGCTTTAGCAGGCGTTCGCGTGCTGGATCTGTCCCGCGTTCTGGCGGGGCCTTGGGCGACGCAGACTTTAGGCGATCTTGGGGCAGAGGTTTTGAAAATCGAAAAGCCCGGCGTGGGAGATGATACGCGCAGCTGGGGCCCGCCATTTCTAACCGACGAGAGCGGTGCCCAAAGCGATGCTGCCTATTATACCTGCGCCAATCGCAACAAAGCTTCCATCACCTTAGACTTCACGACGCCAGAGGGCAGCGAAATTTTGCGCGCGCTTATCCCGCATCATGATGTGCTTGTTGAGAATTTCAAAACAGGCGGCTTGGCCAAATATGGTCTGGACTATGACAGCGTCGCGAAGATCAATCCCAAAATGGTCTATTGCTCGATTACTGGCTTTGGTCAGACCGGCCCATATGCGCCGCGCGCAGGCTATGATTATTTGGTACAAGCCGCAGGCGGCCTGATGAGCGTGACGGGCCAAGCTGATGGCACGCCGGGGGCAGAGCCTTTGAAGGTAGGTGTAGCCGTTGCAGACCTGTTTACCGGCCTTTATGCCACCATCGCCATTCTGGCGGCCTTGCGCCATGCCGAGGCCACAGGCCAAGGCCAACATATTGATATGGCTCTGCTCGATTGTCAGACGGCTGTGCTCGCCAATCAAGCGGCCAATTTTCTGGTCTCGGGGCAAGCGCCCAAGCGCTTGGGCAATGCCCATCCCAATATCGCACCATACCAAGTTTTCCCGAGTGCTGACGGGCATATTGTGCTGGCGGTTGGCAATGATGGCCAGTGGCAACAATTTTGTGCGGCGGCAGGTCAACCCGAACTCGGCGCAGACACTCGATACAAGACCAATGCTAAGCGCGTTGCCTATCGGGATCATTTGATCGCAGCCCTCGTGCCCGTAATGGCCAGCAAGTCCACAGCGCGGTGGATAGAGGTGTTGGAACAGGCCGGGGTTCCCTGCGGGCCAATCCACACGATCGATCAAGTCTTTGAAGATCCCCAAGTGATCGCCCGGGCGATGCAACAAGAATTGTCTCGTGCCGATGGCACCTCAATACCGACGGTCGCCAATCCGATCAAAATGAGCCTAACCCCCCCAGTGACGCGTCGCGCGCCCCCAGCACTGGGTGCCGATACAGAAGCCGAACTAAAAAGCCTTTTAGGCCTCAGCGATACGCAGATTGAAGGTCTGCGCGCGAAGGGGATTATTTAGCGGGCAGGCTTGCACGCTTGTCCTCAAAGACCCCTTCAGTCCCTTCGGGACACATCGGCGCATGCGGCAGCGTGTCCGTTCTCCGCTCTCCTATTGGGAAAGGGGAGCGAGTGGCGGCTGTGGTTGGAAAAAGATGCTTTTGTCTGGACGCGCTTTGGTGCCCAGTCTGGTCACCCAACCGCTTTGAATATCGTGGCCGGGCAATTCGACGGGTCAAGTCCGCTGCGCGCCGCTATGCGGCAGATTTCCGAAGGAAATCTGGACCTGACGCGACAAATTGCC
>JAJTGP010000245.1 GCA_021299265.1 Hyphomonadaceae bacterium | reverse complement strand
CTAACCCCCGCACGATCAAGGCGCGCCAGATCCGAACGAATAAAGCCACGCAATAGTCCGAACAGGGCTTCAATCTCTTCAGGCGGCCTACGCCAGTTCTCGGTCGAGAAGGCATAGACAGTCAGAACCTCGATGCCAAGATCGCCAACCGCTTCAACCGTGTTGCGCAGGGCTTGAACACCGGCTGAATGCCCAAAGGCGCGCGGCATACCCCGGGCGGTTGCCCAGCGGCCATTGCCATCCATGATGATGGCGATATGGCGCGGGCGCGCACCTTCTCCGTCATCGCCACGTGGCGAGAGATGATTGGCGGCCTTTGAGGCCCAGTCGGCGAGCGCCCCGGCCATCCTAGACTTGCATAATCTCATCTTCCTTCGTCTTCACGGTCTGGTCGACCTGCTTGACGAAGGAGTCGGTGGCTTCTTGGACTTGGGTGGAGAGCTTCTTCAACTGATCTTCGCTGATGTCGCCGTCTTTCTCAGACTTCTTCAATTGCTCCATCGCGTCGCGGCGGACATTGCGGATGGCAACGCGGGCAGCTTCGGCATATTTGCCCGACAATTTCACCAGCTCGCGACGGCGCTCTTCATTCAAGGGCGGAATGGGCACACGCAAGGTCATGCCGTCGATCACGGGATTGAGGCCAATGCCAGCATTGCGAATGGCCTTATCGACCACATTCACCATGGACTTTTCCCAGACGGTCACGGTCAGCAAGCGCGGCTCAGGCGAGGAAATGGCCCCTACTTGGTTCAAGGGCACCATGGCCCCATAGGATTCCACCATGACGGGTTCCAACAAATTCACGTTGGCCCGGCCGGTTCGCAAGCCCTGAAAATCGCTTTTCAAAGCCGTAATGGCGCCTTCCATTCGGCGCTTGGTGTCTTGAAGATCAAAGGTCGGCATGGTTCAGTTGTCCGTTATGACGGTGCAGACTCCGGTGCCCGCAAGCACCTCGGCCAAGCGCCCGGGTTGACGAATATTGAAAACGATAATGGGGATGTTGCTGTCGCGCATCATGGAGACCGCAGACGCATCCATAACTTTGAGGTTCTTTGCCAAGACGTCGGTGTAGGACAACTTGTCATATCGAGTGGCTGTTGGGTCAGTCTTGGGGTCCGCGGTATAGACGCCGTCAACGCCAGTCCCCTTCAACAAGGCATCGCAGCCCATTTCAGCAGCGCGCAAGGCAGCACCCGAATCTGTCGTAAAAAAGGGACTACCAACCCCGGCAGCAAAAATCACAATGCGGCCTTTTTCCATATGGCGCATCGCGCGACGACGAATATAAGGCTCACAGACGGTTTGCATGGGAATGGCAGACTGTACCCGGGTGTGAACCCCAATGCTCTCCAAGGCCCCCTGCAGCGCCAGTGCGTTCATAATGGTGGCCAACATGCCCATATAGTCTGCCGTTGCACGCTCCATCCCCTTTGCGGCACCTGAGATGCCGCGGAAGATGTTACCGCCACCAATGACCAAGCATAATTCAATGCCAGAATCGCGGGCCGCTTTCACGTCGCGCGCAAATCCAAGACAGGTTTCTTGATCAATCCCAAACTGACCGTCGCCCATCAGCGCCTCGCCCGAAATCTTGAGCAAGATCCGGCGCGGTTTTTGGTCTTTTGGCTTGGCTACTTCATTCATTTGGCTGCGTCTCCCAGCTTTCGACAGGCCCTAACATGACTCGCCCAAAAGCATGCAGGCAGGTCTTCTGACAGACCAAGGGCGGCACGCCAAGCATGCCGCCCTGTTTCTTGTCAGCAAAGTGTCATCTTTCACTTTGCTATTCTCACTCTATTTGGCAATCGCGGCCAAAAGAGGAAGATTCTTTGGCTTAAGTGCCGCTCAATGCGGCCACTTCTGCGGCGAAATCATCTTCTTTTTTCTCAACGCCATCGCCCAGCTTGAACATCGCAAAGCCAGTGACTTCTGCGCTGATGCCAGCAGCCTTTGCCGTTTCAGCAACGAAAGCCGAGACGGTCTGATCTGGGTTCATGACGAATGGTTGCTGTAAAAGTACCACTTCCTCATAGAACTTGCGGATCCGGCCTTCGATCATGCGGGCAATCACGTCATCGGACTTGCCGCTTTCGCGGGCTTGCTCGGTCAGTACTTGACGCTCGCGCTCGACCACGGCTGGGTCGAGATCGTCTGTCTTCAGCGACAGAGGCGCGGTCGCAGCAATGTGCATCGCAACCTTGCGGCCGATGTCATTGGCAACAGCGGCGTCACCACCGGTTTCAACGCCAACCAACACGCCGATGCGGCCCAAGCCTTCACCGGTTGCAGTGTGGATATAAGAAGCCACAACGCCTTGGTTGACCGAAACCTTGGCCATGCGGCGCAAGGTCATGTTTTCGCCGATGGTGGCGATCAGATTGGTCACATAGTCGTTGACAGTGCCTTCACCGGCTGGCGAAGGTGCTGCACCCAATGCTTCCAAGCCGTCAAAGCCATGGGCCAGCTTGGTGATGCCGCTGACGGCTGCTTGGAACTGCTCGTTGCGCGACACGAAGTCGGTTTCAGCGTTCAGCTCGACCAACACACCGGTGTTGCCCGCGACGTAAACGCCAACCAAGCCTTCAGCCGCCGCACGGTCAGCTTTTTTCGCAGCCTTCGAAAGGCCTTTTGCACGCAACCAGTCAATCGATGCTTCGATGTCACCATTGTTTTCGGTCAGCGCTTTTTTGCAGTCCATCATGCCGACGCCGGTCTTCTCGCGAAGATCCTTAACGAGGGCAGCCGTAATCTCGGCCATAATCGCCTCCAGGGTAGAGTGTTTGTGGGGTCCGCCTTGGCCTGTGTCAGCACAAACCAAGGCGGGAAATTTTAAGCTTCAGCAGGAGCTTCGACGTCGCCATCAACCGATTCTGCGACAGCTTCTTCGGTGATCTGAGCCAAAACAGGCTCAACTGGGTTTTCCATGGCACCCAAATCAACGCCCGAAGACGATTGACCTTCGGCCAAGCCATCCAGAGCTGCATCTGCAATCAGGTCGCAGAACAATTGGATGGAACGCGCAGCGTCGTCGTTACCTGGGATTGGGAAATCGACTTCATCGGGATCGCAATTGCTGTCGATCATCGCCGCAACTGGGATACCCAATTTCTTGGCTTCTTTGATCGCGATTGCTTCCTTGTTGGTGTCGATTACGAACATCAAGTCAGGAATACCGCCCATGTCGCGAATCCCGCCGAGCGAACGCTCAAGCTTTTCATATTCGCGGGTCAGGTTCAGGATTTCTTTCTTGGTCAAACCTGCAGGTGCGTCGCCTTGCACAATGGCTTCAACTTCGCGCATGCGGGCAATCGACTTCGAAATCGTCTGCCAATTGGTCAGCGTGCCACCCAGCCAACGGCTGTTGACATAATATTGGGCGCAGCGCTTTGCAGCAGCGGCCACAGGGTCGGATGCTTGACGCTTGGTGCCAACGAACAAGACGCGGCCGCCCTTTGCGGTTACGTCACGGACGCGCAGCAAAGCCTGATGCAACAAAGGCACAGTTTGGCTGAGGTCGATAATGTGGATATTGGCGCGCTCACCAAAGATGAAACGCTTCATCTTTGGGTTCCAACGGTGGGTCTGGTGACCAAAGTGTGCGCCCACTTCGAGCAATTGGCGCATGGTAAATTCTGGCACTGCCATGGTATTTCAATCCTTTTTCCGGCTAGCCTCCGCGAGCAGGAGCGGCCTCGGAGTGAGAACCGCGCCGGATGGACGAACGACCCCTGCCCATCCCCAAAGGAATAAAAAAGGGTTCGCGCGCCGCGAGCCCGCGTGCGTGATGGCGGTCATGTAGGAGCAATGTCCTCAAAACTCAAGGCTTGACGGCAGTTGGGGGTGTGGTTGGGGTAACGGCGTTCAGGCAAGCACCCGAATAAGCCAGCCAGTAAGGTTCATCAAAGCACGCGCTTAGGCGATCCACCACATCCAGATTGATCGGCCACACCGGCCCAGGCATATTGAAGCGCTTTTCGTAGTCCGCGACCGCCTTGTCCCAATTCTTTGGCGGCGGCAGAGCCGCCAAGCCGGCACGCGCTTGATCAAAGGCCTTTCGGTCGCGCTGAAGGTAAGCAATCGTCGCATCGGCATAAAAGTTTTGAGCGTCATCGCCTTCAGGCTTTGTCGCCTTGAAGGCGGCGATGGCTTTGCGCGAGTCACCCGCAGAAGCCCACATCTGCCCGAGGTGCCAATTAAGCGTCGCCACGCGTCTGGCTGGAATGTTTTTCTGATGCTTCTTAATGTAGGCCTCAATCAACCGCGCGCCGCGCGCCTCGCAGCCATGCCGATCGCCGACAGCACGCCACCCGCCTTTGAGGTCTTGGTCGAATTGTTCGAAATTGAGCGCGAGGAGGCGTTCGGTATCTTCGCGTGGCAATGGACAGGTATCTGCTTGTCCAATCGCTTGGCAGCCAGAGACAAGGATCAAAACCGCTAGGGCACCCAATAGCTTCATGAAAATCCGAACAATTGAAAACTTAGAAGACTTGAATGTGATCTCTTGCAAGAGCCGCCGTCAAGCCCTCGCCCCTCACCCCATTTCTGCAGCGAGGAAGGCAGCAGCGCGGCGGGCACCTTTGAGGCGTTGTTCGGGGGTAGACCAATCGCCATTGACCACCATCTTGCCGTCTGGCCGCAAGCGGAACAGCGCAGGCTGCTTTTGTACGGCTGCCACCAGTTTCATTGGGTCGGGCGCGGATTCTGGGCGGAAAGTCAGCACAGCCCCTTTTGGCCCGGCATCCAGCTTGGCGATATGGGCTTTGCGGCACAGTGCTTTGACGCCCGCAATCTGGATCAATTGCCGCGCTTCTTCGGGCAATGGGCCAAAGCGGTCGGCCAGTTCTGCGGCATAGCTGTCGCGGTCGGCATCGCTCTCCAGCTCGCTCAAGCGGCGATAGAGCGACAGGCGCACATTGAGGTCTGCCACATAGTCTTCTGGGATCAAAACCGCGACCCCCAGATTGATCGCAGGCGACCAAGACCGCGCCGAGACGACTTCGCCGCCATCCTGCAGGCTGGCGACGGCCTCTTCCAGCATTTGCTGATACAGTTCGACACCGACCTCGTGAATATTGCCCGATTGCTCTTCGCCCAAGAGGTTGCCGCCGCCACGCATGTCGAGATCATGGCTGGCCAATTGGAACCCAGCGCCAAGACTGTCGAGCGATTGTAGGATCTTCAGGCGCTTTTCGGCACTTGGCGTAATGGGCTTTTCAGCAGGTACCGTCAGATAGGCATAGGCGCGGGTCTTGGAGCGGCCAACCCGGCCCCGCAATTGATACATTTGCGCCAAGCCAAACATATCGGCGCGCCAAGTAATCAGCGTATTGGCGCGGGGAATGTCCAAGCCACTTTCCACAATCGTGGTCGAGATCAGCACATCATAGACGCCTTCATAGAAGGCCGTCACAATCGGCTCCATCTGGGTTGGGCTCATCTGACCATGCGCCACCGCATAGGTCATTTCAGGCACCATTTCCTTCATGAAGCGCTCAATATCCTCCAAATGCTCCACCCGCGGGGCGACAAAGAAGGCTTGGCCACCGCGATATTTCTCACGCAGCAAAGCCTCGCGGATCGTGATCGGGTCCCACGGCGTCACATAGGTGCGCACG
>JAJTGP010000133.1 GCA_021299265.1 Hyphomonadaceae bacterium | reverse complement strand
TCATCCCAAGAAATGGCACATCATTGGCTTTGACCAGCGCGGCTGTGGCAATTCCACCCCCCACGCCGAGACGATTGAGAATACGACGTGGGACTTGGTTGCGGATATTGAAAAGCTGCGTGTCCATTTAGGGATTGAGGCTTGGGCCGTCTTTGGGGGATCATGGGGGTCAACCTTAGCCTTGGCTTATGCGATTAAGCATCCAGACCGCGTTTTGAGCCTGACGTTGCGTG
Source organism: Hyphomonadaceae bacterium (assembly GCA_021299265.1). Taxonomy (GTDB): domain Bacteria; phylum Pseudomonadota; class Alphaproteobacteria; order Caulobacterales; family Aquidulcibacteraceae; genus Aquidulcibacter. The sequence goes on along the minus strand of JAJTGP010000133.1, from coordinate 17,358 downwards.
GCATTTTCCTGATCAGCCAAGCCGAGATTGCGTGGTTCTATCAATATGGGGCTAGCAATATCTTTCCAGACGCCTTTGACCGCTATGTCAGCGTGATCCCCGAGGAAGAGCGCGGCGATATTGTCGGGGCTTTCCATAAGCGTTTGTTCAGCGACGACCGCGATACCCGTATTCTGGCCGCCCGTGCGTGGGCGCGTTGGGAAGGAGATTGCCTCTCGATGAAAGGCCCTGACGCAAGACCCGGACGCTTTGAAGAAGACCGATTTGTTGAGGCCTTCGCCCGGATTGAGAACCATTATTTCGTCAATAAGGGCTTTTTCGAGAGTGACAGCTGGCTATTGGACCATGCCTCTGTGCTCACATCCATCCCCATTCAGATTGCACATGGCCGCTATGACGTCTTGACGCCGCTCTCCTCGGCTTGGGCGCTGAAGAAGGTTGTGCCGCACGCCCAATTGGAAATCATTGGAGATGCGGGCCATGCGAGCCTTGAGCCCGGCATTGTCGATGCCTTAGTGCGCTTTACTGATGATTTGGCGATAGGGTTTGAACAAAGGCGCAATCAGTCCTAAGTGTAGGGCATGGCTGATATTGTTTCCTTCCCCAAGCGCGGTTTGGTCTGCGTCTCCGGCCCAGATGCCGCCACCTTGTTAGACGGGCTTTTGACTCACAATGTCGAAGGGGCAGGGCCCGCGACCTGCGTCTATGCTTCTATGCTAACACCGCAAGGCAAGTTTCTGTATGAGCTCTTCATTACCGCACCCGAGGCGGGCACTTTTTGGATCGATGTATCTGAACCCGCAAGCTTTGCTAAGCGCTTGAGCCTATATCGGCTGCGCTCAAAAGTGACGATTGAAGACAAGAGCGAGGCCTTTGTGGTGGGCGCAGCGTGGCAAGCAATCGCTTTGCCTTCAGGTACCATGTCCTATCCAGACCCCCGTCATGCACAGCTGCCACATCGCTTCATCGCCCCACGCACGGACTTGGCCTTGGGGGATGATGCCTTAGCGTTTCAAACCTATGAACAAAAACGATTGGGTCTTGGCGTGCCAGACCTTGGCGCAGACCTATTGGTCGAAAAGGACTTTATCCTCGAAGGCCTGATGGATGAAATGGGTGGGGTGGATTTCCACAAGGGCTGCTATGTCGGGCAGGAAATGACCAGCCGCATGAAACGCCGCACAACGGTCAAGACCAAGCTGTGTCGGGTACGCTTTGACGGGGCCGCACCCAAATTTGAGACCCCGATCTTGGCTGATGGCTGGGAAGTCGGCCGGATGCGCAGCACTGGAGAGGGCGTGGGCCTTGCGCTTATCCGCTTTGATCGGGTGCAGAAGGCGACCGCCGAAGGCCATGAGTTGCGGGCAGGGGATCAGGCAGTCCAGCTAGATCCGCCTGATTGGATGGTTGTACCGGCCTAAACGGCTAAATTGGCCGCCAAGCTCAGAGTGACGATCGAGACGCAGGTTGTCAGAAACACCGCGCGCGCCGCCGTATCGCCCCAGACTTCTGCTTGCTGAGCCTGAATAAACACATTCACCGCACTGGGGCAGGCTGCAAGAATGGTTGCGGCGAGGGCTAACTCACGCGGGGCACCAATCAGCGTCATGCCGGCCGCCATCATCAAGGGAAGCGCGATGCACTTAATCGCAACCACAAGGCCAATATCGCGCCCAGATTGGCTCTGCGCCTTCGTAACGCTGGTCGCCATCACAATGCCAAGGGCGACAAGGCCTGCAGGGCTGGCAGCGGCACCTAACATGTCGAGGGGGCGCATCAAGGCAGGTGGGACGTGCACGCCCGTTACCGCAATAAGAAAGCCAATCAGGGCACCCATGCTGACCGGATTGGTGAGGCCCCCCAACATGGCGCGCCGCGCCGCAGTAGGGTCTGGTGCGGGCTTTGCCAGATAAAGCCCTGCCACGCCTAGGCCGACAATCAGGATGTTCTCTAACGCGACAAAGGCCGCAGCCATGGCCAGCACCTCTGGCCCGAACAGGCTGGCGAGAATGGCGGTGCCCAAAAAGGCCGTATTGCCGCTGGAGGCTGCAAAGCCGATCCCGGCTTGGCTGGTGCGGGGTAAGTTGAGGGCCAGCGCACCCAGTCGCCCCAGAATGTGACCCGCTAGCAAAACGCCGACCCAAACGCCAAGGATCGAGCCTTGGGTGAGGGTGGGGGCTGGGGCCTTGGCCATGGACGTCAGAAGCAGGGCAGGGAAGGCCAGCCAGAACACAAAGCGTGACAGGCCTGACGCGGTGGTGCCATCAAATAGGCCAGCCTTTGCCCCCGCCCAGCCCAGGGCGATCAAGCCAAAAATTGGCAAGGTGATCCATAAAACGTCCACGCGCGGTCCTCTATTGTCATGGCCCGCTGCGGGCGAAGCCTTATCGGCCGGTGAATTGCGCCACTTGCTTGGACAAGAAGGCCATCACGCCAATGCGGAAATCCTTGGTGCGGCCTGCATCGCGTTGCAAATCCCGCTCGAGGGCCAATTGCGAATTCCAATCATTGTCCAAGCTTGCCCAAGCCGCTTTGCGGATCATAGACAGCGTCTTGGTTGGGCCGCTGGCGAGGCTATGTGCGAGGACCTTGGCTTCGTCGAGCAGGGTGTCTTGAGACGTGACGCGGTTGATGAGGCCCCACTCAAGGGCTTGGGGAGCATGGATTTTCTCGCCCAGCAGCATCATTTCCATGGCGCGTGCCCTGCCCACAGCGCGCGCCAGCATGTAAGTAGACCCGCCATCGGGCACGAGGCCAATGCGGCGGAAAGCTTGCAAGAAATAGGCATTCTCTGAAGCCAAAATAATGTCGCCCAACAACGCGAAGGAACAGCCAATGCCAGCGGCAGCGCCATTGACGGCGGTCACCACGGGAACAGGCAAGTCGCGGATCGTGGTCACCAAGGGGTTGTAAATGCTTTCCAGTGCCGCGCCGGCATCCATTTGCTCTGGGTCTTGCGCGCCATTCATATTGGAGGCGGTGGAGCCAAGATTGGCCCCCGAACAGAAACCTCTACCCGTCCCAGTCAAAACAACCGCGCGGGCTTCCCCAGCAGCGCGTTCAAAGGCGCGAGTCATGTCTTGGGCCATATCAAGGCCGCAGGCATTCATGGTGGCGGGGTCGTTGAGTGTCAGAATGGCGACATCGCCATCGCGTTCATAGAGGACTTTTGTACCGTCAGACATGGTCATCTCCCAAAGCTTCTGCTGTTCTGTGGCAGCTTTCATCCAAACCCTAGTCTGGATTGCGGGCAGAGGGAAGGTGGTCGCCTAAGGGCAACCGATGCAAAAAAACTTCTGGGGTGATGGAGGTCTGAGCCCGCCTAATCGCTGGCCAGTTTACGCATCTGGCGGGCTTCGCAGCGGCGAAGCTGGCCGTCATAAATGGCGGCTTGGCTGCTGACGCGGCTTGCCACTTCGCCTAGCCAAGGTTTGCTTGAATAGGTGCGGCGCTGAAAGCCTGCGGGGCCTTCGTGATAGGCCAGATAGAGATTGCGGGCATCCGACTTGGAGAGGCCGGTTCGACGCGAAATTTGATCGATGTACCAGCCAATAAAGTCAGCTGAGTCTCCGAAGTTCTTACGTTTGGCCCCGCCGCGCGCTTTCTCATAATCCGACCAAGTACCGTCCAAGGCTTGCGAATAGCCATAAGCGCTGGAGAGCAAGCGGCCCTTGCGGTCCTTGGGCCTCGCATCGCGGCGGAAGCTGCTTTCTTGGCGAATAAAGGCGAGGATCACGCCAGGCGAAACTTGCCAGTCGCGTGCCGCATCAAACACATGGTCTTCCCAGCGGCTCTTTTCGTCGAGGATGGCGCACGCATCGGCAATATTGGAAGGCGGCGCAGAAGAGGCACAGCCCGCCAAGACCAAGGCGGCACAGGCCAATAGAATGCGGTTTTTCATTCTAATCCCTCCCGAAAGCCCTAAGGCTACCGCGAGTAGAATGGCAGAAACTGGTTACAAAACCGAAAATGGATCGCGGTACAAAAAAGAAGCGAAGATCAGCGGTTACAAACAAGGCTGATCTTCACTTCAGAAGGCGGTCCAACCGTTATCCCAAGCGCGGGATAACGCTATCAACACTCAAACGGATTATGATTAAAATTGAATAAACATGGGTAACCATGCATTAAAGTGGGTTTTTGGTCTGCAAGGATCAAAGTTACGCGTTTCCTCAAAACAAAAAAGCCCGGCAGAGCCGGGCTTTTCGCTTAAGCTGAGGAACAGCTTACATCTTGTAATACATGTCGAACTCGACAGGGTGTGGGTGCATGTTCAAACGCTCACACTCTTCACGCTTCAGTTCGATATAGGCGTCGATCATGTCGTCATCGAACACGCCGCCCTTTTTCAGGAAGTCGCGATCGGCGCTCAACGAGTCGAGGGCTTCGTCCAAGGACTTGGCGACAGTTGGCACACCTTCCAACTCTTCTGGTGGCAAGGAGTAGAGGTCCTTGTCGAATGGGTCGCCTGGGTGGATCTTGTTTTCGATCCCATCAAGGCCCGCCATCAAGAGGGCCGCAAAGGTCAGATACATGTTGCCAATTGGGTCTGGGAAGCGGGCTTCCAAGCGCTTGGCTTTTGGCGAAGTGGTGTAAGGAATGCGGATCGAAGCCGAGCGGTTGCGGGCCGAATAGGCCAGCATGACGGGGGCTTCATACCCGGGGACCAGACGCTTGTACGAATTGGTCGAGGAGTTTGAGAAGGCGTTGATCGCACGGGCGTGCTTGATGATGCCGCCGATGTAATAGAGGCAATTCTCAGACAGATCGGCATATTGGTCGCCAGCAAACAAGGGCTTGCCACCCTTCCAGATCGACTGGTGCACGTGCATCCCGCTGCCATTGTCCTTGAAATAAGGCTTTGGCATGAAGGTCGCGGACTTGCCATAAGCAGCCGCAACGTTCTGGATGATGTACTTATAGAGGTTCATATAGTCGGCCATTTTGGTCAAAGTTTGGAACTTCAAACCAAGCTCGTGCTGAGCAGGGGCCACTTCGTGGTGATGTTTTTCAGGCTCAAGACCCAATTCTTTCATCACTTGCAGCATTTCACCGCGCAGGTCTTGTGCGGAGTCGATTGGGCCAACGGGGAAGTAGCCGCCCTTTGGACCAGGACGATGTCCCAGATTGCCGCCTTCATAGGCTTTGCCAGTGTTGTAGGGCAGTTCGGTGGAGTCGAAGCTATAGCCCGTGTTGTTCGGGTCCGTGTTCCAGCGCACGTCGTCAAAGACGAAGAATTCAGCTTCTGGGCCGAAATAGGCGGTATCGCCAACACCGCTCGACTGCAAATAGGATTCAGCGCGCTTGCCGATGCCGCGTGGGCAGCGGTTGTAAGGCTTCAAGGTGCCGGGGACGACTACGTCGCAGACAATGGCCAAGGTGGTTTGCTGATAGAAGGGGTCCAGGGTCACGCTGTCTGGATCTGGCAACATGATCATGTCGGAATCGTTGATGGCCTTCCAACCAGCAATCGACGAACCGTCAAAGGCAACGCCTTCTTCCAACAGGTCGATATCAACCATGTCGACGTCAAAGGTCACGTGCTGCATCTTGCCGCGCGGATCGGTGAACCGAAAATCTACATATTGGACTTCATCGTCCTTGATCTGCTGCATGACCTTGTCAAACTTCGACATCGGTTCTCTCCTGAAAAGCCAGTTAGGTTGTATGTTCAGTCAATAGGGTTTCTGAGGGCAGACGCTTAGACTGCGTTGATCCCAGATTCCCCCGTTCGAATGCGTACGACATGACTGATGTCGGACACAAAGATTTTTCCGTCACCGATACGACCGGTGCGCGCGGCATTGGTAATGGCCTCAACGGCGGCGTCAACTTGATCATCCCCGACCACGACTTCGAGTTTCAGCTTAGGCAAGAAATCGACGACATATTCGGCACCACGATAGAGTTCTGTGTGGCCCTTCTGACGGCCAAAACCCTTGGCTTCAACCACGGTCATGCCTTGAAGGCCCAAGTCTTGCAGCGCTTCTTTAACTTCGTCGAGCTTGAACGGCTTGATAATCGCTTCGATCTTTTTCATAAAATCCGCCTGCTAGTGTGATGCCGCGAGCGCCTTGGGGAAGGCAAAAAGGACCCGTGCGTGAGTTCTGCGTTGGGCATAGTCCCTTCAGCGTAAGGGCGCGACCTCGGCACCTGTCGCTATAGGCGGTCGGCCACACATTGCCTAGACTCTAGGCACACTTTGATGCTTTTTTGGGCGCCTCGACTTGGCGGCAAAATGGTCTTATCTGCGTCATCAAGACAAACAAGAAGAGATGCAGGGAGCTTAAGTTGATCGATCCAAACACGCCTGTCCTGATTGGCGGGGGCCAATTTACCTATCGCGGTGCCCCCGAATCTTGCCCGCCACCCATTGGCCTATGTGCCCGCGCAGCGGAAGCGGCGCTTGCCGATTCTGGCCTAAACCAACAGATTTTGACCCAAATTGACGGTTTAGCCGTTGTAGGCTTCACGATTGATGCTGGTGGCAACTTAAGCCGCATGCCGATCCCCAAGGCCAAGAACCCGCCAAAAGCGCTCGCTAAGGCGCTAGGGGCTTCCCCTGTGTGGCAGACCTACACCCATGTCGGTGGCAATACGCCACAAGCCTTGGTCAATGAAGCTGCCGAACGCATCGCCAAAGGGGACAACAAGCTGGTCCTCTTGGCGGGCGCTGAGTTTTTAGGCTCCATGATGAAGCTGGTGCAGGCGAGTAATTTTGGCCCGCTTGCCGCCCATCAAGTCGATGATGAAGAAGCTCCAGCCATGTTTGGCGATGGGCGCGACGGCTGTTCGCCCTATGAAGCCCGTCACGGCCTCGAGTTCCCGACCAATGTCTATCCGATGTTTGAAAATGCCTATCGGGCAAATCTGGGGCGCAGCTTAGAGGCCCATTCGACGGCGATGGGGGCTTTGTTTGCGCCCTTCACTGAAGTTGCGGCACAAAATCCCTATGCATGGTTCCCACAAGCCCAGACAGCGGAAACCTTGGTAACGCCCAGCGCCAGCAATCGCATGGTGGGCTTTCCTTATCCAAAGCGCCTCAATGCCATCATCCAAGTCGACCAGTCGGCCGCCGTTTTGATGGCCAGCTATGCCCATGCCAAGAGCCTTGGCGTGCCCGAGTCGCAAATGGTCTTCCTGCATGGCTGTGCTGATACGATTGAGAAATGGAATGTGCTCGACCGCGTCGATTATCATTCCAGCCCTGCCATGCGGGTGGGCGTGCGCGAAGCTTTTGCGATGGCGGGCAAGAGCCTTGCTGATATGTCTTTCTTCGATCTGTATTCTTGCTTCCCCGTCGCTGTCGAAATCGCTGCAAAGGAAATGGGCCTTGCGACCGATGATCCGCGCGGTCTGACTTTGACGGGCGGCTTGCCTTATTTTGGCGGACCCGGGAATAATTATTCCATGCATGGCATCGTCGAGATGATCCATCGCTGCCGCAAAGAGCCTGAGGCGTTTGGCTTTTTGAACGCAAATGGCTGGTTCCTGACTAAGCATGCCTTTGGCATTTATTCCTGCCAGCCGACCATGGGCGCTTGGGCGCGCAAGCCCAAGAAGTCCTATCAGGGTGAAATCGACGCGATGGCCTCGCCCGAGGTGACGGAGACTCCAACAGGGGCCGCCACGATTGAAACCTACACCGTGATCCATGCCCGCGAAGGCATGCGGATGGGTATTGTCATTGGTCGCGATGAAGCGGGCCGTCGCTTTGTCGCCAATACGCCTAAGGGCGATATCGACATTATGGCCGATCTAGAGGGCCGCGAAAGCGTGGGCCGTAAGGGCCAGGTCGTCCATGATGGCGAACGCAATATTTTCACGCCGCAAGAATTTTTGGGATCTGTGGTCTAGGCGCGATTCCGTTCAGCTTGCGTTCAATCACGGCCCGCTAGAACAGCGGCGTGGCGCACGGCAGACCATCCCGTCCCTCGCGTTTGACGTGAGCCATTGCTTCACACGGAGCACTTCCTCCGGCCCCAATAGAGCAATCTATTGGGGCCTTTTCCTTTTTGGACCGCCGCCAAAAAGATGCCTTCCCACTAGGTTGAACCGATTGACCGCGTCATCTGCGGTGATAGCTTACCCCGATTGCTTTTAGTTTTGCGAAGGGTGCGTTGCGCATGAAAAATTTGGTTTCCATGAAGGCGCTTGGTTTAGCCGCCATCGGTTTGGCCATGTTGGTGCCGCTATCGTCGGCTCAAGCCGATGCGGCGGGGCAGGGTCGCCTTGCAACTGCGATCCAAACCTATCAAAGCGCCAGCAATGAAGGTCGTGCCATGGCGGCCGGGGCCCTTCGTCGTGCTTTGGCTTCGAATGAGGATGCGCCCGCGGCAACCAAAGCTGAGGCGACCTTTTTGTTAGGCGATTTTGCCATTCGCGACCGAAAAAAGGACTTGGCCTTGAAGCTAGCCAATGACGGCCTGAAGCTTCTGGATAGCCTGCAGGCAAGTGAGGCCCCTGCGGTGCGCGCCTTGGGTGCACGCGTCAAAGCGCAAGCTCTGTTAGCCAAAGAAGAGCGATTGGCAGCGTTTAAGCTCATCCTCGATGCTCGCTTGGCCTATGGCACGCAACAGCCTCAAGCAGATGACAAGTGGGACACGGTCTGGGATGAGTTGAGGCTTTGGGAGGGCATTGCTCATGCCGATCTGGTCGGCGCAGAGAAAAAAATCGCGACAGATTTGATGGCTGCCCGCAAGACTGAATTGGTTCGGATCAGCACAATGGAAGGCAGCTGTGATTTTCAGAATCACACCGTGCAAATTGCCAATATGGATTCGAATTTACCGGCCTATCCCATTGCACCCTTGTTTGCGGGGCAGGCAGGCGGTGTGATGATGCGTATCTCGTTTGATTCAGAAGGGCGCGTAACCAAGGCTAAGGCTACATCCTTCAGCACGTCAGAGGATTTTGCTATTTTGACCGAGCGGGCAGCCAGCAATTGGGTCGCGACGGGCGAAGGCTTGAGTGACCCTAATTGCAGGACCGATAGGCCAGCCTTGGTCGTATTCAGATACTAGCATAGGCTTGGGAGCAACCTAAGCCGCCGCCAACGTCTCGACAGGCTTGCCGCCAAAGCGTTTGCGCAAGCCAAAGAGTGGTCGTTCGACGGCATAATAGCTGGCGCAGGCACAGGCAAAGCTTAATGCCACGGCGATCACCATGCCTATGGGCGACAGGCGCTCGAGGCTATTGGCGTCGCCCAGCATGACCTGGCGCACGATCCAGATGATTGGGACATGCCAAAGATAGAGCGAGTAGGAGAGGCGGCCGATCCAGCGCATCGGCTTCAGCTCCAAGAGGTCGATCGAGAAACGAAGGCTGCGCAGCGCATAGAGGTTCAACACCAGAAGGAAGAGTGCCGCGCCTTGGATCGAATAGCGCAACGTCTCGCGGAAAACTTCATCGCGGTAAACCAAGGTCGCCAAGATCGCGCCGAGCGCCAGAACGACCCAGTGCCAGCCAACCAGCCACGCGAGGCGTGCTCTGGTGCGGGGCGCCCCATCGAGCAAGATCGCCAGCAGACAGCCCCAAGCAATATTCTCCAGCCGGCTATCGGTCGTGTAATAGGTATGCTCATGGGGCAGGCCCAAGCCCATCACGGCATAGGCGCGCCACAGGGCGCAGACGACAATGCTGGTGACGATGAGGCGCACGCGCGCCTGATGGGTCTTGCCAAACAAAGCGAGTGCTGCGGGGAATAAAAGGTAGAAATGCTCTTCCACCGCCAGCGACCATAAATGGCCCCAGGGAATTGTGCGCTCAGACCAGCCAAACCACTCGCGCACCACGTCATAATAATTGATGAAGTAAAAGAGGGCGGCGGCGACGTGACCCGCATCTACCTTGACGCCAAACGGCAAAAGCATAAGCCAAGAGCCCAGCAGAAATACCAGAAGGGCTGGCGCAAGGCGCAGGAAGCGGCGCAGATAAAAGCCCGGTAAATTGATCGCACCTGCATGCTGATTCTGCTCTGCCACCAGAATCCGCGTAATGAGAAAGCCCGAGACAAAGAAGAACACGGTGACACCAAGGCCACCTGGAATCAAATTCTCAAACCCTACATGGGCGATGACCACAATGAGGATCGAAATCGCCCGCAAACCGTCCAAACCCGGCATATAGCCACCATCCGCTTTGAAGGGGATGGCACCGGTAAAGCTTGGCTCTTGCCGGGTGGATTGGGTATCGCTCACTTAGGCCTCAATTGCAGTGCTTCAAGCAAGGGGGCGTGCCACTGCTCGACAGACCGATCATAGGTGTCAAACCCGCCGGTGAAATTGAAGTAGCAGGCAGGCATGTTGATTTCCTTAAAGGCACTGGTCATGGCGCGGGTCCAGTCGGCCCGCAGCCGCATAGGGACTTCCACACCCACACCATATTCGCCCAGAAGGACTGGGGCTTTAATCCGGTCGCGGAAAGCGGCGATTTGGGCGAGGTCTTTCTGCAATTCCCGCGTCTCACCGGGGCGGGGCCAGATACGTCCCGCAGGTGGGGGATTGTCCATCCAGCTGGCCCCAGAATGGGTAAATTCAAAGGGCTGGTAGTAATGGACGGTGCCGACGACATAGGGGTCGTCGGGCAATTCCAGATTGTCCATACCGTTGATGTTGCCCCAATTGTCCCCAGCAAAGATCACCATGCGGGTGGGGTTGGTTTGGCGGATGATGCTCAGAACCTCTGCCTGCACCTTATTGACGCGCGGGCCTGAAAACGCCTCTTGCGGCTCATTGATGATTTCAAACATCACCTTGGCTGGTGTCTTTTGATAGCGCGCGGCAATTTGCGCCCAGAGGGCGACGAGGCGGCGCTCATGCACATCGGGATTCTCGAACAGCTCTGTATAGTGGCAGAGGTTTAAGATGATGGTCAGATCGTTGCGAATGGCCCAAGTTACAACCTCGTCAATCCGAGCCATAAAGACTGGGTCGAGCGTATAGGGTGCTTGTTCCATCGCGTGTGCGGAAAATTTGATCGGCACGCGAATGGTATCAAAGCCTGCCGCGCGGATGGTTTTGAAGTCACGCTCGCGGATTTTATAGCCCCAATCGCCCTCGTTCGGGGCTTCCAGCGCGCCCGCCACATTGATACAGCGCTCAACCGGGAAGGGCGCGCGGGGCAGCTGCGTCGACACCTGTGTCCGCATCGGGACTTTGGTGGCCTGCCACACACCTTGCGCGACAGCGACCCAAACGCCAGAGCCGATCAAAACCGTCCCCAAAGCGCAAACCAGACCTGATTTACGGCAGAATGATCGCAAGCGTTCCATGTTAGGCCTTCCTGATAGGTTGCGGGCGCTGCTGCAAAGCGTGTGCCGCCACACTTAAATACAAATGCATTTAGAGATGTTTCTCAAAATATATTTGCAAATGTGTTCTTGTTTCGCTGGAAAATACCAGACTAAAACTGCAAAGGCGAAGCTTTAGTGGATCAATATTCGCCAGGGTCAAAAACATGCATGTTATGTGTTCTTTTACAAAGGCTCGCTACAATTAGGGCTCAATCCTGCGCGGCAATTGCTTCGATTTTGGGCCCCATTCGGCGGGGCTGATTTGAGGGCAGGCGCGCTCCTTTTTGGATACAGATCTTGATCAAGTCGTTTTTGCATTCCATCTCCGCCAAAGCCCGTGCCCGCCGTGGGAAGCAATTTTTGACGATGATGGGCATCGAGCCGCACCATCGGATTCTGGATTTGGGCGGCGGCAATGGCAGTCATTTTCATGCCATTGCGCCCAATCACAAGAACGTTCTGATCGCCGATCATTGGGCACCGGACCTTGAGCAGGCCAAGGCCAATTATGGCTATGAGACCATGTTGCTGGACGGCTCGAAAGAGGCATTGCCATTTGACGATCGCGCGTTTGATATCGTCTTCTGCTCGTCGGTCATCGAACATGTAACCGGGCCAAAGCAGGCCATGCTGGACATGGATGACAATAAGGCGTTTGACGCCACGGCCATCGTGCACCAACAGCGCTTTGCCGATGAATTACGCCGCATTACGGACGGCTATTTCGTTCAGACGCCAAATGTCGATTTCCCACTCGAACAGCATTCGATGTTGCCCCAGCCCATTATCTTTCTGCCGCGCCCCTTACAGCGCCGTTTTATGAAGACTGTCGGCAAATTCTGGGTATCCAATGTTCAGCCAGACTGGCGCTTGCTGAATGAGGCTGACATGAAAGGCTTCTTCCCAGATGCTGAACTGGTGTTGGAAAAGGTCGCGGGCTTTACCAAGTCGATCACGGCTGTGCGCAAGCGCTCTGGCCAATAAGGGCCGCTTTGGGCCAATCGTTTAGGCCCTACACAAGAATTGCCACCCCTTCTGTCGCTTAGCGCTCGACAAAGCGTCTAGCCTTGCTAAACACGGGCGACGAAACCCGAAGGGCGTGACAGTGACCACCATTTATCCCAATGCGGCAGCCGCACTCGAAGGCCTCACCTTCGACGGCATGACCGTGATGTCCGGCGGCTTTGGCTTGTGCGGCATTCCTGAAAACTTGATCCTCGCGCTGCGCGACAGCGGCGTGAAGGGCATTAGCGTGATCTCCAACAATGCCGGGGTTGACGGCTTTGGCTTGGGTCTGTTGCTTGAAACCAAGCAGATCGCTAAAATGATCTCGTCCTATGTCGGCGAGAATAAAGAGTTTGAGCGGCAATATTTGTCCGGCGAGCTGCAGCTCGAGTTCAACCCCCAAGGCACGCTGGCAGAGCGTATTCGCGCCGGTGGGGCAGGGATCCCGGGCTTTTACACCAAGACCGGCGTCGGCACGAAGATCGCTGAAGGCAAAGAGCATAAGGATTTCGACGGCGAGACCTATATTCTCGAGACCGGTCTCAAAGCCGATGTGTCGCTGGTGAAAGCTTGGAAGGCCGATACGGCGGGCAATCTGATTTACCGCAAAACCGCGCGCAACTTTAACCCGATGATGGCCACGGCTGGCAAAATCTGTGTCGCGGAAGTCGAAGAAATTGTGCCTGTCGGCAGCCTAGACCCCGACCACATCCATACGCCCGGCATTTATGTGAAGCGCTTGGTACAGGGCAGCTTTGAAAAGCGCATCGAGCAGCGCACCGTGACCAAGAGGGAGGCTGTTTAATGCCCTGGACCCGTGATGATCTCGCCGCCCGCGCCGCCAAAGAATTGCGTGATGGCTTTTATGTCAATCTTGGCATTGGCATCCCGACTTTGGTTGCCAATCATATCCCCGAAGGCATGACGGTTACGCTGCAGAGCGAGAATGGCATGTTGGGCATGGGGCCATTCCCGTTTGAGGGCGCAGAAGATGCCGACCTGATCAATGCCGGCAAGCAGACGATTACTGAATTGCCCCAGACGTCATTTTTCTCCTCGGCCGACAGCTTTGCTATGATCCGTGGCGGCCATATCGATTTGTCTATTCTGGGCGCAATGGAAGTGTCTGAGACCGGTGACTTGGCCAATTGGATGGTGCCCGGCAAAATGGTCAAAGGCATGGGCGGGGCGATGGATTTGGTCGCAGGCGTGCGCCGCTGCGTCGTCGTGATGGAACATACCTCCAAAGACGGCGCACCAAAGCTACTGCACAGCTGTCATCTGCCGCTGACGGGTTTGAAGGTCGTCGATCTGGTGATTACCGATCTGGCGGTCTTCTCCATCGACCGCAAAATAGGGGGTATGTTGCTGATCGAGCTGGCCACTGGCGTGACCTTGGATGAGGTCAAGGCCAAAACCGAAGCGACATTTGAAGTCCGCCTCTAGCAAATGAAGCGGGCCCCTATGCAGGGGCCCGTTCTATTTTGTCTAACGTGAAGTCAGGAGGGCTTAGGCCCAGGTGACAGCGACGATCTCATAGCTCTTGGAGCCGCCAGGCGCTGCCACTTCCACAACATCGCCTTCTTCCTTGCCTATCATGGCACGGGCGATGGGGGATGTGATGGAGATTTTGCCGAGTTTCACATCGGCTTCGTCTTCACCCACGATCTTATAGACAGCCTTATGGTCGGTGTCTTCGTCAATGACGGTCACCGTGGCCCCAAACTTCACGTTCGAGCCTGACAATTTCGACACGTCGATCACTTGGGCGCGTGCTAATTTGTCTTCCAGCTCAGCGATGCGACCCTCAATATAGGATTGCCGCTCTTTAGCTGCGTGATATTCCGCATTTTCAGACAGGTCGCCATGCGAGCGTGCTTCTGAAATCGCGCCAATCACCGATGGGCGCTCGTCAGTCTTCAAACGTTTTAATTCTGCATCGAGCGCCGCATGGCCCTCTGCAGTCATTGGGATCTTTTCCATTGGGGGGATTCCACAAAAAGGGGCTTATAGAGTGGTGTTTGGAACGTCTTTCGTCAAGCGTATGCTTGCAGTGGCTTAACTTGCAGGGTTTCTCCCTCGGCCGCTTCAATGGCCGTGGCAGCAGCGCGCGCGCCAGCAATCGTGGTGTAGTAGGAGATATTGGACACCAGAGCTGTACGTCGGATGGAGTAACTATCGGCGAGCGATTGCGCTCCCTCGGTTGTGTTGACGACCAATTGGATGTCGCCATTGATCATGGCGTCCACGATGTGGGGACGGCCTTCCATCACTTTATTGACCCGCTCCACTGGCACGCCAGCCTCGCGCAGAACCTTCGCACAGCCCTCTGTCGCCACAAGTTTGAAACCTAAGCGCACAAAATTGCGACCGAGTTCAGCAAGGGCTGGCTTATGGCTATCTTTCACCGACAAGAAGGCGGTGCCGCCTGAAGGCAAGCGCATGCCAGCCCCCAATTGCGACTTTAAGAACGCATGGCCAAAGTCAGTGTCAATCCCCATGCACTCGCCGGTGGAGCGCATCTCAGGGCCCAGAATCGGGTCAACGCCGGCAAAGCGGGCAAACGGGAAATCCGCTTCTTTGACAGCGACATGGTTGAGTTTCTTCTGCTTCATTCCAAAGCTTGCCAAGCTTTCGCCGGCTTGCAGCTTGGCGGCAATACGGGCAACAGGAATGCCGACCGCTTTGGCCACAAAGGGTGCCGTGCGCGAGGCGCGCGGGTTGGCCTCTAACACATAAATTGTGTCGTCCTTTATGGCATATTGGATGTTGATCAGGCCGACCACATTGAGACCCTTGGCCATGGCAATGGTCTGGGCTTCGATCTTGGCGATGATCTCGGCAGGTAAAGTGTAGGGAGGAAGCGCGCAGGCGCTATCGCCCGAGTGAATACCCGCTTCTTCGATATGTTCCATAATGCCCGCGACGAACACGTCTTTGCCGTCCGACAAGGCATCGACATCGACCTCGATGGCATCGCGTAGATATTGGTCGATCAAAACAGGGTTATCGCCCGACACAATCACCGCCTCGCGCACATAGCGTTCAAGGCTTGTTTGATCATAGACAATTTCCATGCCCCGGCCGCCCAACACATAGGAAGGACGCAGTACCACGGGATAGCCAACAGCCTGTGCACCCAGAATCGCCTCTGCTTCGGTGCGGGCAATCGCATTGCGGGGTTGGAGCATGTTGAGCTCGTTCAAAAGCGCCTTAAAGCGCTC
This sequence comes from Hyphomonadaceae bacterium, assembly GCA_021299265.1. GTDB lineage: Bacteria > Pseudomonadota > Alphaproteobacteria > Caulobacterales > Aquidulcibacteraceae > Aquidulcibacter. Next base: position 1,836 of record JAJTGP010000133.1, on the reverse strand, counting down.
GCGGTCTTCGGCGATATCAATCGCGTCCACGCTGGTGCCGAGGATGGGCACGCCAGCTTGCTCAAGCGGGTGGGCGAGTTTCAGAGGGGTTTGTCCGCCAAACTGCACGATGACACCCAAAAGTGTGCCGCTTTGCTTTTCGGTTTCGATGATTTCCAGCACGTCTTCAGCCGTTAGAGGCTCAAAATAGAGCCGGTCTGAAGTGTCATAATCAGTCGAGACCGTCTCTGGATTGCAATTGACCATGATACTCTCAATGCCCAGCTCTTCGCAGGCAAAGGCGGCATGGCAGCAGCAATAGTCGAACTCAATGCCTTGGCCGATGCGGTTTGGACCACCACCCAGGATGATGATTTTCTTGGCCGCGCTGGGGGCCGCCTCGCATTCCGTCTCATAGGTGGAATACATATACGGCGTGGGCGAAGCGAATTCGGCTGCACAGGTGTCGATGCGCTTATAGGCTGGGCGGACACCAGCGGCACGACGGGTAGCACGCACCTCGATCTCGCTCTTGCCGGCGATCTTTGCCAAGCGCTTATCGGAGAAGCCTTGCGCCTTCACAAAGCGCCAGTCGGCGGGGGCTTGTGGCAGACCTTGGGTCTCCAGCTTTTTCTCGGTCGCGATCAATTCCGCGAACTGATCGAGGAACCAAGGGTCGATCTTGCTGGCAGCGTGCACTTCTTCCACGCTCATGCCCATGCGCAAGGCTTGGCCAACCACCAAAATGCGGGTGGGGGTTGGGATGGTCAAAGCCTGATGCAACGCTTCTTTATCATTGCCGATTTCGAGGAAAGGATCAAAGCCGTCGAGGCCTGTTTCCAGCGAGCGCAAAGCCTTTTGGAAGCTTTCTTGGAACGTCCGGCCAATCGCCATGGCTTCGCCCACCGACTTCATGGAGGTGGTCAAAGTCGTGTCGGCACCCTTGTATTTCTCAAAGGCAAAGCGCGGGATTTTGGTGACGACATAGTCAATCGAGGGTTCAAACGAGGCAGGGGTTGCGCCGCCCGTAATGTCATTGGCGATTTCATCAAGCGTATAGCCAATCGCGAGCTTGGCCGCGACTTTCGCGATGGGGAAGCCCGTAGCCTTGGATGCCAAAGCGGAGGAACGCGACACGCGCGGGTTCATTTCAATCACCGTCATCCGGCCATCGGCGGGATTCACGGCGAATTGCACATTAGAGCCACCGGTCTCGACCCCGATTTCGCGCAAGACGGCAATCGAGGCATCGCGCATGCGCTGATATTCTTTGTCGGTCAGGGTGAGCGCGGGGGCAACCGTGATGGAATCGCCCGTATGGACGCCCATCGGGTCGATATTTTCGATGGAGCAAATGATGATGCAATTGTCCGCTTTGTCGCGAACCACTTCCATCTCATATTCTTTCCAGCCCAATACGCTTTCTTCCACCAGCACTTCGCCCACGGGGCTGGCGGCAATGCCACTGGCGCAGATGCGCTTAAACTCGTCGACATTATAGGCGATGCCACCGCCGGTGCCGCCAAGGGTAAAGCTGGGGCGGATGATGGCAGGCAGCCCCACGAAGGGCAGGGCCACCATGGCTTCTTCAACCGTATGGGCGATTTTGGACTTGGGGCTTTCCAGCCCGATCTTGTCCATGGCGTCGCGGAATTTCAGGCGGTCCTCCGCCTTTTCGATGACGTCAGCCTTCGCGCCAATCATCTCAACATTGTACTTCGCCAAAATGCCGGTCTTTTCGAGCGTCAAAGCGCAATTCAGCGCCGTTTGCCCGCCCATGGTCGGCAGGACCGCGTCTGGGCGTTCCTTGGCGATGATCAACTCTACCACTTCTGGCGTGATCGGCTCCACATAGGT
>JAJTGP010000079.1 GCA_021299265.1 Hyphomonadaceae bacterium | reverse complement strand
GCGGCCTATGGTGGCAGCTATGGCGTTGGGCAATTGATCGCACCCTTGGCCGGCGGCACCCTACTTCAAACCCTTGGCCCGTCGGGCTTTCTCGCCGGGTTGGCCGTCATGGCCCTCACACCGATTTGCGCCATCGCTGTGCAGCATCAAGCGCAGAGAAAGTCTTGACCTTTGGCTCGGTTTAGGGTCTAAGCGCCCCCTCAGATTCACCCATACCGCAACCGCGGGAGATTTATCATGGCCAAACCGGCCTCCATCAAAATCCGCCTGAACTCGTCTGCTGGCACCGGCTTCTTCTATGTGACCAAGAAGAATGCACGCACCAAGACCGAAAAACTGCGCATGAACAAGTACGACCCAGTCGTGCGGAAGCATGTTGAGTTTGTCGAAGGCAAAATTAAGTAAGCTTCTCCCTTTGGTGAGATCGCCCATTAGGCGCGCTTTGGATATCCAGAGCGCGCTTTTTGGTTTGGATGACTAAATCTATCCCCCTGCCTGTGGTGGGCTTGTATGCTATGGCCCTGCTGGTTTGGAGGGTTTTGATGTGGGCTCGGCAGCAACAATGCTTTTTGGACCGAAGTAACCAAAGCATTCGCTCCGGCAGGGGTCACATCGTTTTGGATGGTTTCTTATCTGGACGCGCTTTGGTGATCCCTCTGGGCCACCAAACCGCTTCCTCTAGTGTGACCGGGCGATGTGTCGCGTCTCACATTCCCAGTTCCAAGCGCTCCAGCCGCTTAATCTCGTCACGTAAGCGGGCGGCCTCTTCGAACTCAAGGTCGGCAGCAGCTGCCCGCATCCGCTTCTCAAGGTCGGCAAGAGCCGTTTTGAAGTTATGGCCGGGCGCACCCGCCTCTGGCGCGGCATCGGCCTTGCCTTTACCCCTGCCCTTGCCTTTCACATTGGCGGTCGCATCGCCGTCTGCTCCCAGACCAATGGTGACACCCTCTTTGCCATAAGGGCTATTGAGAATGTCGTGAATGTTGGAGCGAATGGATTGTGGCGTGATGCCATTGGCTTCGTTCCATGCCACCTGCTTAGCACGTCGGCGATCAGTCTCATCGATGGCGCGCTTCATAGAGCCCGTGATGGAGTCCGCATACAAAATCACGCGGCCATCCACATTGCGCGCCGCACGGCCAATCGTCTGCACAAGACTGGTCTCAGAGCGCAAAAAGCCTTCTTTATCGGCATCCAAGATACAGACCAATTGGCATTCTGGAATATCAAGACCCTCTCGCAACAGATTGATCCCGATCAAAATATCAAAATTACCAAGGCGAAGATCTCGGATGATTTCAATGCGTTCGACCGTGTCGATGTCACTGTGCATATAGCGGACCTTCAAGCCCTGCTCATGCATATATTCGGTTAGATCTTCGGCCATTTTCTTGGTCAAAGTCGTCACCAAAACGCGACCACCCTGCGCGATTGTGGTCCGCGATTCGGCGATACAATCATCAACTTGGGTAAAGCCTTGGCCAGTTACCGGGCGGATCTCAACCGGGGGATCGATCAGGCCAGTTGGCCGGATGACTTGCTCAACAAATACCCCTCCCGTTTGGTTCATCTCCCATGGACCGGGAGTGGCTGACACACTGATCGTCTGGGGCCGCATCGCGTCCCATTCCTCAAACCGCAGGGGTCGATTGTCCATGCAGGAGGGCAAACGGAAGCCGTAATCCGACAGCGTTTTCTTGCGGCTATAATCGCCGCGAAACATCCCACCAATCTGGGGAATCGTCACGTGGCTTTCATCGACAAATACCAAAGCATTGTCGGGGATATATTCAAACATGGTTGGCGGCGGCTCGCCAGGATTGCGCCCAGAAAGATAGCGGGAGTAATTCTCAATCCCGGCGCAAGACCCGGTTGCCAGCAACATTTCAAGGTCAAAGTCCGTGCGCTGCTTCAGGCGCTGGCCCTCAATCAAAAGGCCATTTTTCTCAAACCACTCCACGCGGGCCTTGGCTTCGGCCTTAATCTTCTCAATCGCTTGGCTCAATGTTGGGCGCGGCGTGGTGTGGTGGCTATTGGCATAGACTTTGATGGCTTCGAGGTCTGCCGTCTTCTTACCCGTCAGCGGGTCAAACTCATGGATGGCCTCAACTTCATCGCCGAAGAACAAGACCCGCCAAGCCCGATCCTCATAGTGAGCAGGGAAAATATCCAATGCATCACCACGCAAACGGAAATTGCCACGCGCGAAGTAGATATCATTGCGCTTATATTGCAGCGCGACCAGATCGCGTGTCACGGTTTGCGGGTCGGCCCGATCTCCCGGCTTCAAGACAAAGGTCATAGAGGAATAGCTCTCCACCGAACCAATGCCGTAAATGCACGAAACCGAAGAGATGATGATTACATCATCGCGCTCCAAAATGGCGCGCGTTGCCGCATGGCGCATCCGGTCAATCTGTTCGTTGATATTACTCTCTTTCTCGATGTAGGTATCGGTCCGCGGCACATAGGCTTCGGGTTGATAATAGTCGTAATAAGAAACGAAATATTCGACTGCATTATTGGGAAAGAAGTTCTTGAACTCGCCATAAAGCTGAGCGGCCAGCGTCTTATTGTGGGCAAGGATAAGCGCCGGCCGCTGCAGCCGATTGATCACCTGCGCCATCGTAAACGTCTTGCCCGAGCCTGTTACGCCCAACAGCACCTGATCCTTCTCGCCCTCTTGGGCGGCTTCACACAAGGCCTCAATCGCGGCGGGCTGATCGCCTGCTGGCTGATAATCACTTACCAATTCAAAGCGCTTGCCACCTTCAAACTTCTCCGGCAGATCAGGGCGATGGGGCTGCCAAGCCGGTGGTGCTGCACTGCCGCGCGCGTCGAGTACATTATAGTCGAAATCATAGACAAAGGGGTCGCCAGCAAACTCGACCCCCGTCACCACCTGCGCATTGGGCTTGGGATCATCCAATGCATCGGCTTCCGCCCGCAACTTCTTGATATTCTCCCACGCCTGCATCTTATCCGTCGTGGGATGGGCATTGGGCTTACGAGGTCGGGAGGAAGGGGGACGCGCCATCAGGAGAACATAGGGGGAATATCGCGCTTTGGGTAGGGGCTAACCTGTCAAACCCGAGAGACGACAGATTGGAGCGATTGTAGAATAGATGGCTCGGCTTGGAGGCGTTCCAAGGCTTTACTGAGTTGCTTCTGCAAGTGCGGCTTTAGGGTTGGTGCTTGGTTCTCACCGCGTAATGCGAGATGAATGGCGAGAGAGAAGATGCGACCTTCTTCTGACAGGTAGCCAGAGAAACTTGCTTGCCATCCTTGGCTTTCAAAGCTGGTATGTTGAGCAAACTCAAAGGCGCTATTGGCAACAATAACCCCGAGGCCGAAGTAGCAACAAGCAAGATCTGTGGCCAATTCTTCGATCATCGGCTCTTCGTCTGCACCCGGCGGTGCCTCCCAAATCGTCTGCATGGCGTAGTGACACAATTCATGGCCGAGCACTGCGGTCAGAAGGCTAGGTGACGACAGCAATCGCTCTGAATAAGTGATGATCGCCTCGCCGTCTTCAATTCGAAATGTGCCAAGGGGCTTGGCAGTGGGAACGACGACAAAGGTAGAAACCTGCCCACCCAAGGCGATCTCTTGCACAAGCTCAAACTGCAGATCTTCCAAACCCATATAGGCTTGGAGTTCCTTTGTGAGCGCTACAACTTCATCATGTGTTTCCAAGGGTTTAGAGGGCACAAGCCCTTGCCCGGCCACGAGAGGCTGGCGCGCCACAACTTTATCTGTCCCCCCCAAGTGATAGAGGAGATATAACCATGTCTCGACCTGCCACTCTTCCAAATGCGGGTCGAGAAACCTTTTTTTGCGATGAAACAGGCCGAACATGTTTGGGACAGACACCCTTTTGCGTTGATACCATCATAAGTGGAGTCGATAGTTTGCACTAGCCAAGTTGAATTCCGCCCAGGGAACTGACTTTCGCAGCCAACTGACCGCCTCTACGCCTAGAGCTCGTTGAATGGCGAAGCCGAGGCCCAGACCTTGTGCCGCAAAGTTCCACAAGGTCCCCGCTCTGCGCTTCGCTTCGGCGGGGATGACATTGTTTTGGATGGCTTTTTTCTCAGAAGCGTTTTGGTGATCCGTCCGGCCCACCAAACCGCTGTCTCAATCGTGATCGGGCGATTTGTCGCGTCAAGTCCAGATTTCCTTTGGAAATCTGCCGCGGAGCGGCGCGAAGCGGACTTGACCCATCAATTCGCCCACAAACAATCGAAGTTGGCCCTTGGGGTAGGCAGCGCCTGCGCATGAGCCTTCCAGATGAAAAAACTACCCAAACGATGTCATCCCGGACGGCGAAGCCGATCCGGGACCTCGTGCCGCATAGTCCCCTGAGGTCCCCGCTCTTCGCTACGCTTCGGCGGGGATGACATTGTGGGGGCACATAGACACAAAAAAACGCCCCGACCTTTCAGCCGGGGCGCTCTTGAAGATTTGGCTTATCGCCTCAGGTCTTATTCAACCACTGCGGCCACAACGCCTGCACCAACGGTGCGGCCGCCTTCGCGGATTGCGAAGCGCAAGCCCTGGGTCATTGCGATCGGGGTGATCAGTTCCACCATGATCTTAATGTTGTCGCCTGGCATCACCATTTCAACGCCGTCTGGCAACATGCAGATGCCGGTCACGTCGGTCGTGCGGAAGTAGAATTGAGGACGGTAGTTGGTGAAGAATGGCGTGTGACGGCCACCCTCTTCCTTCGTCAAAATATAGGCCTCAGCTTCAAACTTCTTGTGTGGCTTGATGCTGCCTGGCTTACACAAAACCTGACCGCGCTCAACGCCCGTACGGTCCACACCGCGCAACAATGCACCAATGTTGTCGCCAGCTTGTCCAGAATCCAACAGCTTGCGGAACATTTCAACGCCAGTCACCGTCGACTTGATGGTGTCGCGGATACCCACGATCTCAACTTCTTCGCCAACCTTCACAATCCCGGTCTCAACGCGGCCGGTCACAACCGTACCACGACCCGAGATCGAGAACACGTCTTCGATTGGCATCAAGAATGGACGATCCAATGGACGCTCTGGCTGTGGAATATAGGCATCAACCGAAGCCATCAAAGCCAAAATCGCTTCTTCGCCGATCTTCGCATCACGGCCTTCAACCGCTGCCAAAGCCGAACCCTTAGTGATGGGGATATCATCGCCAGGGAATTGATAGCTCGACAGAAGTTCACGAACCTCCATTTCAACCAATTCCAGCAATTCTTCGTCGTCCACCTGGTCGACCTTGTTCATGAACACCACCAGTGCTGGCACGCCAACCTGACGGGCCAACAAAATGTGCTCACGGGTCTGTGGCATTGGGCCATCCGCAGCCGAAACCACCAAGATCGCGCCGTCCATCTGCGCCGCACCCGTGATCATGTTCTTCACATAGTCCGCGTGGCCTGGGCAGTCGACGTGCGCATAGTGACGGTTCGCCGTCTCATATTCCACGTGCGCGGTGTTAATCGTAATACCACGTGCCTTTTCTTCTGGCGCCGCGTCGATGTCTGCATAGCTCATCGCCTTCGCACCACCAGCCTTCGCCAGCGTCATCGTGATCGCCGCCGTCAACGTCGTCTTACCATGGTCAACGTGACCAATCGTGCCAATGTTGCAATGCGGTTTCGTACGTTCAAACTTTTCCTTAGCCAT
>JAJTGP010000140.1 GCA_021299265.1 Hyphomonadaceae bacterium | reverse complement strand
GGGATTATCCATGGGTTTGAGTTGCTTGAGAAACTCGGCTTCCATGATTGGGGCTTTGACTATGTTCTCTTAGACTTCTTGGGAGACGTGGTCTGCGGCGGCTTTGGCCTGCCGATTGCCCGCGACATGTGTCAGAAGGTGATTGTAGTCGGGTCAAACGATCTTCAATCCCTTTATGTGGCCAATAACGTCTGTTCGGCCGTGGAATATTTCAGGAAATTGGGTGGCAATGTCGGCGTGGCTGGCATGCTGATCAATAAGGATGACGGCACGGGTGAGGCGCAGGCTTTCGCTAAGGCTGTTGGCATTCCAGTCCTGTCGGCTATTCCAGCTGATGAGGATATCCGGCGGAAATCCGCGAACTATCAGATCATTGGCACGCCAGGCGACACTTGGGGCCCCTTGTTTGAAGAATTGGCCTCCAACGTTGCAACGGCATTACCCGTTCGCCCAACACCTCTCACTCAAGACGGCCTGCTAGGCCTGTTTGCACCCGACCAGACTGGCGGTGATTTCGTTCTGCGTCCGGCGACCCAAGCCGATATGCGCGGCGGCGTGTTCGCTGAAAAGCCAACGCTGGAGGTGGTTTATGACACGGTGTAACCAGCGATGACCGACTATCACGCTCCCTTCCAACCGCCGCTGGATGATGTGCCTGCTTCCTCAGAACAAGCAGGGCAAGAATGCCATGCGGGTGCAGAAACCATGGCCGCGGCTGCTAAGGCAGCGGGTAAGTCTGAAATTCTGGACCTGTACGCCGTCGATTATCCAAAAGGTCCGCATGACCAACCACAAAGCATGTGTCCCGCCTTCGGGTCTTTGCGCGTTGGTCTACGCATGCGGCGTACGGCGACGGTCCTGTCTGGCTCGGCCTGTTGCGTCTATGGCCTGACCTTTACGTCGCATTTTTATGGCGCGCGTCGCAGCGTCGGCTATGTGCCATTCAACTCGGAGACATTGGTCACGGGTAAGCTGTTTGAGGACATTCGCGACGCGGTGTTTGAGCTGGCTGACCCCGCGCTTTACGACACCATTGTCGTCACGAATTTGTGTGTCCCAACCGCTTCGGGTGTGCCGTTACAGCTTTTGCCCAAAGAGATTAATGGCGTCCGCATCATTGGGATTGATGTGCCTGGCTTTGGCATCCCAACACATGCAGAGGCCAAGGATGTGCTGGCCGGTGCCATGTTGCGCTATGCCCGCACCGAGGCCGAGGCTGGCCCGGTTCAAGCGCCACAGAACCTTTCCAAAGATCGGCCTACCATCACGCTTCTGGGCGAGATGTTCCCCGCTGACCCTGTCGGCATTGGCATGATGCTAGAGCCTTTAGGCTTGGCGGCTGGCCCTGTGGTCCCTACGCGCGAGTGGCGAGAGCTTTATGCGGCACTTGATTGCGCCGCTGTTGCGGCAATCCACCCATTCTATACGGCAAGTATCCGAGAGTTTCAGACGGCAGGTCGCAAAATCGTTGGCTCGGCCCCAGTTGGTCGCGACGGCACCGCAGCATGGTTCGACGCGATCGGCAACGCCTGTGGTATCGCGCAAGCCAAAGTCGACTTCGCCAAGAACCGCTTCCTACCAGCGATCAAGGCCGCTTTGTTGACGGCCCCAATCAAGGGTCGCCTCACCGTGTCGGGTTATGAAGGCTCAGAGCTTTTGGTTGCCCGCCTGTTGATCGAAAGCGGGGCTGAAGTTGCCTATGTCGGGACCGCGTGCCCGCGCACACCCTGGTCAGAACCGGACCGGGAATGGCTCGAAAGCAAGGGTGTTCTGGTTCAGTATCGCGCTTCGTTGGAGCAAGACATTGCGGCCGTCGACGCCATTCGGCCGGACTTGGCCATTGGGACAACGCCTGTCGTGCAACATGCCAAGCAATTGTCGATCCCTGCGCTTTATTTCACCAATTTGATCTCCGCGCGACCCTTGATGGGGCCAGCTGGTGCAGGTTCACTGGCAACAGTCATCAATGCCGCTTTGGCCAATCGCGCGCGGTTTGAGAAAATGACCGCCTTCTTTGACGGCGTTGGCTCAAACGACACGGCCGGTGTCTGGGAAGATACCCCAGTCGAGCGGCCTGAGTTCAAAGCCAAATATGCCAAAGCCCTGGCCGCTTCGCGCGCAGCAGAGGAGGCCGTGGGAACATGACCTTAGTGCTCGATCACGACCGTGCCGGTGGCTATTGGGGCGCAGTTTATGCCTTCACTGCTATCAAAGGCCTACAAGTCATTATCGATGGGCCGGTCGGGTGTGAAAACCTGCCTGTGACATCGGTCTTGCATTACACTGACGCTTTGCCGCCGCACGAATTGCCCATCGTCGTTACTGGCCTTGGCGAGGAAGAACTGGGCCAGACCGGCACCGAGGCTGCCATGAAGCGGGCTTGGAAAGCACTCGACCCGCATTTGCCTGCAGTAGTTGTGACGGGCTCCATCGCCGAAATGATCGGCGGTGGTGTGACGCCGGAAGGCACCAATATTCAGCGCTTCTTACCGCGCACGATTGATGAAGATCAGTGGCAAAGCGCCGACCGCGCGCTGACCTGGCTCTGGACCAATTTTGGCACCAAGAAAGTGCCCAAGCTGAAGCCACGCAAGGAAGGTGCAAAGCCCAAGGTCAATATCATTGGCCCGGCTTATGGCATGTTCAATTTGCCGTCCGACCTCGCCGAAATTCGGCGTTTGATCGAAGGCATTGGCGCCGAAGTCGGAATGGTCTTCCCGCTCGGCTCCCATCTGGCTGATGTGAAGCGACTGGCAGAAGCCGAAGTCAATGTTTGCATGTATCGGGAATTTGGTCGCAATCTTTGCGAAGCGCTCGAACGTCCTTATTTGCAGGCCCCGATTGGTCTTGAGTCCACAACTCTGTTCTTGCGCAAACTGGGCGAAATGACTGGCTTGGATCCAGAGCCCTTTATCGCCAAAGAAAAGCACACCACAATCAAACCGATTTGGGATTTGTGGCGCTCGGTCACGCAAGACTTCTTTGGCACAGCCAGCTTCGCCATTGTGGCAAACGAGACCTATGCCCGCGGCGTCCGCAACTTCCTTGAAACCGATATGGGTCTGCCCTGCACCTTCTCCTTTGGCCGTCGTGCAGGCGTTAAACCCGATAATCAAGCTGTTCTGGAAGCCCTAAAGACCAGTCCGCCCTTGATCCTGTTCGGCAGCGTGAATGAACGGATGTACATGGCAGAGCTTGGCTCACGGGCATGCTTTATTCCAGCTAGCTTCCCGGGTGCCATTATTCGGCGCCACACCGGCACGCCTTTTATGGGCTATTCCGGCGCGACTTATTTGATCCAGGAAGTGTGCAATGCGCTGTTCGACGCCTTGTTCCATATCCTGCCACTCGCGGGGCAAATGGATAAGGTCGAGGCTACCCCGGCTCGGCGACATGTCGAATTGTCTTGGGATGATGACGCGAAGGCTGCGCTTGACGCCATCGTCGACAAGCAACCAGTGCTCGTCCGCATTTCCGCCGCCAAGCGCCTGCGCGATAGCGCGGAGCGGGCCGCCCGGCTTGCCGGTGAAACCACCGTTATTCTGGAGCGCGTGAAGCGCACCCAGCAAGAGATGGCGTGAGGTCGGATCATGTATGCATCCTTCTTGTCCACTCCAGAAGTTCTCTCCCGGCGCTCGACCGGAGGAATGACCCTTTTGGCTCGCCATGCGCGAGCCTTCCAAGCCGCCGCGCCGTTCTACGACGCGACTGGCCCAGTTGTGGGGGCTCACCACAGCAATAGCCGTTCCAACATATGGAGGGTAACTAATGGCTAATGACTCAAACTCAGGCTCGTTGAGCGGTCTGACCAGCAATGAGGCGAAGGAATTCCATCGTATCTTCATGGGTGGTTTTGCTGCGTTCTTCGCGCTCTCATTTGTCGCCCACATCCTGATCTGGATGTGGCGTCCGTGGTTCTAGGAAGGGAGATAGATCATGTATCGCATTTGGCTTCTATTTGATCCACGTCGCCTGTTGGTGACACTCATGACCGTTATGGCCACCATGGTAATGCTCATGCATTTCCTGATGCTCAGCACCACACGGTACAACTTCCTTGAAGTTAATGAGCCGCCTGCTGCTGCAGCACCGGCTGCTGCTTTGCAGTCCTCAGCTCCGTCTCACGGCTAGCTGAACAAGAATGCGTGTGCGGGCCTTGACGTTCGCACGCGTGGGTAGGCGCAGACGGCCGACAACCAAGGTCGTCTGCTCCCACTGTCGCTTTTTGCACGAATTCGCTGACGTGATGATTTCAGCGAGCAAGGGAGGACGCAAATCATGGCCTTGCTGAGTTTTGAACGCAAATATCGTGTTCGAGGTGGGACGCTGGTTGGCGGCGACCTCTTCGACTTTTGGGTGGGGCCCTTTTATGTAGGGTTCTTCGGAGTGACCGCGATTTTCTTTTCGGCGCTTGGCACCGCGCTGATACTTTATGGCGCAGCTATAGGCCCGACTTGGAATGTGTGGCTGATCGACATTCGACCGCCCGCCGAGAGTTATGGACTGGGCTTGGCACCGATGAAACAAGGCGGTCTGTGGCAGGTTATAACAATCTGCGCGGTGGGTGCATTTGGTTCTTGGGCGCTCCGCGAAGTTGAAATTGCCCGGAAGCTAGGCATGGGCTTACATGTGCCATTTGCCTTTAGCTTTGCAATCCTTGCCTATGTCACATTGCAAGTTTTCCGCCCTGTTCTTATGGGCTCGTGGAGCCATGCCTTCCCTTATGGCATCTTCACGCACTTGGATTGGGTTTCAAACACCGGATACAAGTACATCAATTTCCACTATAACCCGGCCCATATGGTGGCAGTCACCTTCTTCTTCGTGAACACGTTCGCGTTGGCATTGCATGGCTCCCTCATTTTGTCCGCAACCAACCCCGGCGATGGCGAGGTGGTTAAAACTCCGGAACATGAAGACACATTCTTCCGCGACATTCTCGGCTACTCCATCGGTACCCTTGGGATCCACCGCCTGGGCCTATTCTTGGCGCTGTCGGCAGTCTTCTGGAGTGCGGTGTGTATCGTGATCAGCGGTCCACTATGGTCACTCGGTTGGCCAGAGTGGTGGGATTTGTGGCTTAAACTCCCAATTTGGGGCTAATAGGCAGGAGCACGCAAAATGGCTGGCTATCAAAACATCTTTACACAAGTCCAGGTCAGAGGACCTGCGGAACTAGGCGTTCCTCTGCCAAAGGGCAGCTTGGACCGTGACGGCGAAGGATTTATCGGCGTCTCGCGCTTGCTCGGCAAGATCGGCAACGCCCAATTAGGTCCAATCTACTTGGGTTGGACAGGTACGGCGTCGCTGAGCTTTGGCTTTCTTGCCTTATTTATCATCGGCATGAATATGTTCGCCTCGGTCGATTATAACATCATTGAGTTCATTCGGAAATTGCCGTGGCTTTCTTTGAATCCACCGCCACCGGAGCAGGGCTTCAATATTATGCCGCCGCTAGATCAAGGGGGCTGGTTCGTGATCACTGGCTTCTTCTTTACGGCGTCGGTGGTGTTATGGTGGGTGCGCACGTATAATCGTGCCAAAGCGCTCGGTCTGGGCACGCATGTCGCTTGGGCATTTGCCTCTGCGATTTGGTTGTTCCTTGTGCTGGGCTTCATTCGTCCAATGCTGATGGGCAGCTGGAGCGAAGCGGTGCCCTATGGGATTTTCTCCCATTTGGATTGGACCGGGGCCTTCTCCATCACCTACGGCAATCTGTTCTACAATCCGTTCCACTGCCTCTCGATCGTCTTCCTTTATGGGTCGGCTCTCTTGTTCGCGATGCATGGTGCGACCATTCTTGCCGTCAGCCGCTATGGTGGTGAGCGTGAGATTGAGCAGATCACCGATCGCGGCACGGCTTCTGAACGGGCTGCATTGTTTTGGCGTTGGACCATGGGCTTTAACGCCTCCATGGAATCCGTTCACCGCTGGGCCTGGTGGTTTGCCGTCCTGACCACTCTTACGGGTGGCATCGGCATCCTGTTGACCGGGACCGTCGTGAGCGACTGGTATGGCTGGGCTGAAGTCCACCATTTCGCACCCCCTCGCTAAGCGAAACTTCAGATTGGGGCCAATGGTGAAGCATTGGCCCCAATCACACCTTAACCCCAAAGCCGGGCCCTAAGTTGAGCCCTGACTTCTGGGTCCAAATTTACCAGGTTGCTCTCGCACCACTCAAAACGCCACTCTCGCCTTAGAAGGAAGCAGGCCATGCGCGAAACCCCGCTCTTGGATGGAATCCACATCCCGGCAGATATGCGGTTCCTAGAGCGAGAGCAGCTGACCCAATTGGCAGGCGAAGTGCGCGACACCATGATTGATGCGGTGTCGGTCACTGGTGGTCACCTTGGCGCTGGCTTGGGCGTGGTAGAGCTGACTGTGGCTTTGCACCATGTTTTTGATACCCCAAATGACATACTGATTTGGGACGTTGGCCATCAGGCCTATCCACATAAGATTTTAACCGGTCGTCGCGACCGTATTCGCACTCTGCGCCAAGCCAACGGCCTGTCAGGTTTCACCAAGCGCTCTGAAAGCCCCTATGACCCGTTTGGCGCGGCCCATGCCGCGACATCCATTTCGGCCGCGCTTGGATTCTGTGTTGCGCGCGATCTGAAGGGCGACAACAACCATGTTATCGCGGTAATTGGCGATGGATCCATGACTGCCGGCATGGCCTATGAGGCAATGAATATTGCCGCGTCATCAACAAAGCGCCTCATCGTAATCTTGAACGACAATGATATGTCGATCGCGCCGCCCGTTGGCGCGATGAGCAATTATTTCGCACGCCTTCTGTCGGGCCGATCATTTCTGTCGCTTCGCAAAGCGGCCAAAAAGATGATTGAAGTCTGGCCTCTGCCACTGGCTGATGCAGCCCGTAAGGCCGATGAATATGCCCGTGGCATGGTTCAGGGTGGCACCTTCTTTGAGGAATTAGGCTTCCATTATATCGGTGTGGTTGATGGTCACGATCTGGATACATTGGTGCCGATCTTACGCAATGCCAGCGAAATCGACCATAAGCCGGTTTTGATTCATGTCCGTACACAAAAAGGCAAAGGCTACGCGCCGGCTGAAAGTGCGGCGGATAAATATCACGGCGTTTCGAAATTCAACGTGATTACCGGCGAACAGCAAAAGGCCCCTGTCGGTCCTCCAACCTATACTAAGGTATTTGGCGATTCTTTGGTGCATGAAGCCCGCAAGGATTCCCGTGTCGTGGCCATCACGGCCGCTATGCCTACTGGTACGGGCCTAGATGTGTTTGAGGCTGCTTTCCCGGATCGCATGTTCGACGTTGGGATTGCAGAACAACATGCGGTGACCTTTGCGGCCGGTCTTGCCGCGGATGGGATGAAACCATTTGCCGCAATCTATTCCACCTTCCTGCAGCGCGGCTATGATCAAGTCGTCCACGATGTGGCGATCCAGAAGCTGCCTGTCCGCTTTGCCATCGACCGGGCTGGCCTTGTCGGGGCAGATGGTGCGACGCATGCAGGCTCTTTTGATATTGGCTTTTTGGGTGCGCTGCCGGGCTTTGTGCTGATGGGTGCGGCGGATGAGGTGGAACTGGCGCGCATGGTTGCGACCTGCGCTGCCTATGACGAAGGCCCAAGCGGGGTGCGCTATCCCCGGGGTGAAGCATTAGGGCTGGATATGCCAGCAGATCCTGCCCCGCTTGAAATCGGAAAGGGCCGGATCCTGCGCGAAGGAACGAAGGTTGCGCTTTTGTCTTTCGGGGCAAGGCTCGGGGATACGTTACGGGCCGCAGATCGCCTCAATGCCATGGGACTGTCGACGACGGTGGCTGATGCCCGCTTTGCCAAGCCCATAGACGAAGATTTGGTCCGCCGATTGGCGCGTGAGCATGAGGTTTTGCTGACAATCGAGGAAGGCGCTGTGGGTGGCTTTGGTGCGTTCGTACTACACTTCTTGGCCAAAGACGGTGCACTAGACGCAGGCTTACGTATTCGGACCTTGACTTTGCCGGATAGGTTCCAAGATCAGGCTAGCCCCAATGCTATGATCGCCGAAGCCGGGCTTGATAGTCTGAGTATCCTTACCGCCGCCCTGTCGGCGCTAGGTTTAGATCAGGCGGCGCTCCACGCGGCGGCAGACTTGGTGCGCGCATAGTGCGAAAATGAAGTGCCCGTCTCTTTGGCAAATCGCTTGATCTTGGTCGACTATTTGGCCAAAGGCCTCGACGACCCGCGTAGCTTTCTGTAGAGAGGAAAGCCAAAGCAGGGGAACGTGCGTGCCGGACATTTTCCTATCTTATAACCGAGAGGACCAAGCAAAGGCGCGGCTATTTGCCGATGCTTTTTCGGCTGAGGGCTTCCACGTTTGGTGGGATACAACGCTCCGCGCCGGTGAGGCCTATGATGAAGTCACTGAGCGAGCGCTCCGCGAGGCCGGTGCCGTCGTTGTGCTTTGGTCCAAAAAATCGGTTGCTTCGCGATGGGTGCGGGCTGAGGCCACGGTCGCGCATCGACAGAAGACGTTGGTGCCTGCCATGATCGAGGCATGCGAACGGCCGATCATGTTTGAGCTAACCCAAACCGCAGAACTTGGCCATTGGACCGGTGATCGAGCCGACCCGGCTTGGCGGTCGTTTTTGGGTGATGTGCGGCAGCATTTGGCCAGCGGTTCGCATGGGGGGCAAAGTAACTCTTCGGGCGCAACCCGGGAAGCACCCAGCATTCAGGAGGTCTATCTGGCTGCTAAATCCAACCAGAGTTTAAACCGTCGCACTTTGATTGGCAGCGGTGCTGCAGGCATCGGCCTAATAGGAACCGGGCTAATCTGGTGGTTGAACCGGCAAGACCAATCACGTGGGGCGATGCGGTCGACAGGTTCTGCCGACAATCGTGTCGCGGTTTTGCCATTCCTCAATCTGAGTGGCGATCCCAAGCAAGACTATTTCGCAGACGGGCTCTCCGCCGAAGTGCGCGCTGAGCTAGCTCGCAATTCGGCTTTGCAGGTGGCGGCACAGACTTCGTCTTCTGCATTTAAGGACCGCGCGCAAACCGCTAAGGAAATGGCAGAAAAATTAGGCGTCGCATATCTGCTCGATGGCAATGCCCGCAAGGCCGACTCACTTGTTCGCGTGAATGCTGAGTTGATTGATGGAAAAACCGGTTTCAGCCTTTGGACGCAAACTTTTGAGCGCCCGATCGATAATGTATTTGCCGTGCAAAGCGAAATCGCCGCATCAGTTACGACGGCCTTGGTTGATCGCGTCGCGCAACAGGCTTCCAACAAAGCCCCAATAGCAAAGGCGAACAGCACCAGTCCTGGTGGCACACAGAAAGTTGCCGCGTTTGAGCATAAATTGAAAGGCCGCGCCCTGTTTGAATCGGCGTTGGGTGGTCAAACTGATCTAGATGCATTAGCAGAGTTTGAGGCGGCGCTCGCTGTCGATCCAAATTATGCGGCCGCCCATGCTTGGCGGTCCCGCACACTTTCAGTGCTCTATGGCCAGTCAGTCTCCTCTAATGCGGCAGAGAAGATGCGGCTGGAGGCTATTGCCGCAGGCAGAAAAGCAGTCGCGATCGCGCCAGACTTTGCAGATGGCTACTCAGCATTGGGATTCAGCCTGTTCAATGTCGGGCTCGATGTTAAAGCGGCGAACCCTGTTTTTGAGCAATCGATAAAGTACGGCCGTGGCGATGGTGACGTTTTAACGGGCTTTGCCGTTTTCTGCGCCCGAACTGGTCGGGCTGGTGAGGCGACGGCGACCATTGCTCGCGCCACGACATTAGACCCCCTTAACCCGACGTTGTTTCGCTCTGCTGGCACCATCGCGCTTTTGGCGCGCCGCTATGACGAGGCTTTGCCACTCCTTGAACGCGCCTTAAACATGAATCCAAAAATGAGCGTCGCGCATAGCTTTCGTGGCACGGCACTCTTGCTTTTGGGGCGGGAGGCTGAAGCGCGCAAGGCCTTTGAGGCAGAGCCAAATCGGGTTTTCGCTTTGCCCGGTCTTGCTATCTTGGATCAACTTTCTGGACAGAAGGCCGCAGCGCAAGCCAATCTGGATAAGCTTATCCGTGAGGCGGGTGATTCGGGTCTCTATCAACAAGCACAAGTATTTGCGATGTGGGGCGAAATGGACCGCGCTGTGCTGCAACTCGAGCGCGCTTATCAGGTCAAAGATGCGGGACTCGCAAACCTGTTCACCGACCCATTGTTCGACAAACTCAAGGGCAAAGCGGCCTATCAGCGCTTGGTGAAAGCCATGGGCTTTGTTTAAGGCGCTCAGGGGAACGAACGACGTTCGGCAGGCAATCGCTTGGCAGATCGAATCCACTCGATCTGCATAGCCACACGGGTATAGACGCCCGGAAAGCCACGATATCCACACCCTCTCCCCCAACTGACAATCCCAACTTGTATCGGTGTGCCTTGGGCATTGACGATGGTCATGGGTCCGCCACTATCGGCTTGACAGGCGTCCTGGCTCTCTTCCCCAGCTTGATCATTCAGCATTTGGCTATCTGGCTCCCGCGCGCAAAGGACAGTTGCATTGATCCGGTTAGGGGTCTCCAGTTTCTCCGCGCAGGCGTCGGTCGGCATGCGTTGCAACTGAACACTTTGCAAAATCGGCGAGAAGCTGTCCTTGTCACGATAGTTGGTCAGGCCCCAGCCCGTGACTTTAAACAAGTGATTGGGTGCCAAGGATGGGCCGGAGGGAATATCGCCGTGTAAGGCGATCGGCTCGACCCCCAGCCGCCTTAAATCCCATTTCAAGATACGCTCATCGACAAAGTGCAGCAATATGATGTCATTGAGTTTCAGTTCAGAATTATATCCGGAATGTCGAACGGCTTGATCAATTCGGAAGCTCACGCCTTCGTCCTTGCTGATATCGCGCGCGCCAAGTCGCACCCGATACTCATTAAGCTTGAAATTTGCATCTTCGAAGCAATGCGCAGCGCTCAGCACCCAGCCATTTCCAATGTAGGAACCACCGCACAAGACATGGTCTTTCCAATTCTGATAGGGATTCCTTCCCACCTTTAGGTCATAGGCGCGGAAGATTTGAACCTGCCACGGCGCTTCTCCTGGTCCCACGTTTTGACCGCCAATGATCGTTTCTTGGCACGATTGCAGCCCTGCTGCGCCCGCTTGGCAATTGGGTAAGTCCTGTCCCATGCTAGTTGGAGCCGGTTCCGCGTCTAGGTCCGCACCGCCCAGAATGCCTGCGCCCGGCTCTTGCTCTGCTGGCGTTTGCGCACTGGCGGATAGGGGGGTTGTGACTGTCAAGAGGGCCCAGAACATGGCAGTCAACAAATGTTGACCCCAACTCTGGCGCTTTAAGACTTTAGTGTAACGGGTCATTGAGTACGCTCCGCAGAGGCTAACTGCCCAGTGTCTGACACATTAAGTGAGCCGCCATATTTGCCCTTTTTGGCCCAACTGCAACCAAAATCAGACCCTTGGGTAAATTTAGTTGGTAAATCGGCAGATTCGGACTCGAGATCTTCCAAAGCCCCCATTTTCCCGATTGCTAAAACCTCGCGGGTCAGCTTAAGCTGGCCTTCCAATTTGTTTGGGAGGGTCTAAAATGTTGAAATTGAAACTCATCGCGCTCGCCGCAGTCGCGGGTATGGCCGTTGCAGGTTGTAGCCAGCCAAAGCCTGCTGAGCCTGCAGCAGATGCGGCGGCCACCAATGAAGTTGCGCCTGCTGCTGATGCCGCAACCGATGCCGCCATGAATGTCACCGATGCGGCCGCTGCTATGCCAGAAGAGAGCATGAATGCCGTGGATGCCGCTGCTCCAGCAGCCATGCCCCCAGTTGAAGAAGATCGTGCAAACCCAGACCGTCGGGCTCCAGAGGAACCGAAATAAGCGCTAGCAAAAGTCAAGATCTTGATTGGGCGGATGCCACTGCAGCAACGCAGGCATCTGCCCTTTCGCTATTTGGCCAATACACTCTTAGCGTAGCACCATCACATCGCTAGGTGCTGCCATCGCACGCCGTATCCAACTCAAATGTTCAGAGACCCGAGTGTAGACGCCCGGATTGCCAGGAACAGCACAGCCTATGCCCCAGCTCACGACTCCAACTTGTACGGCAATCGTTCGTCGCGAGTTGCGATGATAGACAGCCGCATTTAGCGGGCCGCCACTATCCCCCCGGCAGGTATCAATACCCGGTCCAATGGCGCAGATTACGGTCTTATTGATCCTTTCTGGGGCCTTGAGAGCCTGAGCGCAAAACTCATTCGGCATACGATTGAGATTGAAGCCCAGCAAATTCTTAGAGTTACGACCTTCAGGCCCAGTTGACGTTAGGCCCCATCCCATGGCCAACAGTCGATGCTCAGGTGTCAGTCTCGGGCCTTCTCCAAGGTCACCATGTAGGGCAATGGGCTCAATGCCCAGTTCCTTCAATGGCTTGCGGTCGGCTCGGTCGTCCACAAAATGCAAAAGCGCGATATCGTGGAGTTTTGTCGTAGGGTTATAGTCCTGGTGGACAATCGCACGATCAATTCTGAAAGCAACCCCTTCCGATTTGGATAAGTCGCCAACGCCAAGTCGAACTGTTAGACCAAAGCGGCGCATGTCGTCCCGATTGATGCAATGTGCTGCTGTTAGAATCCAATTCGGCGCAATCAAAGAGCCACCACAAACATGATTCAGCTCCCACAAGGGATACTTCTGCCGATCAGCAATTCGATAGCGGGAGGCCGGTAAATTGACCGAGATTTGCGCTTGCCAACGGGCGTCATCCTTATTGAGAAGGAAGCCGCCAATCCCCTTTCGGATGCAATATTTCTCGGTGCCGTCTAGGTTCATGACGCAGCCCTCAAATATTTGAAGGCGCTCAAACGGCTCCACTTCATAGTCCTGATCTGCGCCGCCTAGAATAGTCTCTGGCAGAACAGGAGGTGCATTAATGTCTGCCTCTTGGGCGGCGGCTGATGACGCGATACCCAAAGTCAACAGCATCGCGAAACATGCCAGACGTATAAATGTATCAGACGCTTGAACGGGCATATTAAACTCACAATGCAAAATCTGGATCGCGACTATCGTCCCTAACTGAAGGTCACGTCCCATTTGGTGGTGTAACACGCGGTGACAGCTAATCCCCCCGCGCAGCGCTCGTCACATAGCTGGCGGCGTGGGGGGATTGGCGGTTGGTCATTGATCATTCTGGTTTAGGATTGGGTTGCGAGACCTAACTTTGACCACGAAGGAACAACCAATGACCAATCCTATGATGACGCTAAACACTTTGCTTGAGAAGAGCTCTGACGCTGATATTTTGCGGGAGATGATTGGTTTTGCTAGTCAGCGCTTGATGGAGATGGAGGTTGGTGCCCGCACGGGCGCGGAATATGGCCACAAAGACCCGGATCGTTTAGCGCAGCGCAATGGCTACCGCGCGCGTGATTGGGATACCCGCGCTGGCACAGTCGAGCTGCAAATCCCCAAGTTGCGCAAGGGTAGTTATTTTCCGGGCTTCTTAGAGCCACGCCGGATGGCTGAGAAAGCCCTGACAGCGGTGATCCAGGAAGCCTATATCCAAGGCATATCGACCCGCTCTGTCGACGATCTGGTCAAAGCTATGGGGATGGACGGCATATCCAAGAGCCAGGTC
>JAJTGP010000193.1 GCA_021299265.1 Hyphomonadaceae bacterium | reverse complement strand
TTTGCATCGTCCACCTTTTGAAAGCCGATCCCTCGGCATTGTTATGGTGATGTCGCACATGCGCGCACACGACCCCTTAATGGCGTGGGTGGCCGAGCAGGTTAAACGAGCGGCGACAGAGGTTTACGCCGCCGCTGACGGCAAATAAACCCAACAAGTGCCTCAGAAATTGCGCCCAAGGCGGATGCCGACATTGTCGAGGCCCTGGTTTTTAGAGCCACCCAGAATGTGGCCATGGCTGAGGTGCTCATAAACCAGATAGCTGGTCCAAGTCTCACTATGGCGATAGCCGACAGCGACGCCCAAGCGGAAGAGATCGCGGGAGCCTAAGGCCAATTCCTCGGCGTTGAATTTCGCGCGCCGCACAGAATCTGCAGGGGCATAAGGGTTCTCCAACGGGTCGCCATTGTGGATCACATAGCCCAAATAGGGGTCGATCGTGACGTTCTTGCTGACCGGGAAGGTCCAATCAAGGCCGACGCCAGCAAAGCTGGTCCCGCCTTGCGTATTGAGGGAGGCGACGATTCCTGGGCGCGGGGAAAAGGCAAATTTCAGCCAGTCTGGGCTGTTCCAGAGCACTTCGACTTGAACGTCGGGTCCATCTTCTTTGCCCGCATTTTTAGAGACATTGGTCTCCACATTATGCGCCATGATCGCGCCGCGCATTTCGCTGATTTGGGCTTGGGCCGGCAGGTTGATCAGGCTTGAAATGGCAATCGCTAAGCCTGTCGCGAGGAAACTGGGTGTTAGATCAAAGCGCGCCATCTTGTGTGTCCCTTATGCTGGGGTCGGATAGAGCGCGAGTCCAACCATCGGGTCAATTCGATCTGCGTTGGCCAGCGGCTTCGGCACCCGAAAAGATTGCCAGAAACAGCCCCTAGGTTTAGGGCTTGCGCACTGATTTTGGAGGTTCCCATGGCTGTAGCGAAACTGGAAAAAGATGGGGCAATTGCCACCATCACCATCACCCGTCCCGAAGCAATGAACGCCTTGGGCCAGCCAGGTGATGGGGACGTCTTTCAAGCCATTTGCGCTGACATTAATGCCGATCGCTCGATCCGCGCAGCCATTCTGACGGGCGAGGGCAGGGCCTTTTCCGCCGGAGGCGATGTTAAAGCGATGAAAGAGCGGACTGGGGCGTTTGGCGGCAGTCCAGCCGAAATTCGTGAAGCCTATCGCGGCAATATCCATAAGATCATCAAGGCCTTGTGGAACTTAGAAGTACCCTTGGTCAGCGCAGTGAATGGCCCCGCCATCGGGCTTGGCTGTGATGTGGCCTGTATGGGCGATATTCGGTTGGCGGCTAGCGGGGCGAAATTTGGCGTGACCTTCTTGAAGCTAGGCCTGATCCCGGGCGATGGCGGGGCTTGGCTGACACCGCGCATCGTGGGCTGGAGCCGCGCCTGTGAGCTGTTATTTACTGGCGATGTGGTAGATGCCCAGACTGCGCGTGAGTTCGGCTTTGTATCCCGCGTGGTTGAGGCAGATGTTTTGATGAGCGAGGCCCGAGCCATGGCTGAAAAAATTGCGATGCAGCCGCCCCATGCGCTGCGCGTCACCAAAGCCTTGATGCGCCAAGGCCAGACAGCAACCTTTGACACGATCATGGAGTTATCGGCGGCTTCCCAAGGCCTGATGCACCACACCGCAGACCATGAAGAGGGTGTGGATGCGATCTTGGAAAAGCGTAGCCCCAGCTTTACCGGCCAATGAAGCGTTTAGCCCTTTGCCTACTCGCCTGTGCGGTCGGCGCGTGCGATCCCGGTGATCAAGATCAAAACCCGCGTGATCGCGTCGGCTCTGATGGGCCACTCTCATGGCGCTTGGTTGAGCAGAAATCCGGGGCTGCGGCCTTCTTGTCGCGCCCGGGGGCAGCGCCTGACCTCGTCTTGTGGTGCGATGATCAACAGCGCATCACGTTGCGCGCCCACGTGTTTCCGGCACCCTCAGCCCAGCCAAATCTAGTTCTGACGACGAAGGTGGGCCGCATTGCCTTCCAAGAGGTCCGTCGCCAAGGCGGCGTGCGGGAAGGAGACCGAAAATTGGTAGAGGGCAAAATTGGTTTAGCCGAGACGGGCGTGGCCGAAACCATCCTTGCAGCCAGCGACTTTACCTTGACGTCGGGTGACGTTGACTATCGAGCTCAGCCGGTGGATCGTGATCAGATATTGCCTGCATTTGTGACTGCGTGTCGCAAGGAGGGACCAAAAGCGCCCTAGAGAGCGCGTCTGATAGGGGAGAAGGCGATGTCACAAGCACCAGCGGTCCACGGATTTGTTGCGCAAGGGTTTGAACCCGTTCGAGACGCATTCGCGCAGAACTTAGCCGGTGGCGAAGAACTGGGTGCGACCTTCAGCGTCGTTCAAGATGGCGAAACCATCATCGATCTCTATGGCGGTGCACGCGATGAAGATCGCTCTGAGCCCTTGGGGCCGGATGATCTTTTCAATGTGTGGTCCACGACCAAGGGTATGGCTGCGCTCTGCATCGGAATGGCCGTTGAACGCGGCCTTTTGGACTATCAGGCACCTGTCGCGACCTATTGGCCGGAATTTGCCGTCAATGGCAAAGAGGCGATCACGGTGGAGACTCTGCTGAGCCACGCCAGTGGCATTCAAGGCGCAGACACGCCAGCCACGACCGAAGAGATGCTGGATATCCCGACTTTTTCAGCGCGTCTGGCTGCCCAGGCCCCCTTATTTCCGCCAGGATCAGCCAATGCCTATAATGCCGGCGTGTTTGGTCATTGGGTTGATGCGCTGTTACGGCGAACAGATGGCCGCTCGCTCATGGACTTCTTTGCCGATGAAGTGGCTACGCCCTTAAAGGCGGATGTGTGGATTGGTCTTCCTTCTGACCAACATCACCGCCGCGCGCCAATCGTGGCCCCATGGGCACCGATGATGGCAGCAAGTCCCCCCGCGACTGACCCTGTCGTCAAATCTGCCATGGGTAGCCCGCGGATGAGCCCGCTGGAGGCTAATCGATCTGATTGGATGGCCGCTGGCAATGGTGCGGCAGGCGGCAGTGCCAATGCGCGCGGCATTGCGCGCGTCTATGGGGCGTTGGCGCGCGGCGGCGAGTTAGAAGGCGTTCGCATCCTTTCTTCTGAAAGCGTTGATCGCATGGTTGCGCAGCGGCGTGCCAGTAAGGACAAAGTCTTGGGTGTCTGGGTTCGCTGGGCAGCGGGCTTCATCCTCTCCGCCAATGGCCTTTATGGCCCCAATGATACGAGTTTCGGCCACTCTGGCTGGGGCGGCAGTTTTGGCTTTGCGGACCCCGAAAACAAGCTAGGTGTGTCCTATGCCATGAACCTGATGGCACCCAATCTTGCGGGCGATCCGCGCGGTGGGCGCTTGGTGACTGAAACCTATAAGTGTCTCGGACTGGGCTAAGCAGCTAGCCGCACCTTTGCCCTTCCATCACGCTTCAAACGACTTATAACCAAAGCCACAGCAACAAGAAAACCAACTTAAGCCTTAAGGGAGAAAACCAGATGATCGGAATCTGCGCACAATTCACCATCCAAGCTGGCAAGAATGCCGAATTTGAAGCCTTGTTGACCGAATTTGTCACTACTGTGAAGGCGAAAGAGCCCGGTGCCACCGTCTATCAATTGTGCAAAAGCGCAAAAGCTGAAACCGACTATTTCATGCTGGAGCTTTATGCCGATCAAGCCGCACTCGATGCGCATGGCAAGACCGAACATATGGCTGCACTCGTTGCCAAAATCGGCGGCTTCCTCGCTGCGCCACCAAAACTGACCCAAGGCCCAGCCGTATTCTAGGATAAGCTGCGATGGATTTAGCATTCACTTCTGAAGATTTGGCTTTCCAAGCCGAAGTCCGCGCTTGGATCGCGGAAAACTACACCCCCGCTCTGCGGGTGAAAATGGCCTTGTCCAAAAATGGTTATCTGGACAAGGAAGGCCAAGTCGAATGGCAAAAGAAGCTCGCCGCACGCGGCTGGGCTGCCCCAGATTGGCCCGTTGAGCATGGCGGGCCGGGCTGGACGTCCAGCCAGCGCTATATCTTCAATATGGAAGTTTCGGCTGCGGGCTGTCCGTCGCCATCGCCCATGGGTCTGAAGATGGTGGCCCCTGTCATCATGGCATTTGGCAATGACAAGCAAAAAGCCCAACATTTGCCCAAGATTTTGACCTCGGACATTTGGTGGTGCCAAGGCTATTCCGAACCCGGCTCGGGTTCGGACTTGGCCAGCCTGCAGATGAAGGCAGAAAAGACCGTGCGCGATGGGGTTGAGGGCTATGTTCTCAACGGCTCAAAGATTTGGACCACCCAAGCCCAATGGGCCGACTGGATGTTCAATCTGGTGCGTACCAGCCAAGAAGCCAAAAACCAAAACGGCATCAGCTTCATTCTGGTCGACATGACCACACCGGGCATTAGCGTGCGCGCCTTGCCAACTCTGGATGGCCCGGTTGAAGGCCAGCAAGAGATCAATCAGGTCTTCTATGAAGACGTGTTTGTGCCCGCAGAAAACCTGATCGGCGAAGAGGGCAAAGGCTGGACCTATGCCAAATATCTCCTCGAGTTTGAGCGTGGAAATGCCTATGCACCGGGCCTGAAAAACGCCCTCAAAAAGGTCAAGCGCATCGCCGCTGTCGAACTGGCCGGCGACCGCGTTCTCTTGGAAGACCCAGATTTTGGCCGCAAGATTGCCGAGCTGGAAATCCAGATCAACGCCCTGGATGCCACCGAGATGAAAATCTTCTCGGGCCTCTCCTCGGGCAAGTCGGTCGGTGCGGCTTCTTCTATGTTGAAGTGCAAAGGCAGCGAGATGCAGCAAGCCATTTCTGAGCTTGCTTTGGAAGCCGTGGGCGCATCGGGTATCCCATTTGTTGCCGACAGTTGGGGCATTTTGGATGGGCGTTCAAACGACCCGTTCCCCGTGCCGGACTATGCGGTGGCTGTGGCCCCATCCTATTTCAATTATCGCAAGACCTCGATCTATGCCGGGTCTAACGAAATCCAACGCAACATCATGGCAAAAATGGTGTTGGGCCTCTAGTGCCTAGGATAGACCCTCAGAGCGTGGGTGCAGCAGTCATGCCAAGCTCTGAGGGCCATCTATCCATCCCTGTTTGAAGTCGTTTAGACTTCGCGGATGGATACAGAATCGCCACCCCCAAAACACCTAATTACGCTTGGCCCGGATGAGGCCAAGAGCTTGCCGACTTGGCGCGCCGCTTTCTCGGAGCGGACAGCCGAACTTATGGCAAAATTGGCACTTTTGTCTTATGAGACAGATTTAGAAAAGCTGTCCAAACTCTTGAATCAAGGACAGTTTACACTGCTTGCCTCCTATGATCAGGCGGGTAGCCAAGCTTTTCTTGCGCGTGCCGACGATTTCGCCGTGATCGCCTTTCGCGGCACCGATTCCTATGTCGATTGGAAGACCAATCTGATGAGCGAAACCGTGTCGGTCGATACACGCTTGGGCAGCGTGGAAATCCATAAGGGGTTCAAGAAAGCTTATGATCGGATCGGTGCTCAACTATTGGCAGACGTGAACCGCCTCGTGCCGGATACGAAGGGGCTTTATTTGACTGGCCATAGTTTGGGCGGCGCTATGGCGCAGATTGCCTCGACCCAGTTGGAGCGGGATAATCTAGCGGCCTGCTATACATTCGGCGCGCCGCGGGTGGGGGACTTGTCGTTTGATCGCTTGGTTGTCTGCCCGCACTACCGGTTTGTAAATGGCTGGGACCTTGTCACCACCTTACCGCCACCACTATTTTCATCCTATCGCCACACGGGCGATCCGCGACTTTTAACGACTTTGGGCAAGCCGATCATGCGGCGTGACCGCAGCGGGTTTGTGAAAATTTTTCACACGATTGCTGGCATCATCTCATTCATTTTCGGCAATCCGCGTCTCTTGGATGACCATAGAATGGAAGCCTATATCGACAAAATAAAAGCCGCCCGCGCCTTGAGAGGTGAGGCGCGGGTCGGCAGCATGTTTGATTGAGTTTTGGGTGGGCCTAAGCTCAGCCGCCCGACAGCTTGCGCATGAATTTGCCGGTCTGACCGCCGCCTTGCTCATAGGCTTCATGACCAGCTGGGTCGCAAATCTTGTCCCAATTGTCGCGAACTTCTTCGGCAGTGATGCCGTCGTCCTTTAGGCAAATGCCGTCGGTTTCATAGATTTTGGCGACCGCGAATACGCCTGCACCTGCGGACAAGACGGTGCCGGTTGGGGCCTCTTCGCTGACCAGAAACATCACGCCGGGGGTAACATATTCTGGCTTCAACAGGTCGAGCATTTGTGGCGGCATCAGGTTTTCAGTCATGCGGGTCGCAGCCACGGGGCTGATTGCATTGACCTTGATGTTGTTCTTCGCGCCTTCGATTTTCAGCGTGTTCATGAAGCCATAGAGCGCGAGCTTGGCTGCGCCATAATTGGTCTGGCCGAAATTGCCATACATGCCGCTCGACGAGGTGGTGACAACGATACGGCCATAGTTTTGGGCCTTCATGATTTCCCACATCGCCTTCACAGGCTTTACGGTGCCCATCAGGTGAACATTCATGACGACGTCGAAGTCGGCGATTTCCATTTTCGAGAAGCTCTTGTCGCGCAGGATACCTGCGTTGGCGATCAAGATGTCGATCCGGCCCCATTTCTCCATGACTTGGGCAACCATATTGGCCACACCTGCATCATCGGTGACGGAAGCACCATTGGCGATGGCTTCACCGCCAAAGGCTTGAATTTCTGCCACAACGGCTTCGGCTGCGGCTGAATTTCCGCCAGTTCCGTCCATCGCGCCGCCCAAATCATTGACGACAACCTTGGCACCACGACGGGCCAGTTCGAGGGCGTGTTGCTTACCCAAACCACCACCGGCACCGGTTACGATGGCGACTTGGCCGTCAAAGCGAATATCTGACATGTGAACGTCTCCTGAGCATGTTGGCTTATAAGGATTTGCGCATTGCCATGCCCACCACTTCCGCTCGCGTCAAGGGAAACTGACATGGCCCGGGGTGTAATTTTCTGTCAAGATCGGGTCCGCTTGGCTTTTGTGATCTGATTGAACACGGTAACACAGATCTAGGGTCGGCGTATGGTGCGCCCCACCCACCTAGGACACGATCTCGATGCATTCGAAATTCTTGATGGCAATTAGCGCTGCGGCACTAGCTTTTTCCGGACCCGCCTTTGCAGATGAAGGCATGTGGACATTTGATGCGTTCCCGGCCGCCAAAATGAAGGCGGCCCATGGTTTTGCCCCCGATCAGGCGTGGCTAAGCAAGGTTCAACAGTCAGCTGTACGTTTGTCGTCGGGCTGCTCGGCCAGTTTTGTATCCGATACGGGCTTGATCCTCACCAATTGGCATTGTGTATCGAGTTGCGTGGCCGATCTGTCGAGCGCGGATAAAGACTATGGCCTCAACGGCTTCTTGGCAGCGGCTTTGACCGACGAAAAAAACTGCCCCGGTGTGGAAGCCGAAGTGCTGGTCAGCATCATCGATAATACCGCCAAAGTGAAGGCAGCGACCGCTGGCGTTGAAGCCAGCAAAGTGGCGCAAGCGCGCGGCGTTGCGATCGCCAAGCTAGAAGAAGAAGCCTGTAAGAGTGACGACAAGGAATTGTTCCGCTGCGACATGATTTCCTTGTTCCGCGGCGGTCAATACAAAATCTATAAGTACCGCACCTATAAGGATGTGCGCTTAGTCTTCTCGCCAGAAAATGCCATGGGCTTCTTTGGCGGCGATCCAGACAATTTCAATTTCCCACGCTTTAATTTGGATGGCGCTTTCCTGCGTGCCTATGAAGATGGCGCACCCGTTAAAACCCCAACCCATTTGGAGTGGACGACCGAAACCCCGAAGGATGGCGACATTGTCTTTGTGGCGGGTAATCCCGGCTCAACTGAGCGTCTGCGCACCACGACCCAATTGAAGTTTGAGCGCGACATGCGCTTGCATACCCGTCAATTGGTGCGTTCCGAATTGCGGGGCCGCTTGGTCGAATATCGCACCAAGAGCGATGAGGCTAAGCGCTCCGCAGAAGACATGCTGTTTGGTATCGAGAATAGCTATAAGGCCCAATATGGCCAGCAGCGTTCGTTGATGGACCCGCAATTCTTCGCGATAAAAGAGCGTGAAGAAGCCGAATTGAAAGCCAAAGTCCGCGCCAATCCCAAGCTTTTGGCGGAAATTGGCGACCCTTGGGCGCAGATTGATGCAGCCGTTGCAAAGCAGCAAAACCTGTTCTGGGAACATGAATTCCTAGAAGCCCGCGCTGGATCTATCTCCAGCCTCTATGGCACCGCCCGTGCGCTGGTTCGCATGTCGAACGAGCGCGCCAAGCCCTTGGCAGAGCGTTTGCCCGGCTATTCCGATGCAGCGATTGCGCAAATGGAAAAGCAAATTCTGACTGAGGCCCCGATCTATAAGGATATGGAAGTCATCGGTCTGGAATTGTGGCTGTCGAAAGCGCGCGAATTTCTGACGGCCGACAATCCGTCGATCAAGCGCTTGCTGGGTGCTGAAAGCCCAGAAGGAATTGCGGCGCGTGGCATTGCGGGCACAAAGCTCGACGACAAAGCGGTTCGTGAGGCTTTGATCAAGGGTGGCAAGGCCGCCATAGACGCTTCTACCGACCCTCTCATCGTTCTGGCGCGCCGCGCGGAAGCCGATGCGCGGGCTTTGTCGGTGCGTATGAACCAAGAGGTCAACGGCCCCCTGTCGCAAGCGGCAGAGAAAATCGCCAAGGCGCGCTTTGCCGTCTATGGCTCGAATGTCTATCCAGATGCGACCTTCACGCTGCGCCTGTCCTATGGCGTTGTGAAGGGCTGGACCTATGCAGGCGTCAATGTGCCTTCGACCACTACGATTGGGGGCTATTTTGACCGTGCCTCTGGCGAATTCCCATTCGTCGCGGCACCGTCTTGGTTGGCGGCAAAGCCAAACCTAAATTTGGCGACGCCCTTCAATATCTCCACCACCAATGACATCATCGGCGGCAATTCCGGTTCGCCCTTGATTGACCGGCAAGGTCGCGTCGTCGGTGCCGCCTTTGACGGCAACATCCACTCACTCGGCGGCAATTATGCCTATGATGGGCGCTTGAACCGCACGGTTTCAGTCACGACCGCGGCTATCACCGAAGCCTTGACCAAAGTCTATAAGGCCGACCGTTTGGTGACCGAGTTGAAAGCCAAATAGGTAGGTCGATGACCATAATGTGACTGGTTCTGGGCCTTTTCGGCCCTAGGTTCGCCAGTCGGGTCAAGCTAGATCGAAGGGGCGAAGTCGGGATCGGCTTTGCCCCTTTTTTAGGCCCTTGCGGGCAAATTTGGCGTTAGAAGGACGATTCCGATGGTGGTTCATAAGTCTGGCTTTGCGGTAACAGCCGTCGCTTTGTTGCTGGCTAGTGTCGCCGCGCCTGTATTGGCGCAAGCCCCCGCCAGTCCGCCGCCTGCGATTGTGCCAGGTCCAACGCCTGTGACCCCGGCTCTCAGCCTACCTGCAGCAACCAACGTGACCGCTCAAACCATGGTGGCGGACCTTGAAGCGCCGTGGGGTATGGCGTTTCTGCCCAATGGCGACCTCTTGGTGACCGAGCTTTTGGGCAAGCTGCGCTATGTGAAAGCTGGCCAGAACTGGAGCTTGGAGGCCGAAGAAATCAAAGGTGTTCCAACTGTCACCGCGGCCGGCCAGGGCGGCTTGATGGATGTGACCTTGCACCCAAATTTTGCCCGTAATAAGCTGATCTATATTAGCTTTTCTGTCGGTGATGAAGCGGCCAACCGCACCCGTATTGTGCGGGCGAAGCTGGATGGTCGCGCCTTGACGGACGTGCAGACGATTTTTGAAGTCACCCCAGCCAAGCCGCGCTTTCAGCACTATGGGTCGCGCTTTACGTGGCTGCCCGATCAGACCTTGCTGATCAGTATTGGCGATGGCGGCAATCCACCCAATTCCATAGATGGCAGCTTCATCCGCAATCAGGCCCAGAATTTGGGCAGTCATTTGGGCAAGATCATCCGCATCAAGGATGATGGGAGCATCCCGAAGGACAATCCTTTCGTGAACACACCGGGCGCGCGGCCTGAAATTTATTCCTATGGCCACCGCAATGCCCAAGGCCTTGTGCGCGATCCCGTCTCAGGCCGCATTTATGCGACCGAACATGGCAGCCAAGGCGGGGATGAGTTGAACCTGATCCAGTCTGGTCAAAATTATGGCTGGCCCAAAGTCACCTATGGCGTTGAATATGGTGCAGCCCGCACGCCCATCAGCCCCAATCAAAGCGGCCCGGGTCTGGTTGATCCACTCGCCGTTTGGTCGCCAGCGATTGCGCCCTCGGGTCTGGCTGTGGTGCGTAGCAAGAAATATCGCGTCTGGGACGGCGATGTGCTGGCCGGTGGCTTGCGTCTGGACCAAGGTCGGGGTGCACTTATTCGCGTGGACTTGGACACGGTTGGCAAGGTTATTGGCCAAGAACGGATTGACCTCGGCGATGTGCGGGTGCGCGACGTTCGGCAGGGTCCAGACGGCTACATTTATGTTTTGACCACCGCCATGCGGAACTTCCGCGACAAGGGTCAGCGCAACGGTCAATTGGTACGCTTGGTGCCTGCGAACGAGGCCCCAGCGCGGTAAAAAGCGGCGGGGAGGGGCTTGCGGCACGGTTGCGCAGCACTCTAAGCCCTTCCTATGCCATCCATTGCACGCATGACCTTGTTTATGATGCTGGCCCATGTCGCATTGGGGGCCATCATGCCCTATTTGCCGGTCTGGTTGGCATCGACCAAGGGTTTAAGTGGCGCGCAAATCGGGGTCATTCTTGCCTCTTCTAGCTTTGGCAGAATATTGGTGGGGCCGTTAGCAGCCGCTTGGGCCGAAGGCCGCCGGGATCGCCGCATTCCCTTAATTGTGTTTTCTACCGCGCTCGCAGTCGGATATCTCAGTTTTCCGTTCTTAGGCGTCTTTTGGCCGATTGCTTTGGCTTGTTTTGCTACCGGGGTCATGTTTCAGTGCTTGATGCCTTTTGCCGAGGCTGGGGTGATGCGCGTCACCTCCCAGTCGCGCCGCTGGCCTTATGGGCGCGCCCGGGCAGCGGCTTCTGCCGCCTTTGTGTTGGCCAATTTGGGGGCAGGAGCGACCATTCAAGCCTTTGGCGTGGAGGCTGTCTATGCCTGGTTCATCATTTCCTGCGTAGCGACCGTCGCATGCGGCTTCTGGCTGCACCCGGAGTCGATTGCAGAGCCCGTCGTGACGCCGCTCAGCACGCGATTGAAGGATAGCTTTGCCCTCTTCAAGCGGCGGACTTTCTTCTTGGCCGTGTTAGCAGCCAGCTTTATTCAAGCTGCCCATGCCTTTTACTATGGCTTCTCAAGCAAGCTGTGGTTGGAACAGGGCTTTTCCGGCTCGCAAGTCGGTATGCTGTGGGCCTTTGGCGTGATTGTCGAGATCGCGTTTTTTGCGCTTTTGGCCAGCCGTCTCAATCATTTCCGGCCTGAGACCTTGATCCTGTGGGGTGGGATTGCCAGCATCATTCGCTGGGCTGCCTTCGCGCAAACGCCAGATTTAGGCATGACTTTCTTGGTGCAAGCGCTGCACGCTTTGACCTTTGCTGCGACCCATATGGGCTTTATGCGCTTGATTGAGGCTGAGATCCCCTTGGCCCAGCGCGCAACGGGGCAACAATTGGGGTCTGCCATCATCATGTCGCCAACCATGGGGCTGGCCAGCATTGCAGCAGGGTCCCTCTATGACCAATTCCAGTCGGGCGGCTATTGGAGTGGTGTGATCTTGGCGACGATTGGCCTCATTCTGATCTCGCTCCTCTTGTCTCCTAAGCAGCCAACCCTGAAGCTGCCGAAGGAAGATCAGGCCAGATAGGCGGCAGCTCGTCCAATCACGTCCAAGCTGCGCGTCCACACCATATTCTTCCACTCATCGGTCTCTGGATAAAAGGCCGCGCGGCTATCGGCTTGGATTTGGCAGGCTTCCGGGCCAGAGGGATCGCCATAGCAATGCAGCCAACAGGCAGCTTGGGTTGCTAGAAACACGCTCATCGTATCGACAGTACCAAATTCGATGGCGATGCAGGCACTCCATGACGAGTCGAGCGCGCGCACCAAGGCTGCATCCATCGTGCCAGACAAGTCTGCCGAGACAGAGCTACCGTCCTTGGTAGAGCGGATTTCATCGCCCCAAATCGCGGCTTGGCGTTGGTAATGATCGCTCGATGGGGCGGCCTCGGTAATGATCTCGCCCACGCCAAACGGGCCAAGGCCTGTGTGCATATCGACGGTCACAACTTGCTTTAAGCCGACACAATGGGCCGCGAGGAGTTTGTGGATGGTTTGGTTCGACCAAGATGGTGCAATACCCCCATAATAGACGCCCTTGGGGTGATTATACTGTCCCCCAGTCAAAGCAGCTTGCAGGGCCGGGAACCCATGTTCCCCCGCAAAGGCGAGCAATTTACCTTGTGCCTCTTGCAGGCTGGCCTCGTCGCGCGCCGCAGGTGCCGCCCAAGGCGCTAAAAGGTCGTAATGGGGATTGGTGGGCAGGGGCGCTTCAAAGCTTTTGAGATAATTACGATTGAGGTCGATATTATCCTCATTAAATCGGCTGTCCCATGAGAAGCCATAAGGATTATGGGCATGGATCAAAACGACCCGCAGTTTCTGCGCCCAGTCTTGCGCTAAGCCAGTTTCGAGAAGCCCCACTTGCACGCCAGAGCCACAATAGCCTTCGGGACCATGTGTGCCAGAGATCACCACCAAGGCCGCGCTCGCATCTTCGTGGCCAAGGACCGCACAATCCATGGCAATCTCGCGCCCGCCGGGTCCTTTGGCATGGGGCATGATATGGGTCTCGATGTGCGCCCCAGCCGCTTCTGCGGCCTTTAGAAACTTGTCACGCGCTTCAAAATAGGTGTGGGCAAAGAAGGTTTCTGGCGCGCCTGACATCGGGTTTCTTCCTCTCATTGATCTGAAAATAGGTAGCCTATCCCCACAAATCCCGGCTGGGCGGATGCAGGATGGAGCCGTCGTAATGGAGACCGGGATCGCGATCTTGGTCCAGCAAGAGCGGTCCATCCAGATCAACCCAATCGGCCAATTGCGCGAGCAAAGCGGCAGGCGCAGTCACCAGACTGGTACCAACCATACAGCCCATCATGATCCGAAGACCTGCTGCACGTGCCTCGCGGATCGACTTTAGAGCTTCCGTAAACCCACCCGTCTTGTCGAGCTTCACGTTTACCGCGTCATAGTTTTGGACCAAAAGCTCGATGTCGGCGCTGGTATGAAAGCTCTCATCGGCACAAATGGCGATGGGGGCTGCCACTTGGCCAAGCCTTGAATCCTTGCTGGCGGCAAAAGGTTGCTCCACCACATCAATGTTCAAACTGCGCGCCTCTGCCAACAGGCCGGGCAAGGTGTCTGGCTGCATGCCTTCATTGGCATCGACAATTAGACGCGCATCTGGCCGCGCCTTGGCGACCGCCCGAACGCAATCCAAATCATGTTCGCCACCGATCTTGACCTTCAAAATCGGCCGCCCTGCGGCTGCTAAGGCCGCTTGGGTCATGGCTTCGGCGGTATCGAGCGAGATAGTGAAGGCGGTGACCAAAGGCTTGGGCTCTGGCAGGCCCGCCAAGGTCCAGACGGGTTGGTTCAGGCTCTTGGCTTTCAAGTCCCATAGGGCGCAATCGAGAGCATTTCGTGCTGCACCGGCTGGCAGAAGGCTTTGGCAGGCTTCTAGATCAACACCGGCTTCAACTTGGGTCCGCACCGCTTCCAACTGGGCGATCACGCTGTCGCAATCTTCTTCATAACGCGCATAAGGCACACACTCGCCGCGCCCAATAAAGCCCGCATGCTCCAGTCTTACCGTGACAACTTGGGCTTGCGTGCGCGCACCTCTGGCGATCCTAAAAATCCCTTTGAGGGGCCAGACTTCTTTTTGGACATGAAACTTCATGCTGCCTCTTAAACGCTTTTTTTGGCTTTGCGAAGCGGGCGCGCCTGAGGCAATCCAGTCACAGCTTGCACCTTGTAAATGCGGGTAAGCCTCTTTTCCAACAAGGCCCTAGGCTCTAAGCTAGACTTTGTTGTACCCGATGTGCACAACGATTCGTACCAGATCGCGCCACCATTCATTCAGGTGGTCAAACAGGATTTAGCCAGGAAGGCCCTTTCTTGCCCGAACAAGAGGCCCAGTTTACGATTGATCGTAGCGGACCTGCGCCAGTCCTTCGGGTGACCGGGGATTGGACAATCCATACGATTGGACAAATCGATGCGGAGCTGCGTCCTGTGCGGGATATGGTGGAGGGGCGGCCGGCCATCGTTGACGTCAGCGGCTTGATGGACCTTGATACAGCCGGTGCCTATGTCATCGAAAAGGCGCTGGACTCCTCTGCGGCGGAGCCCGCCCAGATGCTCGGCAAGCATCCAGTGGCGGGGCGTATGCTCGCCGAAGTCCGCAAATTTACCGCGGGCTGCGATGCTCTGCCCGAACCCGTGGCCTTGTGGCGTCAATTGCTGGAGCGCATTGGTCGCAGCATGACGCAAGTCTATGAGGAGATGATCGATACGATTGGCTTCTTTGGCGAGACCGTCGTGGCTTGTGGCAAAGCGATAGCCAATCCAAGTCGGGTACGCTGGTTGCCGACATTTGCGGTTGCCGAAAGTGCTGGCCTCAATGCCGTGCCGATTGTGATGACCTTGTCGTTTTTCATCGGCGCTGTGATCGCCTTTTTGGGCAAGACCATTCTTCAGGATTTTGGCGCTTCGGTGTTCACCATTGAGTTGGTGGGCTTTGCGGTTCTGCGTGAATTTGGGGTTTTAATCACGGCCATCATTCTGGCCGGGCGGTCAGACTCGTCC
This sequence comes from Hyphomonadaceae bacterium, assembly GCA_021299265.1. GTDB lineage: Bacteria > Pseudomonadota > Alphaproteobacteria > Caulobacterales > Aquidulcibacteraceae > Aquidulcibacter. The sequence goes on along the minus strand of JAJTGP010000193.1, from coordinate 3,501 downwards.
TTCACTGCCCAGATCGGGTCGATGAAAATGACCCAAGAGATTGATGCCATGCGCATCCTAGGCATGAGCCCGATGGAAATGCTGGTGGTGCCGCGTGTCATCGCGTTGTTGGTGATGTTCCCGATCTTGACCTTCCTTGCCATGATTGCTGGGATCGCTGGGGGTGCGATTGTGACCATGCTGACGCTGGATATCAGCCCGACCCTGTTCTTCAACCGATTGAACGACAATGTGGGTGTGGATCAGTTTTGGGCCGGGATGGGTAAGGCCCCCGTGTTTGCCTTCATCATTGCGATCATTGGCTGTCGGCAGGGCCTAAATGTGGAAAGCGACGTCATCTCCCTTGGTCAGCGCACTACCGCTTCGGTGGTGCAAGCCTTGTTTATGGTTATCGTGGTCGAGGCGATCTTTGCGCTGATTTACATGGAGCTTGGCATATGAATCCAGCCGGTGCTCTCACCCCAATTTTGGACATTCCCGACGATGAAGTGGCTATCCGGCTGCGCGGCGTTGGCAATCGCTTTGGGGATGTGGTGATCCACGAGCACTTGGATCTGGATGTGCTGCGTGGGGAGACCATTGGCATTGTTGGCGGGTCAGGCACGGGTAAGTCGGTCCTGATGCGCGCAATCATTGGCCTGCGGCCGCCGTCTGAGGGCAAAATCATGGTATTGGGCCATGATGTGTGGTCGAATGATCCTGCTGAACGCAAAGCGCTCGACGCGCGCTGGGGCGTGATGTTCCAGGATGGGGCCTTGTTCTCCAACCTCACCGTCCGAGAGAACGTGATGGTGCCGCTAACCGAGCATACGAATCTGCCGCCTAAGTTGCGTCTGGAGATCGCAGATTTGAAGATTTTGATGGCGGGCCTGCCTCCGTCCTCGGCCGACAAACTGCCCTCTGAACTCTCTGGCGGGATGCGCAAACGGGCAGCCCTCGCGCGCGCCATTGCACTTGATCCAGATATTTTGTTCCTCGACGAGCCGACCGCTGGCCTCGATCCGATCACGGCAGGCAAGTTTGACGCTTTGGTAAACGAGTTGAAAGAGACTCTCGGGCTAACGGTTTTCTTGATCACACACGATTTAGATACGCTACGCGACGCGTGTGATCGGGTTGCGGCATTGGCAGAGGGCAAAGTTACCGCTATCGGTCCATTGGACCATTTACGTGAACATGCGACGGGTTGGTTGTCAGATTACTTTGGCGGGCCGCGTGGCCGGGCTGCCTTAGGCTGAACGGCCAAATCAGGAGAAGAAGATGGAAACAAAGGCCAATTACGTCATGATCGGTATGTTCACGATCCTGAGCATCATCGCGGCCATCATCTTTACAGTCTGGATGGGCAATTCCGGCGTCAATCGACAAGGGTCGCAATATGATGTCGTGTTCGAAGGGCCTGTTCGCGGTTTAGAAATTGGCGGCGAGGTTCGCTTCAACGGCATTAAAGTCGGTGAAGTCACCGATCTGCGCCTCAGTGATAAAAATCCCAAAGACGTTGTCGCGCGCATTCGCGTTCAAAGCACCACCCCCGTCAAAACTGATTCTATCGCCCAGTTGGAGCCGTCGGGTCTGACGGGCTCAACCTATATTCAGATCCTCGCAGGTTCAGATGGGGCCAAGCGCATGTTTGCGCGTATTGGCCAAAGCCCCCCGATCATCACCAGCCAACGCGGCCAACTGGACCGCTTGCTGCAGGATGGGGAAGGCGTGATCTCTACTTCACTCGAAGCGGTTGCCCGCTTGAATAAATTGCTCGACGCCGAGAACATCGCGAACTTTTCTAAGACCCTGCGTGAGGCCAGCTTAGCAGCGGAGACCTTCCGGGAAACCACGCAGGAAGCCAATTTATTTGCCCAATCGGCTCGGCGGTTTACCGATCAAGCCACCGTGACCGCAGCGACTTATGATACACTTGGCAAGAATTTGATGACTCAAACCAATACCTTGGGCCAAGAATCCATTGCTTTGGTCAGTTCGAGCCGTCTCTTGGTGGATGGCCTGAATGAGGATGCGAACTCCTTATCTGGCGGGGCAGAATTGACCTTGGCTAAGACCATGGAAGCCTTGACCGAGGCGCAGTCGACCTTGAAGGAATTCAATGAAACAGCCGTTGCCATGCGGGTTGCAACCAACCAATTCGGTGCTGTCGCAGACAATACCAATCGCGCGGTTGTCTCAATTGATCGCTTCTTTAAAATTGGTGCAGACCAAACCTTGCCGGACATGAGCCGTGCCGCCCAAGAAGTGCGTAACACGTCCATGACCTTTGATGCCCTAGGTCAACAAATCAGCCAGAATCCGCTGGATATCGTCAACCGTCCTGCCAACGCGACAGTAAAGTGGAAAAAATGAAACTGACCAGACGTCTGGGCCTTCTATTGGCCATTGCTACTATGACCGTGCCGGTAGCAGGCTGTATCACCCTGTTGCCAAAGCCTGGAAAGCCCCCCGCTGTGGTGGCGATGCGGGCTGACCCGACCGTGCCAAAGCAAGCTCAGAAGGGCCCGTTCACCATTGGCATTGGTGTGCCGACGATGCCTGCCATCCTGCTCGGCAATCAGATTGCCGTACTGCGTAAAGACCGCACCTTTGCGTATGTCGATGGTCTGCGCTTCTCGGCTTCGGCACCTTTGTCGATCCAGAATGTCGTGCTGGAAACCTTTGATTTGGCGGGCTCAACGCGGGCAGCTGTTCGGGCGGTAACGATTGCGCGGCCGGATTATGAGCTGCACTTCGACGTGAGCGACTTCCAGGTGACCGAACCGCAGGGCCGGACCAAAGGTATGGCGCGCATTGAAGCTACCGCCCGTTTGATCGAGGTTTATTCAGGTAAGCCCTTGGCTTCTCAGGTCATTACTGGCGAAGCGATTGCCGCGCGCGGCGATGTCACCCAGCCTGCCCGCGCACTTGAACAAGCAACGCGTAGCTTTGCCATCAAAGCGATGAAATGGGCCGTGGAGGAAGCTAATGCTGATTATGCTTCAAAGGCGGCGTCAGCAACCAAATAGATTCGCGCCTCATGACCGTTGAGGCGGCCACGTGCTGCGGCCTCGCGCCGGGCTTCGACAAAACGGACAATAATGGCGCGCAAGTCTGCATCCATCGTCAGCTTTAAGCGCATAGCCTTAACGCTGTTAGTCACCGCCTCGCGCGTGCCCCGACGGGCTTGATCGCGCGAACGGCTGGCCATAGCCCGCAAACGGTCTAGCATGGCATCATCCATAGCGCGCTCTAGGTCCAACTCAGTCAGGAGCGCCATAATGCGCTGATTGTCTGGGTTTGGGCCTTTGGAATCGAGACTGGATAGGACTTGCTTCCAGCTCCAAGCACCTGCTTGGCTGCCTGCAGGCGCACCGGCACGATCAATCTGCAAGTCCGCAAACGGATCATCCTCGACGGGAATGGGGCTTGAGATGGCCAAGCGGCCTTTTAACGGCGTCGACGTGGGTACGACCGCTTCAGCCTCTGGCGCGTGGGTTTCCTCGCTCGCTTGAGCCA
>JAJTGP010000124.1 GCA_021299265.1 Hyphomonadaceae bacterium | reverse complement strand
TGAGCCCATCATGGGCGCTTATGCGCATTTAGTGGGTTTTTCCGAAGGCGGTGCCAGCATGCTGCACGGCCATCCAGAAGGGGCAGAACCCAAGGATGAAACCGCACGTGGTGGACCGATCCTTGGCTTTGAACTTCATCCCAAAGTCAGCGGGACGCACAGACTGTTTTTGCAAGTGCAAAAGGGTGGCAAGGTTTTGGTCGTGCCTTTCACTTTGGTTGTTGGTTGAATTTTACCCAGAGGAGAGTTGAGATATGACATTCTTTATCAAAGTTATGATCTCCGCTCTCCTGATTGGGGCCATAGCAGAGATAGCCAAGCGCAACCCAACTATGGGTGCGCTTGTTGCGTCTCTGCCGCTGGTCAGTATTTTGGCGGTGATCTGGCTCTGGCGCGAGACCCAAGACCCAGTTTTGATCGCCAGCCATTTAACCTCGACCTTTTGGCTGGTGTTACCAAGCCTGCCAATGTTCCTTGTAATCCCGATGCTGTTGCGTTCGGGCATGGGGTTCTGGGGGGCGTTGCTGGCTGGTATTTTGCTGACGATAGCTCTTTACGGCGTTGGAATTTGGGCGGCGCGATTCATAAAAGGAGTTTCGACATGACTCAGGCCAAGCCCCCGATACATGTGAGTTCCGGCAAAGCGCCTGTCCATGATGATCACGATGGGCACGACCACGCTCATGGCGGCATCCTTGGTGAACGCACGGAGCTGTATTTTGCATTCATTTGCGGCGCGCTTTTAGCCATTGGCTTTATCATTTCAAAGACGACCAGCCTAAATGACTGGGTGCCACGTGGACTTTACATCGCCGCCTATTTTTTCGGCGGCTATTTCACATTGAAAGAGGCGATGGAAGCGCTTAGCGCCCGCAAGTTTCAAATCGATTCCCTCATGCTGGTCGCAGCGGCGGGCGCGGCAGCACTTGACGCGTGGGCAGAAGGCGCGTTGCTTTTGTTCCTATTCTCCATTGGCCACGCACTGGAACAATATGCCATGGGCCGCGCCAAGCGCGCCATTGAAGCACTGGCAGAGCTTGCCCCCCAAACGGCCTTGGTGCGCCGTGGCGATACCACCGAAGAAATTGCCGTCAGTGCGCTTCAAATCGGCGACATTGTCGTCGTAAAGCCCAATGAACGCTTGGCCGCAGATGGCTTTGTCATAGAAGGCCATAGTGCAGTCAACCAAGCCCCAGTCACAGGGGAGAGCGTGCCCGCAGACAAGCAGCCGGTGAACGACATTGCGCTCGCCGCCGCGGAGCCTGCGCGTGTTGATAAAGCCAGCATCGTGTTCGCTGGCACCATCAATGGCTCAGGCCTTCTCGCCATCTATGTCACACGTTTGTCTAGTGACACGACATTAGCACGCGTTGTGAAAATGGTCAGTGAGGCTCAGTCTCAAAAGTCCCCCTCCCAATTGTTTACCGACAAATTTCAAAAGATATTCGTGCCTGCGGTGTTGGCTCTTGTCGCTTTGCTCTTGTGTGCAGGCTTTGTGATTGATGAGCCCTTCCGCGATACCTTCTATCGCGCGATGGCGGTATTGGTTGCCGCCAGCCCCTGCGCCTTGGCCATCGCCACACCCAGTGCTGTTTTATCAGGTGTGGCCCGCGCGGCACGTGGTGGCGTCTTGATCAAGGGTGGCGCGCCACTTGAGGCGCTGGGTAGCCTCACCGCCATTGCTTTTGACAAAACCGGCACGCTTACTGAGGGTCGGCCGCGCTTGATTGATGTTGTGCCCGCACAAGGTGTCACCGAAGCAGAACTCCTTACCATCGCCGTGGCCGTTGAACGCCTTAGCGATCACCCCCTTGCCAGTGCTATCGTGCGTGATGGTGCGGAGAAATTGGGCCAAGCAAAAATCCCAACGGCAACCGATACACGCGCGATCATTGGGCGGGGCATCGAAGCGCGCGTTGAGGGCGATTTGGTCCATATCGGCAGCGACAAGTTATTCTCTGACGTCGTTGGCATTGCTTTGCCGCAAGCGATAGCGGACAGCGCCCAAGGTCTGCGCCAAAATGGCCGCACCATCATGATTGTCCGCGCAGCAGACCGGTATTTGGGCGTTTTGGGTCTGATGGACACCCCGCGCCCTGAGGCCAAACCTACCATCGCCGCACTGCGCGATCTTGGCATCACCCGTATGATTATGATTTCCGGCGATAGCCAGCCGGTCGCCGACGCCATCGCCAAGGAAGTTGGTCTTGACGAGGCGTGGGGCGATCTCATGCCACAAGACAAAGTCACGGCGATCAAAAAACTCCAAGCCCAACAAAAAGTCGCGATGCTCGGAGATGGCGTGAATGACGCGCCCGCCATGGCCAGCGCCAGCGTTGGTATTGCAATGGGGGCAGCAGGCTCAGACGTAGCGCTCGAAACGGCCGATGTAGCGCTCATGGCTGACGATCTCAGCCATTTACCGTTTGCTGTTGGCCTCAGCCGAAAAACCAACAAAACGATCAAACAGAACCTGTTCTTTAGTCTTGGCGTTGTCGGTCTACTGGTACCCGCAACCATCTTTGGCCTTGGGATTGGTCCGGCCGTGTTGATGCACGAGGGCTCAACCTTAATCGTTGTTTTCAACGCGCTAAGGCTGTTGGCTTATTCACCTCGACCTGATGCTTAGGTAATCCCCGGCGGCAAGGCGAAGTCTTTGCTGTCGGTCACTGTTCAACAAGGAAGGAATCGCAAAATGTCTAAAATGCTTCTACTTAGTGTCATTATTTTGACCCAGATTGGACCTGCCACGGCCGGGGCCACTGAGCCAGTTATGCCACAGAGAAATACTGTTGTTGCCGCTGCATCTGATGTGTCAGAGCTTGCTGGCCGCTGTCGAGCCGAAGCCCAGCAGACTCATAATGTGGGCGTCTTTCCAAGAAGGCGACCAGGTAATAGCGTTGCTGTGCGCCGTCATTCTCTTGCGCTGATTAAGTTTTGTGACGCCTATGAAGGTAAATCTAGCAGAGAATTTTGGGATCAAATCTCGGCATCCAAGGAGCCAAGTGAACGACAAGAAACATTTTTAAGAGCCTGTCTATCGCAAGCAAATGGAGGGCGGTCGACAGTGTTCAAACCTGCTCGGCAACATATCGAGCGCATGTCCTCTATTTGCAAAGAAATGTCAGAAAAATTGCCAAGCGAATGACCTGAGTTCTTCTGCTTTTGCTCAAGGCAAGTCCAGAAAACACTAAAAGTTTATTTTGATTTTCCTCGGACAAATAGAGATTTCGGATCAACAAGGAGGCAATAAATGTATCAACTGGAGCGAAGTCTCACTATTGCCTTGAAGCCTTACTTTTATTTTCCAATGCTACACTTGTGGCTCTCGTCGAAGTGCTTGAAGAACGATTCTCTATCAGGGCAGTCACGTTAGAGATGGACCATGGTAAGCTTGCGTCATGTTACGCATGTTAAAATTCAAAGGCGCTAACTCATGACGGTCATCAGCACGCCGATCCAGGTTTTTGTGTATGCCGCAGCGGCCGCGGCCGAAATTGGGGGCTGCTTTGCGGTTTGGGCAGTTCTCCGCAATGGAGCACCTAAGCTCTGGCTTTTGGTCGGCGTTTGTTTGCTCGTGATTTTTGCCTGGCTATTGACCTTGATCCCGTCAAACAGTGCAGGGCGCGCTTTTGCAGCCTATGGGGGCATATACATCGTATCATCATTGGGCGTGATGTGGTTTCTTGAGCGCACTAGGCCCGATGTTTGGGATATCAGTGGCGGGCTCATATGCTTACTGGGTGCTGGGCTCATCCTTTTTGCGCCCCGCACATACTAAGGCTTAAGCGTGTTGGTGTTCAGCCTCTCGAATGGAATGTGGCGTTCACGCTAACGCTGGCGCGCACCTACAAGGTTTGGGCCGACTTTGAGTTGGGGAGTGATGCGCCTGCACCCAAAGCAAAAGACGACGGCCCTACTAAGACATGGTACTGAGTTAGTTGACAGATTTTACTGCGGGCGTTGGAGATCAAGTGCCGTATCGGAGCGACCGTGGATGATATTCCAAAGAACTTGCTCTATGCGGCGTTCTCACGCTGTCTCTGGTTTTTTAAAACTGTGAGTCCAGACGGATCCCGTTCAAGCAATAACAACGCACTTGTAAGCCCATGGCTAACAAGAACGTCACCGCTCTCATATTTTTGAAACGCGTTCGGCCCACCACCGATTAATCGACCGGCGTCCTTTTGCGTTAATCTCAAGCGTTTTCTGATACGGCGCACGGTCTCGGGCACTAATAAATTTTCCACTTCGGCCTTTAACCTATTGAGAGCACGGTCTGAGACCTTCAAATCCTCACCGGTATGAATACTTTCGTCACTCTCATCACAATACCAGCCAGGCATCTGTATCTCTACTTGATGGCCCTTGTATTTAATCGTAATCGGCCGGACGTCACGATACATAACAGAGCCCGTTTCGGGACAGGTGGGGTTACTCATCGACCTTCTCCTTGAACGACAAAAGCAAAAACTCGGCCACAGCATCAGCCGTAAACTTTACGTACAATGTCCCTTGACGGGACGGAACATGATACACATCTTGCCATACTCTGTGGTCGCCATGTGAAGTCATAGACTTATAAAAATGACGCCGTTCAATCGTCTGAATAATAGCAACGATGTCGGCTCTGCCAAAACCAAGTGATGTGGCTCCTCTAAGCGCCGAACCGGTAAC
>JAJTGP010000267.1 GCA_021299265.1 Hyphomonadaceae bacterium | reverse complement strand
GCGTATTCAGTTCAAGGCGGGCGATGATCCGCTTTGGGTGATTGGGGATTGGGATGAGATTCAGCAGATTGCGGCCAATCTCATAGATAATGCCCTCAAATATGGGGGGGCACAGTCTGACATTCGCATCGTGTTGTCTGCTTGGCTTGACCGAGAGTCCGCTTTGAAATCGGCCATGCGCGAGTGGGATGGGGCGTCACGTCTCCCGCTCACCAGCCCAGAAGTTGACCGGGATCGGCTCTATTGCACGCTACGAGTTGAGGATTCGGGCCCGGGCATTGCGCGCCAACATTTGCCGCGCCTATCAGAGCGCTTCTACCGCGTGGAGGAAACCGCCACGGGTAAGAGTGGTACCGGTTTAGGCTTGGCTATCGTGAAGCATATCGTCAACCGCCACCGCGGTGGTTTGGTGGTGGAGAGCGAACAGGGCAGGGGAACTGCCTTTTCGGTCTATTTACCGCAACCTTTAGAATTGGGTCCTGTACGGACAATGGCAGAAATCCAAGCAGGCTGAGGCCACTAAGCGCCGCCAGTGTCATCGAAGTGTCATAAAAATGTAATCTTGCCTTCTCAGCAAAGCCTTATGGGGCGGGTAAGAAATGGTGCCGGATTGTCCGGCAGGGGCTTTGTATCTTCATGGAAGCGTTCGCAGATGTGCCTGTAAGCCTGATCGCGGCAGCCGTTGTGCTGGCTTTCGGCACCTGGGCTTGGCAAACTGGCGCGACCAATGCGCTGGCAATAGCCAATTCAGGTCAAGGACGTTTGAACTCGCTGCCCGGGCACCACGGGTGGTACGCGGTTTTGTGGGTGGTCGGCCCAGCACTAGGCCTCTTGTTGCTGCATGAATTGATTGCCCCATCTGCTATTCGCTCGCTGTTGTCTCATAGCTTGCCGCCGGAAGTTTTGGCCTTGCCAAAAGAGCGGTTGGACTTGTTCTTTAACGACGCCAGCAAGATCGCCTTTGGTGGCACTCCTAGCCAACGCACCCCAGATGTCTTGGCGGCGGCTGAAGGCATGCGTGGGATCTCGGCCAATTTGAACATCGCATTTGGGCTGGGCGCACTGGCGCTATCTGCTTTGGGCTTCTTCCTGTCGCGCTCGCATCTGGGTCGTGACTTCCGCGCCCGCAATGCGGTTGAGAGCTGTATCAAGGCGGCCATGATGGTGGCTTCTGGCATTGCTATCCTGACCACCCTTGGCATCGTTTTGTCGCTACTGTTTGAGACGCTCAAGTTCTTCTCCAGCTATAGTCCAATCGACTTTTTGTTTGGCACACAATGGAGCCCGCAAGTCGCCATTCGGGCCGATCAAATCGGACAATCCGGTGCGTTTGGGGCGGTTCCTCTGTTTGCCGGGACCGCGCTCATCATGCTGATCGCCATGGCGATTGCGATCCCGGTCGGCCTCGGCTCTGCCATTTATCTTTCCGAATATGCCAGCGCGCGGGCTCGCGCAGTCGTGAAGCCTGTGCTGGAATTGCTGGCTGGCATTCCAACCGTCGTCTTTGGCTTTTTTGCTTTGTTGACGGTCGCGCCCATCATTCGGGCGATTGGCACCAGCATCGGCTTGGATGTCTCGGCACAAAGTGCGCTAGCGGCAGGTCTCGTCATGGGGATTATGATCATTCCTTTTATTTCTTCGCTGTCGGATGACGTGATCAATGCTGTGCCCCAAGCCTTGCGCGATGGGTCTTATGCGATGGGTGCGACCAAGTCTGAGACCATCAGCCGGGTTGTGATCCCTGCGGCTCTGCCCGGCATCGTTGGGTCTGTCTTGCTGGCTGTCTCAAAGGCACTTGGCGAAACCATGATTGTGACCATGGCCGCGGGGCAAAATGCCAACCTCACGCTCAACCCGTTGGACATGGTAACAACCGTAACCGTGCAAATCGTGACCTTGCTAACGGGTGACCAAGAATATGACAGCCCCAAGACCCATGCTGCTTTTGCTTTGGGCTTTGTGCTGTTCTTTGTGACCTTGATTCTCAACATCATCGCTTTGCGTGTCGTTCAAAAATATCGAGACAAATATGAGTGACTCAGTCGCCCCTTCTCGGACCGCGCTGCGGGATATCGTGAACCGTCAAATCAAGCGGCGCCATGCGGCCGAAACCCGGTTCCGTTGGTTTGGCATTACGATGGTCGCAACTGCGATCGCGGCCTGCGGCCTTCTGTTGCTGTCAGTCATCGCCCAGTCCATTCCCGCATTGACCGAAAACCGTCTACACGTGACCTTGCAGGTCAGCGCTGAAAAAGCAGATCCGATGGGCAATCGGAACCCAACTGAAATTCGCGAGCAAGGCAATTTTTACGGTCTCGTTCAGGACGCTTTGATCCAACGCTTCCCCACCGCAGAAGCCGATGGAAAGTTGGACGATTTGTTTGATGTGGTTACCTCGCTGGCCGCTGTCCCCATTGGCCGGACCTTGGCGCAAGATCCTAGCCTGATTGGCAAAACCGTTGACGTGTCCTTGCCGATCAATGATGACCTCGATCTGTTTCTGAAGGGCGCTTACGGCAAAACACGGGTGAGTGAAGGCCAAGAATCCCTAACCGCCATTCTGGCAGCAGATGGCACCTACACCTTATCTGGCGGCCGTGCGCCATTTGCCAAGCCAGTTGCCAATCTGCGCGAAGATTTGGCAGTCGCCGCCACAGAACTTGAAACAGCGCTCGGTCTCAAGCGCCAGCGCCTAGGCATTGCCCAAACCCAAGTGGCTGCTTTGGATGCCCGTGTGGCCGAACTGAAGGCTTCTAATGGACCAGGGTTGGCGGCTGCAGAAGCCTTGGCCGATCAAGCTCAAACCTTGGTGGATAATCTTCTCGGCGAAACCGAAGTCGATGTTGCGACAATCGCGGCCTACCGTGCCGCAGTGCAAGGCGAGGGCGGGGCGATTGCCCTCAGCGATGATAAGCCGAGCATTTTGGTAGAAGTGGGTGGCGCGACCTATAAGTTGATGCGGATCGCGCCATCGGCTGCCCAAGGCGTCCTTTTGGTGCGTGATACCAAAGCCCAAGCCAACCAACCTTGGCGCACGGTACAGGTCGCGACTCCGCAGAATGGACGCGCTGTGCCGGATGAAGTCATCGCCTTTGGCCGTCAGTTGCAAATTGACGGGGCTATTCGCCCGGCTCTCAACACAACCATTTTCACCAATTCTGACTCCAACGAGCCAGAATTATCGGGTATCCTTTCGGCATTGGTTGGCTCGATCTTCACCCTCTTAGTGACCTTCTGCACGGCTGTGCCGATTGGGGTCGCAACCGCTGTCTATCTGGAAGAATTCGCGCCGAAAAATGCGCTCACGGACTTTATTGAAGTCAATATCAACAATCTGGCAGCTGTACCTTCCATCGTGTTTGGTCTGTTGGGCTTTGCGGTCTTCTTGACCTTCTTTAACATGCCGCGCTCTGCCCCGATTGTCGGCGGCATCGTGCTGACTTTGATGAGCCTGCCTGTCATTATCATCGCTTCTCGCGCTGCCCTAAAGGCTGTTCCACCTTCAATCCGCGAAGCCGCTCTTGGGGTAGGTGCATCTAAGATGCAGGCGATTTTCCACCATGTCCTGCCGTTGGCGATGCCCGGCATTATGACAGGCTCCATCTTGGCGATGGCGCATGCCTTAGGTGAAACCGCACCACTTTTGATGATCGGCATGGTGGCCTTTATCGCCGATGTGCCGACCAGCTTGACGGACTCGGCGACTGTTTTGCCGGTTGAACTCTTTATGTGGGCAGGTCGTCCAGAGCGCGCGTGGGAGCCACGCACCGCTATGGCCATTCTGATCCTACTTCTCTTTATGATAGTGATGAACGCGGTCGCAATCTTCTTGCGACGCAAGTTCGAGCGCAGGTGGTAAACCGATGTATACGTTCTCTCAGTCGAACTCTGAAGCGCATAGTGAGGCCCATTCTGGTCATGTGCAGCAGACCACCGGCATCCTGCCCGGCATTACGGCCAAAGTGCGCGCGCGTGACGTCAATGTCTTTTATGGCACGAAGCAAGCCTTGTTTGATGTGTCGTTGGACGTGCCAGATGCTTCGGTAACGGCCTTTATCGGGCCATCTGGCTGCGGCAAATCCACCTTCTTGCGCTGCATCAACCGCATGAACGACACCATCGATTCCTGCAAAGTGACTGGCAATATCCAAGTCGATGGCCGCGATGTAAATGATCGTGCGATTGACCCAGTTGTGTTGCGCGCTTCCGTCGGCATGGTCTTCCAAAAGCCTAATCCTTTCCCAAAGACGATCTTTGAGAATGTGGCCTATGGCCCGCGCATCCATGGCATTGCCAATGACAAGCAAGGCCTTGAGCGGATCGTGGAGCAAAGCCTTCGCAAGGCAGGGCTGTGGGAAGAAGTGAAGGACCGCTTGCATCAACCAGGTACCGGTCTTTCAGGTGGCCAGCAGCAGCGTTTGGTGATTGCGCGTGCCATTGCGGTCAATCCTGAAATTATTCTGATGGACGAGCCTTGTTCGGCTTTGGACCCTATCGCGACAGCCAAAATTGAGGAATTGATCGACGAATTGCGGCAGAATTTCTGTATCATCATCGTCACCCATTCGATGGCACAGGCTGCCCGTGTCAGCCAACGCACAGCCTTCTTCCACATGGGAAAGCTGGTGGAAGCCGGGCCAACCGAAGAGATTTTTACAAATCCACGCGACAGCCGCACTCAAGACTATATCACTGGCCGTTTTGGCTAAGCCTTTAGGACCCTGCGTTGGTGCCTCTGAAAGTAAGTTAAGATGACAGAACATACCGTCCGCGCCTTTACCGAAGAATTGGAAGCCCTCGGGGCAGACCTCACCCGTATGGGCGGCTATTCTGAGCAGGCATTGAGCGACGCCGTTACCGCCATTGCCCGCCGCGATGCTGGCCTCGCCCGCAGCGTGATTGACGGCGACAAGAAGATTGACGAACTCCAGCGTGAGATTGAGCGTAAGATCATGCGCCTATTAGCTCTGCGTCAGCCTTTGGGGCGTGATCTACGCCAAACGGTGGCAGCTTTGAAGCTGGCAGGCGACCTCGAGCGCATTGGCGATCTGGCTAAGAATATCGCCAAGCGTGCGCTGACCATTCAGGAATTTGACCCAATCGCTCTGACCCGCAGCGTCGAGCGTATGGGCAAGATTGCTGTCACCCAGCTGAAGCAAATCCTCGACACGTTCGCTTCTAGGGAAGTGGCCGGAGCTGTATCGGTTTGGATGCAGGATGAAGAGCTAGATGAGCATTATAACTCACTCTTCCGCGAACTTCTGACCTACATGATGGAAGATCCCCGCATGATTGGTCCGGGGGCGCATTTGCTGTTTGTCGCCAAGAATATCGAGCGGATCGGCGACCACTGCACCAATATGGCCGAAGTTATTTATTTCCTTGAAACCGGTGAAGACATTGGAACCGACCGCCCGAAAGCTGTCGATCCTGTCATGCCTCCCCTCCCACCGTCGCCCACTCAGGAGCCATTGTCATGACCCCCTACGTTCTTGTTGTTGAAGACGAAGACGCCCTCGCGACGCTGTTGCGCTATAATCTTGAAAAGGATGGTTATCATGTCGGCGTAGCCGTCGATGGCGAAGAAGCCTTGATGATGGCGTCGGAACGCTTGCCAGACTTGGTCATTCTTGATTGGATGTTGCCAAAGGTGCCCGGCATTGAAGTGTGTCGCAGGCTGCGGGCTAAGCCAGATGCCCGCAATATTCCCATCATCATGCTGACAGCACGCGGCGAGGAATCCGACCGGATTCGTGGCCTTGATACCGGTGCAGACGACTATGTCACCAAGCCATTTTCGACGACTGAGCTTTTGGCCCGCGTGCGCGCCGTGCTGCGTCGCATCCGCCCGGGTTTGGCCGACGACCGTCTGGTGTTTGGTGATATTGTGGTCGACCGTGTGTCCTACCGTGTGAAGCGCGGCGAGCGGGATGTCCATTTGGGCCCCACAGAATTCCGCCTATTGGATTATTTCATGCAACATCCAGGTCGCGTTTTCTCGCGCGAGCAATTGCTGGACGCAGTTTGGGGCTCTGACGTTTATGTCGAAGCTCGGACCGTCGACGTCCATGTCGGTCGTTTGCGCAAAGCCTTGAATGAAGGCGATGAGATTGATCCGATCCGTACGGTGCGATCCGCAGGCTATGCGCTGGATAAAGCGAACTAAATTGGCGCTTGCCCAGGCTTGCCCGGAAACCAGTCGGGATGTGCCAGTTCGAAGCGTTCAAACAAGAAGCCCGGCGCAACGACACAGCTGACCAAGGTCCACGCGCCAAGGCTTTCAGCTGCCTGCCAAGCGCCTGCGGGTACGATGGCTTGTGGTCTTTGTCCGGCGCGCAAGTCAGGCCCTAAGCGGTGGGCATAGGCCTTTTGACTATCCTCGCTAATGCTCAACGCCAATGGCCCGCCCGCATGCCAAAACCAATGTTCGCCCGCATCCACACGGTGCCAAG
>JAJTGP010000068.1 GCA_021299265.1 Hyphomonadaceae bacterium | reverse complement strand
GGCTCACCCAAATTGACCGCCTCCATTATATCAATCTCGCCCGAGGCCGCCCAAGGCCCGTACACTTCGTCTGCAGGTAACAGCCAGATGGCGGGCCATGTGCCTTGGCCTTGTGGCAGGCGCGCGCGCACTGAAATCCGGCCATAGCGCCAATCGGCCTTGCCCTTGGTGACCAATTTGGCAGAACTGTAAGGCAAGGTCACCTCTTGCGCGCGTGCGGCCTTATTGGTGCGCTGTTCCACCGGCAAGGCATAGCCTCGACGGCGCTCTTTGCGGGCTTGGATAACGAGGTTGCCATCCTTGACGAAACTATTCTCTGGCCGCTCCGTATAGCATTGCTTTTCATTATTGCCGCCGCCCCAGCAATCGACAGCATGGCTCCATTTAGAAGCGTCAATCGCTGTGCCATCAAACTCGTCAGACCAGACAAGCGACCATTTGGCTGGGGTCTCTGCTTGGGCCGGCGCGCCTTGTGCCACAGCCTGATTCCCAGCGCCAATGGCGACGAAAGCTCCGACAAACCCCAGCAAACTCGCCCGCAAACTCACGTATTTTTCGGCTAAGAACAGACCCACAGAATTCCCCCCTTTTCCATCAGTCTGCCTCGGTCACACCCACCTGCATAGCAACAATCCCAGTCCGCGCGCCTGAACCGCCATCGTCACTGAAATTGTTAGCGCTGTCAATTAAGATTTGGAAGAGAGTCTATTTGGAGCCTGAGGATAAAACCAAACATACCAATTTTTCCGATTTATTAGCAAAAACCGTGGAAAATTGACGTCGTTGCCGAGAAGGACGAGGCATCTCATGTAGAACAGCCTGTGGAAAGTGCATTTGAATGCGAAACTTTTTGGCCTGCCTTTTCGTGCTTTTGGTTGCCGCGTGCGGTGGTGGTGGTTCGGATGGATCGGCTGGTGGCGGAAATGGTGGCGGGTCAACTAACCCGATTGTGGCGCCAAGCGCCCTCTCCTATCCCAGCCCCACAACTGCCATGGTTGGTACAGCGCTCACCCCCTTAAACCCCAGCGTAACGGGGACGGTTACCTCCTACGCGGTCGCACCCGCCCTGCCCGCAGGCCTCACCTTAAACACGACTTCGGGCCAGATTTCTGGGACGCCGACGGCGGCCACGCCCTCGGCCGTTTATACCGTCACAGCGCGAAACACCGCTGGTTCAACGACGTTTGCTCTAACGCTCATGGTCAACCCGGCAACTACGGCAGCCCTTGAGCCCTCTGCCGCGACGACGATCGGGACGGGGCAACGCATCAATTTATTCTTTGTCCAAAGGGTCGGGGGCGCGCCATTTCCAAGCTATGTTGACGCAACACAAGTTAGCTGGACGTCGTCCAATCCAAGCTTTGCCACCATTGATGCCAGCGGCAATGTAACCGGCATTGCCGAAGGCAGCACCACCATCACGGCGCGATATCAAAGCTTCACGCTACAGCTCTCAGTGCAG
This sequence comes from Hyphomonadaceae bacterium, assembly GCA_021299265.1. GTDB lineage: Bacteria > Pseudomonadota > Alphaproteobacteria > Caulobacterales > Aquidulcibacteraceae > Aquidulcibacter. The sequence goes on along the minus strand of JAJTGP010000068.1, from coordinate 1,237 downwards.
GTACGAGGGGCTTGGATTGCGCGAACGCTGACCGTTCCGGGGCAAGGAACGCGCCGCTATGCGATTTATGTCCCCAATGGCATTGCTGCCCTTGGCCCCAAACCTGCGCTGATCGCCATGCACGGCGGCACAGGCACCGCCATGGGCCAAGCTGCCAGCAGCCAGCTTGCCAAGACAGCCGCCGACCGACAATTCTACGCCGTGTTTCTGGAAGGAAGTGGAGCCCTGCAAACCTTCAATGCGGGGGCCTGTTGTGGATCTGCCCAAGCACAGAACGTCGATGACATCGCCTTTACGCGCGCCGTCATTACCGACATTCGTGCCAATTACGCCATTGATCCGGCAAAGATTTATGCAACCGGCTTTTCAAACGGCGCGATGATGGCGCATCGCTTAGCCTGTGATCTCGCTGATCAAATCGCAGGCGTCGCAGCCGTTAGTGGCGCTTCGGGCGAGTTCGATGGCGCGGGCACGCGCTATTATACTTGCAGGCCATCTCGACCCATTCCCGTGATCCATATTCACGCCGCCAATGATAGAAACTATCCCTATGCCGGGGGTGTGGGCGACGGCATTTCGACGACGAATTTCTACGGCGTTGACCCAACCATCAATGATTGGCTGAGCCGCAATAATGTCACCACGCAATTTGTGGAGGCGGTGATTGGCGCGTCAACCACTTGTCGCCGCTATGCCACCCGCGCCAATTTGAGTTTACCGACCGCCCCGGTTACAATCTGCCGCCAGAACCCACCAGACGTCTATGATAGCGTAAACCGCGCCGTATTCGGCGGCGGCCACTCCTGGCCAGGCGGCGTCCGCTCCCCTAGCGCCAACAGCGACGTGCCCTTGGCCGACTTTGATGCCAGCACCTATCTGTGGGGCCAATTAAACCCGTAGGCGTGGGCTTCCGCGCCGTAGGGTGCAGTCCGAACGAACTGCACCACCTCACGCGCCACAGTCTAGGAAATAGGTTTTTCGACGTCGACGGCCTTTGCCGCAGGCTATGCCTAGGCAAAGGCAAGGTTCGAGTTTGAGCAATAAGAATTGTCCCGCGGCTTCAAGGCAAGCGGAGTGCGGCATGAAGTATCCGTTGTCGTCAAGCTAGTTTTGGTGTCCAGATTTTGCCCTTTGCGAGGAGTGCATTGGCTAGGACGACGAGCTTGCGCATGATGGCAGTTATTGCGACTTTGGGCGGCTTACCGGCTTTGATGAGTGAGTTGTATTTGACCTTGAG
>JAJTGP010000085.1 GCA_021299265.1 Hyphomonadaceae bacterium | reverse complement strand
CTCTTTCAATTGCTCCTCGGTGATGCGGACGGCACCGATCTCAATATCCGGCTCAATCCCCGCGCCTTGGATCGAACGACCGGCAGGGGTGTAATATTTCGAGGTCGTCAGGCGCAAAGCCCCGTCCCGACCATTGCGCAATGGAATGACCGTCTGGACAGAGCCCTTCCCGAAGGACGCCATGCCCACAATCGTGGCGCGGCCGCGATCCTGCAGCGCACCAGCGACGATTTCAGAGGCCGAAGCGGTGCCTTCATTGATCAAGACGACCATTGGCACACCGGCCAAGCGCTCACCCGGCGTGCCATAGTAACGCTGGATATCGTCAGCGCGACGACCACGGGTGGAGACGACCTCACCGCGATCCATGAACATATCGGTCACTTCAATAGCTTGATCCAAAAGACCACCGCCATTGTTGCGCATATCGAGCACAATACCCTTTAGGCGGCCACCCAATTGGCGCTGGATATCGTCAATCGCTTTATTGAGCCCTTCCGACGTGCGCTCATTCACAAAGGTAGAGATACGGATATAGCCGTAATCGCCTTGAATCTTGCTGGTCACAGGCTTCAGCACGATGGTCTCGCGCATCACTTTGGCAACGAACGGCTCTTGGCCCTCGCGCGCAACCGTGACGTCAATCGAGGTGCCAACGGGGCCGCGCATTTTCTTTACGGCTTCGTCGAGCGGCAGGCCAAGAATTGAGGCACCATCTACGGCTATCAGCTTATCGCCAGCCTTAATGCCAGCGCGGACAGCCGGGCTATCATCCATTGGCGAGATCACTTTCACCGCGCCATCTTCGCTGGTCACTTCAATGCCAATGCCGCCATATTCACCCTTGGTGGACACTTGCATATTGTTGAAGGCTTCGGCGTCAAGAAAGCTCGAATGCGGGTCGAGTGATTGCAGCATGCCATCAATGGCGGCAGCCACCAATTTATCGTCCTTGGTTGGAACAACATAATCGGTGCGGACACGTGCCATCACATCAGCAAAAATCTCTAACTGACGCAGCGTGTCCTCACCCTTTGCCGCTGGTGCCGCATTGTCTGGGCGACCACCCGCCGACCACGCAACCGCCGTGGCACCCAAAGCGGCACCCAGTCCCAATGTTCCAGCCAAGACTGGCGCAATCCACCAGCGCTGTGTCTTTTGGGAATCTGTCATAAGCGGCTACTCCGAGTGGCTAAGGCCATGAGAACATCAACAATCTTGTATCGTCTATATAGTCTAATCAAAGTGGTTAAGCACCACCTACCACAGTTGATTGCGGTGATTTAATCTACAGTCACACGAAGCCAGCGATGCCTGATTAGGTCCCGTTAGGCCGTTTAAGCCACAGATTGGGGTTTTGCGGCGTGCTTTGCTTGCGCACTTCCATATAGAGATCCGGGACAATGCGACTATCGGCCGCCATTTCCCCTATCGGTTCACCAGCCAAAACTTCTTGGCCTGCTTCAGCATAAATCGTCGCCATGCCTGCTAAAACAATGTGATAGCCATTACCGACGTTCAAAATCATCACGCGTCCATAAGAACGAAACGGCCCCGCAAACTCAACCTCGCCATCATAGGGGGACACGACTTGCGCCGAACGGCGGGTTCGGATGGTGATCCCTTCGGACCGTCCGCCACTTTCCAAGGCGGCCCCAAACCCTGTGACGACTTGGCCATAGGCCGGATAAGCCACGGTGCCCATGGCGCGGTCAAAGCCGCGCGCGAAGTCAGAACCATCCTGTTGTTGCTGTGGGTCCAAGCCCGGCACAGAGCCGCCGAGCCGGATCACCAAGTCACGCAAATCATTGGCACGCCGCACAATCTCAGAAATCCGCGCCCGCTCGGTATCAGCATCGCGCATGATACGGGCCTGCACCATGCGTCTTTCTTGGATCAAGGAACCAATCGTTTGCCGCGCGATCATCAGGCGGGTGTTGCTGTCACGGTAGCTGGTGTTTTGCATCAGGATCGACTCGCGAAGACCCTGCAGCTTGGCAATATCGGCCGCAGCTTGCTTGGCGCGATCATCTAGCGTTGGGGCAATTTCGCCCATCAAAATGGCGACACGGGCAGCTTCGGCGGCATTCTTGGGCCGGACGGCCAAAGCGGGCGGGCGGTCGCGCTCCATCGCGATTAAGGCTATGACGACATCTTCTAAAGCGTCGCGATTGCTGGCGAGCTTTGTATTCAATTGCTTTTCCTGCGCGCGCATCTGGATCAAGCGCACTTCAGAGCGTTCTACCTCGCGCTCTAACCGATCCCGATCTTCGGCAGCCGCGACAAGTTTTTTCCGCAAAGCCTCCGCATCGCCTGCGACGCGATTGGCATCGTCGACAAGGGCACCCACGCGCTCCTCGCGGCGCTGACGTTCGGCCTCGAGGCGCTTCAATTCTTGCTCGGCAGAGCTTTGGCCGTAGACAGGCATGGCTGCGCCCAGCGTCACACACAACAGCAGGATCGTTCGAAGTCTGCGCATGCCCGCAGAGATAGCCAGATTTGGGGCTGTGGTCACCTCAGTGTTACAGGCCCTCACGAGGGCGCTAAACGCGGTGATACGGCGTGCCCGACAGGATGGAGACAGCGCGATAAATCTGCTCGGCCGCCATGGCCCGCACAAGCTTGTGTGGCCAAGTCCAAGAGCCAAAGGCCAGCCTCATCGAGGCAGTGTCGGTCAGGGCTTTGCCGTGTCCGTCAGGTCCACCAATGGCCAACACAATGTGGCGTTGGCCTTGATCGCGTAGGCTGGCCAAACGATTGGCAAAACCGACAGAGCCCGGCGCCTCGCCGCGTTCATCCAGCGCGATGATGAAACTGCCTGTCTCTATCGCCGCTAACAGAGCCGCAGCCTCTTTGTCGCGGTCGGGTTCCCGTAGACGCGGATCAATCTCGGCCAAGCGAACGGATTTGATGCCCAACGGCTTGCCCATGGCATCGGCACGGCCGAGCCAGTCCAACGTCATCGCTTGTTCGGGTTCTTGTGCCTTAAGCCGCCCAATAGCAGCCAAAGTCACATTCAAGCAGCACCTGCCGCGTGACGGGTTTCCCCGGTCCAGATGCGCTCAATCGCATAGAAGGCGCGCACTTCGGGCCGGAAGATGTGGGCGACAATATCGCCAGCATCAATCAACACCCAGTCGGCATTGGGCAGACCTTCAACCCGCGCCTTGCCAACGCCCGCATCTTTCAGCTTGCGCACAATATGGTCTGCGATCGCGGCGACATGGCGCTGCGAGCGGCCAGAGGCGACGATAATCGCGTCTGCGATGGAGCTTTTGCCTGTTAAATCAATGCACAGCACATCTTCTGCTTGGTCGTCATCCAAAGATGCGAGGATGATGTCTTTCAGATCAGGATTTTGAGTATCACTTAGTTCGGACGACAGGGTCTTGGCCTTTCAGAAACTTGAAGCCTTCCCTAGCACATATGAAGTCAAAATGCATGCCCTGTTGCAGGCAGTGCGGAACTGGGGCGGAAAATGGTTTTTTAAGGCCAAGCTGATAGACGACTTACAAAGGGGTTTGGTGATGAAAGAGACGGTGGCGTTGGATAGTGCTCAGGCCCGAATGCGGCTGCCTGAAGCTATGGCCGACGCCCGTGCGACCACATTCGATCTGATCCAAAGCCGCAGCATGATTGTGTGGGGCGAACATTGCTCTGAATGTGCCGCGCCCACCTGCTACACCGCCTGCAGCTTCTATACCCCGCGCCCAGATGGCCATTGCCGCCGTTTTGCCCATGGCATGGAAACCATCGACACCGGGTCAGCCAACAAAACCCCCTTAACCCGGATCGCTTTCCGCCGCTGGGGCAAGCTGGAAGGACGCGGGCCGGTTGGCGCGCTCGAAAAAGCTGACGCGGCAAGCCTAGAACAAGCGCTGCAACCGGCTCTCGGCCTTGGCTTGGCATTTTTGGCTCGGCGCGAAGCCCGCGCACGCACCGCCAAGCATCAGGCGTTAGGACAAAAAGCGCCCGGCGAATTCGACGCGCTCATGATCGAGGGTGCTGCCCTTTCGGCCGAGACGATCTCCTTCACTTTGACCTTTGTCCCGGTCGACAAGGCTAGTCCCGCTTTGTTTCAGAGCCAGTTTTCGTTGAACGCAGACTGGACCCGCGTCTCGATCCCGGTAGCAGATATTGCGCGCACCATCGATCTCACCCAAGATTATCTGGTTCAGATTGAGCCTGTCGGTGAAGCCGAAGGTCTGGAAGTCCTGTTCGGCCTGTGTGATTTTGTGACTTGGGCCAAGGCAGCCCAATCTATCGCACCTCCCTCTGCCCCCAGCACGCCCGCTGCCAAAGCCAAAGTCGTGGTATGGGACCTCGATCATACGATCTGGGACGGCATTCTGGTCGAAGATGGACCAGAGGGCGTGGTGGTGAAGCCGGGCATTCGCGAGATGATTGAAGCCCTCGATGCGCGCGGGATCCTCCAATCGGTTGCCAGCAAGAATAACCATGATGAGGCGGTGGCCGCCCTCGCCCATCATGGCCTTCTCGACTTCATGCTCGCCCCACAGATCAGTTGGGGCCCCAAAAGCGCGGCCTTGGCCCGGATAGCCGAGACCCTCAATCTGGGCCTCGATTCCTTTGTCTTCATCGATGATCAGCCGTTTGAGCGCGGCGAAGTGGGCGAAGCTCACAAGGCGGTAACTGTGCTGGCCGATACCGAAGTGCTTACCCTCTTGGATCGTCCGCAATTTGACGTGCCCGTGACGCCCGAGAGCAAGGGCCGCCGCGCACTTTATGCGGTGGAAGCCGCGCGCGCTTTGGCTGCGGAGTCTGCGGCTGGTGATATGGACCAATTCCTAAGCAGTTGCGATCTGGTGCTGTCGCTCGCGCGGCTTTCGGCCAGCGATGCAGAGCGCGTCTATGAATTGTCGCAGCGGACCAACCAACTCAATATTGCCGCCACACGTTATAGTCGCGACGATGTCGCGGCCATGCTGTCAGACGCAAATGGAGGTGAGGCTTGGACCCTGCGCTGTTCCGACCGGTTTGGCGATTATGGCCTGATCGGTTTTGCCTATGGTGACCCAAAGACTGGCCTAATCCGCGACTTTTTCATGAGCTGTCGCGTACAGCGCAAGCGAGTTGAAGCGGCCTTTTTTGCGTGGCTGGCGGCACGGTGTGAAGCGGCAGGTGCGCACGAGCTGGCGATCTCTTACCAGAAAGCGGCCCGCAATGGCCCGGCCCTAGAGCTGTTTCAGAATTTGGGCTTTACCTTGACCCTGACGGACGACACCCACGGCACGCTCGCCTGCCCACTGCCCGCAAGTTTTGACGGGCATGATATTGTACGCATTGAGGCAACCTTGGCCAAACCCAGTGCCGCACTTACTTCTGGGGCAGTTTAAATCATGGCGACTGGACTTCTCACGCGCATTGAAGGGGCCATCACACGGGCGATCCCTTTAAACCCGATCCAATCGCGCCTCACCGAAGCGGTCGCCTCGATCAGCTTTGACGATATTCCGTTTTCGGCGGCACGGGTCGGTGCTCCGATTCTGGAGCGTGCCCAGATTCAGGGCACGTTTTACGTGTGCGGCGGCCATACCGGCCAGACGTTTGAAGACCGCGCCCAGCATGAAGCGCACGACCTTCTGGCGCTCCATCAAGCCGGGCACGAAATCGCCTGCCATACCTATGCCCACCCCTTTGTCACCAAGCTAACAGACGCCGGCCGCGATCAAGACCGGCAAGCCAATGCCGACTTTATGCGCAAAACGCTGGGCGATGTGATGATGACCAGCTTTGCCTATCCCTATGGCGCCGTTAGTTTGGCCGCCAAAGCCTATTATGCCCGCCAATTCTTCACCTGTCGCGGCGTGTATCGCGGTCTGAATACGGGTCGGGTGGATTTCTCAGAATTGCGCGCCATCGGGATTGAAAGACGTCAGCATGATATCGGCCAAGTCCGCGACCTCGTCGCCGAAGCCAAAGCGCGCCATGCGTGGATCATTTTCTTCACCCATGACGTGGGGCCAGACCCTTCTGACTATGGCTGCACGCCACAAAATCTTGAGGACGTGATCACGACCCTCAAGGACGCAGGCATTGAAACCCTGCCCGTGAAGGCCGCTGCCGCCAAAGTGATGTTTGGTTAGGCCCGCAAGGCGCGGATCTTCTCAATCATCGCCACACTGGATGGATCGCGCCGATCACTCGGTCCATTTTGCAGGTCAAGATCGATCTCGCTTGCAATCACTTTGCCAAGCTCAACGCCCCATTGGTCAAAGGAATTAACGCCCCACAGCTTGCCTTCAACAAAGGTGCGATGCTCACAAAAAGCCAGATAAGCGCCGAAATTGGTCGGGCTCAAACGGTCCATCAACACAAAACTCGACGGGCGATTACCTTTGAACACGCGGTGTGGCGCGATAGCGGCAACCTGGTCGGCGCTCGCACCAGTGGCTTGCATGGTCTCCGTCACCGATGCCAAGCTCTTGCCATGGGTCAAAGCTTCGGCTTGGGCTAAGACATTGGCCAAAGTCATACGCGTGCGGACAGGGGCGTCCTCATCGTCTTGGGCGACGGCCAGAAACTCAACCGGGGTTACATCCGGGCTCTGGTGGAGATGCTGGAAGAAAGCATGTTGGGCATTGGTGCCTTCTGCGCCCCAAACGACGGGGCCTGACGTTTCGACACTGTGTCCACCCAGATCGACCGACTTGCCGTTCGACTCCATCTCTAATTGCTGCAGGAATTGCGGCAACAGGCGCAAGCGCTTGGCGTAAGGGATGACGGCGCGGCTTTTGTACTGCAGGCACGTGCGGTTCCACCAGCCGATCAGACTGGCGATGACCACCGGATTTTCTGCCAGCGGCAATGCCTCAAATAGATTGTCCATCGCTGCGGCACCGGCGTGCATCTCGGCCACGACCTCAGGCCCCAAAGCGATTTCACACGACAGACCCACCGCAGACCATAGCGAGAACCGACCACCTACCCATTCTTTGAAGTCAAACACGCGGTCCGGCCTAAAGCCTGCCGCTTTGGTCTTTTCCGGTGCTGCACTGATCGCGACCAAATGGGCGCTATCGTCTGGACCAATCGTGGCCTGTAGCCAAGCGCGTGCGGCTTTGAGATTTTCCAAAGTCTCCAACGTCGTGAAGGTTTTGGACACGCACAGGATCAAGGTCTCGCGCGGATCAAGACCGACGAGAGCTGCGGCCAATTCGCCGGGCTCGATATTGGCGGCAAAGCGCAATGTGATGTCGCTTCCCGCTGTTGGGGCCAAAGCTTCATAGACGAGGCGGGGGCCAAGGTCTGACCCACCAATGCCAATATGGACGATGGATTTGAATGGCCGACCATCGGAAGCCGCAATCGACCCATCGCGAACACCGCGCGCAAAGGCTGTTGCGGCGGCCCGACCTGCGCGCACTGCGGCGCTGATCGCTTCGCCTTTGGCCATAAAGTCACGCTCGGGCTGACGAAGCGCCATGTGCATGACCGCACGATCCTCGGTCACATTGATTGCTTTCCCGGCAAAAAGATCGGATCGTGCTTGTTCCAGCCCGCTTTCTTGGGCATGGAGCAGAAGGGCGTCCAAGTCAGCTTGGCTCAGAAGGGCGCGGGAAAAATCAAAGGACAGGCCACCAGCCTGAAAGTTCAAGCGTTTGTGACGCGCTTGATCGAGCAAAAGGGTGGATAAGGAGGCGGAGGCTGCCGACTGGCCGCAGGCGATCAAATCAATGTGGGTCATGGCTCACCTCTGCCAAGACCGCCCGCACTTGTCGAGGCCTTAAGACCCTGACTATCAGTCATCACACGTGACCAATTTGAGGAAGCCTAATGCCACAGCCAGTCCATGAGACAGATTTCGAAGAAGGCCATGGCACTTCTGGCCTCGGCCAGAAGATTGGCTTTGTCTTGGGGCTGGTGGTTGCTGGGATCATGTTGTGGATGGGCGCGCCCGAGGGCCTGGACCCCAAAGCGTGGAAAGCCCTCAGCCTCTTAGCTTTGATGATCATTTGGTGGGTGAGTGAGGCGATCCCCGTTGCCGCCACCGCTTTATTGCCGCTGGGCATGCTGCCCTTGTTGGGGGTGTTAAAGCCGGTTGATGCTGCGGCACCTTATGCGGACCCGATCATCTTTTTGTTTATTGGCGGCTTTATGATTGCTGCTGCCATTGAACAATCCGGCCTGCATCGCCGCATCGCCATCCATGTGCTCGCCGCTGTGGGGTCTAGCCCCGCTGCCATAGTGGGTGGCTTTATGATCGCAACGACTTTGCTGTCCATGTGGATCTCCAACACCGCCACCGCTTTGATGATGACGCCGATTGCGATTGCCGTCTGTACGGCTGCGGCCCCAGCGGGGGCTGACCGCCGGAAGCTGATTGCTGCTTGCGTTTTGGGTGTGGCCTATTGCGCGTCGATTGGCGGGGTGGGCACACCCATCGGCTCACCGACCAATCTGATCGGGGCCAAGTGGTTGGATGCCAATGGGGTGGGGTTAAGCTTCCCCGAATGGATGGCCATTGGCGGCGCGATCATTCTGGTTATGGTGCCACTGGCTTGGGTGATCTTGACCAAGATCGCCTATCGCCTGCCCGCCCATTTGGGCGATGACACCGCCCGCGAAGTCATCGCAGCAGAGGCCCGCGCTTTAGGCCCGATGAGCCAGAAAGAAGCGCGCGTAATGGTTATCTTCCTCAGCGTGGCACTGGCTTGGATCCTTCGCGAGCCCTTGAGCAAATTGCCCGGCCTGCAAGGCTTAACCGATATGGTGATCGCTATTCTAGGGGCTGTTGCTTTGTTTGTTGTGCCCGCAGGGGACAAGGCCGACCCGAACAAGGCCTTGCTCGGCTGGGACGTGGCCGAGCGCATCCCTTGGGGCATTGCCATCCTGTTCGGCGGTGGCCTGTCGATGGCGGCAGCTCTGGAAGCAACCGGCCTGTCGACCTTTATCGGTGGCCATATGGCCAGCATTGGGACTTTGCCCATCCTGCTCGTTGTTTTGATCCTCGTGGCCGCGACGGTCTTCTTGTCTGAACTTGCCTCTAATGTCGCGACGCTGACAGCCATGTTGCCGGTTCTAACGGCGATGGTCGCAGGTTCTGGTGGCGATGCCTTTTTGATCGGGGCGTCGGCGACCTTTGCTGCCAGCTTTGGCTTCATGTTGCCGATTGCGACCGCCGCCAATGCCATCGCCTATGCAACGGGAGCGCCCAAACAGGCTGAGATGCTGCGCATTGGTTTTGCGTTGAATCTGTTCGGAGTTCTGACCATTGCTGCCGCTGTTGGCCTGATTGGACCGCTGGTTACCGGTTAAATTCCCGCCCCTGCCCTTAACAAGCCAATCAGACCGCAATAAGGTGAAGTCAGGTCTTTTCTCGAGCATTTAGAAGGATTTGGTATAACCCATGAGTGAGTCCATTCTGATCGGTGCCGGTGGCGAGCCGCTTGCCTCTATTGAGCTTTTGTTGAAGCGGGCCAACCGTCATGGCTTGGTCGCCGGTGCGACCGGCACGGGCAAGACCGTAACGCTGCAAGTCCTCGCCGAAGGATTTTCGCGCGCAGGCGTGCCGGTCTTCGCGGCCGACATCAAAGGCGACCTCTCGGGCATGAGTCAATCGTGGGAGCCCTCGCCCCCGTTCAAGGCGCGCGCCGAGCAAATTGGCCTGACCGACTATAAAAGCGAGTCGACCCCTGTCGTATATTGGGACCTCTATGGCCAAAAGGGCCATCCCATTCGCACCACGATTACGGAAATGGGCCCCACTCTGCTCGCCCGCCTGATGGAAGTCAGCGACGCGCAGGAAGGCGCTTTGGCGGTCGCCTTCAAGATGGCCGATGAAGAGGGCCTATTCCTCCTCGACATGAAGGACCTCAAGGCCATTCTCGACTTCATGGCGGAAAACGACAGCGTCGTTTCGAAGAAATACGGCCTTGTCACCCCTCAATCGATTGCCGCGCTTCAGCGCAAAATCATGCAATTAGATCAAGCTGGAGCCGATGGCTTCTTTGGTGAGCCTGCGCTCGATCTGCGTGACTTCATGCGGACAGACCTATCCGGCAAAGGTATCGTCAATATTCTGGCGGCAGACCGTCTGGTCCAGAGCCCAACGCTATACTCGACCTTCCTGCTTTGGATGCTGTCGGAATTGTTCGAGCAATTGCCTGAAGTCGGCGACATGGACCGGCCAAAAATGGTGTTCTTCTTTGATGAAGCCCATTTATTGTTCCGCGACGCGCCAAAAGCCCTGCTCAATACCATCGAACAAGTGGTGCGTTTGATCCGCTCTAAAGGGGTGGGCATTTATTTCGTTACCCAGAACCCGCAAGACATTCCAGAAGCCGTCCTCGCGCAATTGGGTAATCGGGTTCAGCACGCACTGCGCGCCTATACGCCAAGCGAAACCAAAGCTGTGCGCATCGCCGCCGAAAGCTTCCGGCCTAACCCAAGCTTTAAGACAGAAGATATGATAACCGCTTTGGGCGTGGGTGAAGCCTTAGTCTCCACGCTAGATGCGAAGGGTATCCCCACCGTCGTGGAGCGTACTTTCATCCGTCCGCCGCTGAGCCAGGTTGGCCCCTGTTCACCTGAAGCGCGTGCCCGCGTGATTTCGGCAAGCCCAATCGGCCCGCGCTATGATGCCGTGGTTGACCGCGACAGCGCGTTTGAAATCTTGGAGCGCAAAGCTGCAGAACTTGAAGCCCAACAAGCCGAACTAGAACAGCCTGAACCCGCACGCTCCAAGCCCACACGTCAAGTGGAAGAAGTCCAAGACGATGGCGGGATCATGGGCACGATTTTTGGTACCCAGCGTGGTCGCTCTGGCCGTTCGCGGCAAAGCTTGGCTGAGACGGCGATGAAGACCATGGTGCGCCAAGCAAGCTCTACCATTGGGCGGGAATTGATGCGCGGGCTGATGGGGTCTCTGCGCCGCCGCTAGGCCTCTGATCGACACCCCCTTTTGCGTCCTGTGGCATAAAATTCATGCGTAGGTCCCTCGCCATGGCGCTTGGACCTTGGTATGAAGGCACCGCTACGCACAAGCTCCGATCAACGGGGTTGAGAGACGCAAAAGGGAGTCTGCCATGATTGAACGCAAACAATTTTACATCGACGGCGCTTGGGTTGATCCGGT
>JAJTGP010000224.1 GCA_021299265.1 Hyphomonadaceae bacterium | reverse complement strand
TCTACAAATCACGGTGCTGGAAGTTGTTTTGCGCTTGATCAGTGCCACAGAGGCAGAGCGCAAGGCAGCCAGCCAAACGCAAGACCTTTTGATTGCTGAGCTCAACCATCGGGTCCGAAACATCTTGGGCCTCATCCGGGGCTTGATTTCGCAAACTCGGATCAATGCCAAAGACATGGATACATTCGCCAGCGTGCTGGGTGACCGGGTTCATGCACTCGCCCGCGCGCATGATCAAATCACCGCGAAGAATTGGGGGCCCGGGTCGTTTCAAACCCTCATTGCTACCGAAGCTGAGGCCTATCTGGGGCAAGCCTGCAACACCATTCATATGTCTGGCCCACCTGTGCTGTTGATTCCACAGGCTTTTTCTACGCTTGCCCTCGTCATCCACGAACTCATAACCAATGCCGCCAAATACGGGGCCTTTTGTGGCGAGGGTGGCCATGTCGATATTTCTTGGCGGATCGGCCCTCAAGGCGACCTAATCGCCAATTGGGTCGAGATTGGGGGCCCACCGGTGACCGCACCAACTCATCGCGGCTTTGGCTCTACCATCATTGAAGCGTCCATTCCCCACGAGCTGGGTGGAGAGTCCGCGATTACCTTTCTATCCACCGGTGTAAAGGTAAACTTCTCCGTCCCTGCCCAATTCATCGTCTTAGAGGAACAGCCCATTACTTCCACAACAACGACAGCCGATACACCGCTGGTTGGCAGCTTGCAGGGGCATGTTTTGCTGGTTGAAGACAATCTCATCATCGCCCTCGACGCAGAAGCCATGCTGCTGAGCCTTGGCGCCGAGCGCGTCTTGGTCGCCAGCAATGTGAAAGATGCGCTGGCCATTCTTGACCGTGAAAGGCCAAGCTTTGCTTTGTTAGACGTCAATTTGGGCAACCAAAATAGCTTCCCCATTGCGGATCGCTTGTTTGAGATGGAGGTGCCTTTTATCTTCGCAACCGGCTATGGCAGCGGCATCAATTATCCCTCGGATCAAAATGCACGACCCTTCATCACAAAACCCTATACCAAGGATTCAATCGCGAAAGCCTTGGGTGGGATTGAACCATTTATCGCGAGCTAATCGGGCCAAGTCTGGAACCAAGGCCGCTTTGATACGTTTCTCTTCTATAGGCTGAGCAATCTTGCCAGCGGCCTAAGGACTAAAACGATGAAACCGAAAATCCTGATCTTGTGTTTGACGATGCTGAGCGTCGCCTCTTTTGCAGCCTGCAATACCATTCGTGGTGCCGGCCGGGACGTGAGCGCCGGTGGCGAAGTGGTCAGCGACGCGGCTGGCAAAGTTCAATCCGACATCGCGACTTCTAAAGCTAAGCAAGACGCGAAAGACGAAGCCGACCGCAAGGCAGCTGCGCGCGCCAAGCCTTACTCAAACTAGAGCCACGTGCTCGCGTCCAAAAGGACAAATCCTATGAAACGTCAAATAAGTGCCTACCTCTTGGCGGCGTCCGTGTTGTCGCCTGCCTTCTTTGTCCCTGCCGCGATGGCGCAGCCCGCTCGCATTGAGTTCGGTCGGGCGGGCGGTGGTTGGGTCGATCAAAATGGCCAACCAACCCGCCGTGAACGCACCGACGCGCAAGACCGCAACATGGAACGGCGCGACGATCGGTTGGACCGGCGCGAAGCTGCCGTCCGTCAGGACCGACGTGAGCTGAACCAAGACCGCAAATCATGGCGTGATACGCGCCGCGGCGCGACTTGGGACCAGGGCGTCCACAATGGCTATTACAATAACCGCAACCAGTGGCGTTACGGCCAGCCTTCGCAATGGCAAATGCGTCAACGCGGCTTCTCCATGGGCTATCGCCCGTGGACGCGTGGTCAAAGCCTAGGCGGCTATAACCAGCGCTTCGTCGAGCTCGATTACCGTGGCCACAATCTGCGAGCGCCACCCCGCGGTTATCGCTGGGTGGAGGATGATCGCGGTGACTATTTGCTTGCCGCCATTGTCGGCGGTTTGATTGCGCAAGTGATCATCAATAGTCCGCGCTAGTCTAAAACCTAACGTCTGACTCCTGATGAAACAGGCCCGACCAAGAAATTGGTCGGGCCTTCAAATGTGTGAACCTTTGCGTGGGAATATTACCTAGGGGCGGCTTGGGTTGCCGCTCGTTGGTTCTCGCGATGAAAGAACATCGCCTGACTGATTGTCGCTGTTACCGTCTCTGGCAGGAAGGGTTTGGTGATCAAATAGGTCGGCTCGAGAGTCTCACCGCTGAGCAGGCGCTCAGGGAAAGCGGTGATGAAAATCGCTGGCACATCGCACATGGTTAGAATGTCGGCCACCGCATCAATTCCCGACGTACCATCAGCCAAGCGAATATCGGCTAGGACCAGATCTGGTTGGGCTTGCTCGACCAATCGGACGGCTTCACGGCGGGTGGTTGCCACACCGATGACGCGGTGTCCAAGGTCTTCCACCAAAGTCTGCAAATGCATGGCGATGATCGACTCATCTTCAATAATAAGGACTTGGCCAATCGATTCTGACTGAATGGCGGCCCGCGCCGCTTGGACTTCTTCGGCTACGACCAAGGCCGATTTGCCAAGCACGATCCCCGCCTCATCAAGGCTGAGCCCTTCGACCGCAGTCAAAAGAAGGGCGCTGCGCTCGGGTCGCAGTTTCGGGTCCAGAGCAGGGGCAACAGAAGTCCAAACTGCGTGGAACAATCTGAACAGTTCCACCTTCGGCGGATGGGCGGTGGAGATCTGGGTTGGTGCGGCCAAAATGGCCTCTAGCGCCGCGCGAACGCAGGCATCACCGCTCACTTGCGAACCGGTCATTGCGCGCGCATAACGGCGCAGGATTGGAAGGTGCGGTCCGAAATTGGCAACTGCTGACATGGAATTCTCCTCAAGGCTTGCTTCGCGACAACGCACATCTTGGAAATAAGTTCCCGTCCTATGGAACGATTTGGAAACGGCCGCGTTTGAACCCTATCTGGGGCGGCCCGAAACCGACCCCGACCCTGCTGAAGACTTGTTCGCGCCACCTTGATCCAGCGGGATCGGGATGCGCTTTATCACAGATCGGACCCGCTGCGTGACTCAGTCGCCACCGCCCCCAATTGATCCGCTGAACGACCCTAATACGAATCCATGTGTAGAACATGGTCCAGAGCTTGGCCCAGACCTAATCGATGACCCAATTGTCGAAGGCCTGCGCACCTTATATCGCGAAGTGTTGGCTGAGCCCGTGCCGGACGAGTTCAATGATCTCCTCGCTCAGATTGATGCGGCTCTTAGCGCGATACCTACCGATCCTGCGGCAGCAGCAACAGATGATACTGAAAAAGAGTCGGGCTCATGACCGGCGAACGATTGCATTTTGCCCGTCGGGGTCTTGCCGCAGTACCGGCGAAGGCACCTGAGGTCGACGTCGAACAGGCCCGCGCCCTCGCTGCAGAATTTGCTTCGAAGCTCGTCTTAGTCATTCCCCCGCTACGAGCCTTCGCGCGCGGCCTGTGCGGTCGGGCAGATTTGGCTGATGATTTGGCACAAGAAGCCTTAGCTAAAGCTTGGGCCGCCCGCGCCAGCTATTTACCTAACACGAACTTCAAAGCTTGGATTTTTACCATCCTGCGCAACCATTATTACTCTTGGTGTCGCAAGCAAAGGCGCGTGGCCCCTTGGGACCCTGATGCCGCAGACAAGCTTTTGGTGTGCGAGCCCGCGCAGCAAGGCCATATGGCATTAGCCGAGTTAGCCGCAGGTTTGCAGGCTTTGCCAGATCAACAGCGCGAAGCCTTAATCCTCGTTGGTGCTGGTGGATTTGCCTATGAAGAAGCGGCGCAAATCATTGGTTGTGCAGTTGGTACTGTGAAAAGCCGAGTGGCACGAGGGCGCGCCTTTTTGCGGGACTTTGTCGATAGTCGACAGCGAGACCTCAGCCAAGCTAGGCCAACAAGTGCGGAAGCCAGTCAAGCGATTTTAGGTGAACTTCGCCGTCTTGATCCCAACAGTCACTGATGTCGGCATCGCGTATTTCCGCTTTCTGGCGCAGGTGGTTTCAAAACCAATCTTTACGAAGCCTCTTGTTGGCGGCGGTAGGCG
>JAJTGP010000018.1 GCA_021299265.1 Hyphomonadaceae bacterium | reverse complement strand
TGGCCATAGCGATGCCGCCCATGCCCATGGCCTGCCTGCGGTTGCCCATGTCGGTGAAGTCGGTAGCGATGCGGCTGGCAGCCATGATGACGGCCTTGGTCACCATGCGTGGCATGGCCCGCATGAAAGCCCGCTGGTGATGTTGATCCCGCTGGTGCTTCTGGCCTTGGGTGCCGTGTTTGCGGGTTCGATTTTCTATGATGCCTTTGTTGGCCATCATGCCAAGGAATTCTGGGGCAGCTCTATCTATACCGCGCCAGACAATACAGTCCTGAAAGACAAATATTCCATCCCAGGCTGGGTCTTCTATGCACCTTTGGTTGTGATGTTGATTGGCCTTGCGGCTGCCCTCTATTTCTATCTGTTCAATGAGGGCTTGGGTAAGAAGATCGCCGACCGCAAGGGCATGGCGCACGCCTTCTTGGAGAACAAATGGTATTTCGACGAGCTCTATGAGATCGTCTTTGTGAAGGGTGCCCGCGCGCTGGGCGACTTCTTTTGGAAAATCGGTGACGGCAAGCTGATCGACGGGCTTGGACCCAATGGTATTGCCGCAGCTTTGAATTTTGGTTCGAAGAAAGCCGTCAAAATCCAGTCGGGCTATGTCTATCACTATGCCTTTTTGATGCTGATCGCGGCGGTCGCGCTTGGCGCTTTTGTTCTATTCCGGGGTGCCTGAGGCTATCATGGACACGCTGCCCATCCTCTCGATCCTCACGTGGCTGCCCGCTGTGGCGGCCGTCCTGATCCTGTTTTTGCCCCAGCTCATTAAGAGCCCAGAGGCCGCGCGCGCCAATGCGGCCCGCTGGATTGCCTTGGTTACGACCGTTATCGTGTTCGGCTTAGCGCTATGGATGACCTTGGCGTTTGACGAAACCAAATCCGGCTATCAATTCGTAGAGCGGGCCGATTGGTATGGCATGATCCAATATCATCTGGGCATTGACGGCATTTCGGTGCTCTTGATCCTGTTGACCGCTTTCTTGATGCCCTTGTGCATCTTGGCCAGTTGGACCTCGATTGAGAAGCGCGTCGTCGAATATATGGCGGCCTTCTTGCTATTGCAGACGCTGATGATCGGCGTGTTCTGCGCGCTTGATATCGTGCTCTTCTATATCTTCTTCGAAGCTGGCCTGATCCCGATGTATCTGATCATCGGGATTTGGGGCGGGAAGAACCGCGTTTATGCGGCTTACAAATTCTTCCTCTATACGCTTTTGGGCTCGCTCTTCTTGCTGATCGCGATTGCGTGGATGGCGATCACCGCCAAGACGACCTCGATCCCCGACCTGCAAGCCTTTGAATTTGCCAAGGACGCCCAGACCTGGCTGTGGTTGGCCTTCTTTGCCTCCTTCGCTGTCAAAATGCCGATGTGGCCGGTCCACACTTGGTTGCCGGATGCCCACGTGGAAGCGCCGACGGCAGGTTCTGTCATTCTGGCAGGGGTATTGTTGAAGATGGGCGGCTATGGCTTCCTGCGCTTCTCCTTGCCCATGTTCCCCGAAGCCTCCAACGACTTCGCACCCTTTGTGTTTGCTCTGTCAGGCATTGCGATTGTCTACACCTCGCTGGTCGCTTTCCGTCAGACCGACATCAAAAAGCTGATTGCTTATTCTTCGGTCGCCCACATGGGCTTTGTCACCATGGGGATTTTCTCGGGCAATGAGCAGGGCATCCAAGGCGCTTTGTTCCAAATGCTCAGCCATGGCGTGATTTCGGGCGCGTTGTTCCTCTGCGTCGGTGTCATCTATGACCGCATGCATACCCGCGAGATCGCCCAATATGGTGGCCTTGTGAACCGCATGCCGATTTATGCGGCGGTGTTTTTGCTCTTCACCATGGGCAATGTCGGCTTACCGGGCACGTCGGGTTTTGTCGGCGAAATCCTCACCATGCAGGGCGCATTCAATGTAGACCCCGTGACGGCGATGGTGGCTGCCAGCGGCGTGATCTTGTCGGCGGCCTATATGTTGACGCTCTATCGCAAGGTGATTTTTGGCACGATCGTCAATCCGGCGCTGAACACGATCACCGACATGAATGCGCGCGAGATCTTGATTTTCGTGCCTTTGGTCGTGGCGGCGCTTTATTTGGGCTTCCAACCCAACCTCATCTTTGACCAGACGGCGACTTCTGCCGTTGCGCTCGTGGACGCCTTCCACGCCAACTTTAAGTGACCGGTGCGGTAATGGCCATCAACCAAACCATGACAGCAGAGCTCTTCTTCCAGCAGGTTCCCTATATCCTGCCGGAGATCACCCTCGCAGCGGGGGCTTTGATCATCATGCTGATCGGTGCCTTCATGGGCGATAAGGGTGCCCGCTTGGTCACTTGGCTGTGCGTTGCCACCATTGTGGCTGCTGGCTCTATGGCTGTCCTTCATATGCCGCCAGAGCAAGTGGTGGTCTTTTCTGGTTCCTATGCGGCAGACGGTTTTTCCGCCTATGCCAAGCTGATCATTGCCTTGACCGCCAGTAGTGCGCTTTTGCTCTCCATCGACTTCTTGGCCGAGAAAAAGCTCGATAAGCCAGAGTTTCCGGTTTTGGCACTTCTTGCGACCTTGGGCATGTTCATCATGGTCTCCGCCCATGATTTGATCGCGCTTTATGTCGGCGTTGAGATGCAATCCTTGGCGCTTTATGTGCTCGCAGCCTATGCCCGGGATGACGCCAGAAGCTCTGAAGCTGGCCTCAAATATTTCGTGCTCGGTGCTTTGTCGTCTGGCCTTTTGCTCTACGGCTGCTCGCTCGTCTACGGCTTTACCGGTTCAGTCAATTTCGACGTGATCGCTGCCCAAGTGGCTGGCGAGCGCTCCATCGGAGTCGTCTTTGGCCTCGTCTTCATCCTGTGTGGTCTGGCGTTTAAGATGTCGGCAGCCCCATTCCATATGTGGACGCCCGATGTGTACGAAGGCTCGCCCACGGTTTCGACCGCCTTCTTTGCTTCTGCGCCGAAGGTTGCGGCCTCAGTTCTGTTTGCCCGCGTCTGCTTTGAAGCCTTTGGCCCTCTCCAAAAGGATTGGCTGGGCATCGTCGTGATCATGGCCGTCCTGTCCATGGCGATTGGCGCTTTGTTCGCGCTGCAGCAGACCAATATCAAGCGCCTGCTTGCCTATTCTTCCATCGCGAACATGGGCTATGCGCTGGTCGCGATTGCTTGCGGGCCAGAGTTTGGGCCAAAGGCGCTTCTGGTCTTTGTTTCCATTTATGCCATCACTTCGGTTGGCCTGTTTGGCGTCGTGCTCTCCTTGCGCAACACTGAAGGCGAACGGGTGGAGACCATTTCCGCACTGTCGGGCCTCTCGCGGTCCAACCCGCTTTTGGCTTCGGCTTTGACCATGCTGTTATTCTCAGTCATGGGGATCCCGCCTTTAGCAGGCTTCTTCGGGAAGTGGGAAGTGATCTTGGCGACCAGTGCGTCGGGGCTTTTACCGCTCGCCATTGTCCTGATCTTGGCGTCGGTAGTCTCGGCCTTCTATTATCTGCGCATCATCAAGACCGTTTGGTTTGACGAGCCGCGCATTGCCATGGTGCCAGTTGGCGCGTCCACCACTTTGACGCTGACCGGGGCGACCTTTGTCTTGGCGGCTTTGACCTTGGTGATCGGCCTTGTCGGCTCTGCCGCCAGCATCGCTGGGGCTGGCTTCCATTGAGGCCAAGCCGAGGGGGCGGGCTGGGCGACGTCCGGCTCTATGACACGATAGATTCCACCAATGACGAAGCACGCCGTCTGAGCGAAGGCGGCGAGACTGGCCCCTTGTGGGTGCGTAGCCTCGAACAGACAAAGGGCAGGGGGCGGCGTGGTCGGACGTGGCTGGGCGAGCCCGGCAATCTGTTCACAACAGGCCTTTTTACGTTGAGTTGTGGGCCAGCGGAGGCCGCCAATCTGTCCTTTGTCGCCGCCTTGGCCGTGGCTGAAGCCATCGACCCGCATGTGGCCCAAGGTGCTGTCAGCCTTAAGTGGCCGAATGACGTGTTGATCGCAGGCAAGAAAACCAGCGGCATTTTGTTGGAAAGCTGGCAGGGGCCTTATGGGTTTCACTTGGCAGTCGGCATTGGCGTGAATGTGCGTACCAGCCCGGATGGCATTGATCAGCCCATCACCTGTGTCACGGATCATGTTCTAACAGGGATGCCACAAGTCAGCGCGGAAATCCTGTTTGAGGGCTTGCGGGCGCGCTTTCACGACTGGTTCGACATTTGGGCGAAACTGGGCTTTGCCCCGATTGCAGGGGCTTGGCTGGCACGGGCTTCCGGCGTTGGCCAACCTATCATCGTGCGCTTGCCGCACGAGACACTGGAAGGCCGCTTTCATGGCCTCGCACCCAGCGGTGCGCTGCAATTGGAACAGCCCGATGGCACGATCCACGAAGTGACGGCCGGGGATGTGTTCTTTGGCTAAGACGGCCTGCACCCTTAGCACTGGCGCAGCCCCTGTCGGACAGGCTAAAGAGAGCGCGAAAATGGTAACCCGCGTGGGCCTGGCCCCGTATCAGAGACAGACCTAGGGGGATACATGCTGCTGGCCATTGACGTTGGGAACACCAATTCGAAATTTGCTGTCCATGATGGCACCCATTGGCGCGGCACCTGGCGCGCGGCCAGTAATTCCTCGCGCACAGCGGATGAATATGCGGTGTGGCTGGATGCAGCGATGCGCTTTGCGGGCCTATCGATCAACGACCTCAATCATTGTGTGATCTCAACCGTGGTGCCGCAAGCCTTGTTTCACTTACGCAATCTGTCGCGCCGCTATGTGGGGGCAGAGCCTTGGGTCGTGGGCGAAAATGCGGAACTGGGCATTGATGTGCGCATTCCAAAACCTTCAGAAGCTGGGGCAGACCGCCTCGTCAATGCTATTGGTTCCTTCATCCAATATGGTGGTCCCTGCATTGTGATCGACAGCGGAACCGCGACCACATTTGACATTGTGGGGGCAGATGGCGCATTTGAGGGCGGTGTGATTTCGCCAGGGATCAATTTGTCTCTTCAGGCGCTACATACAGCCGCAGCACGTTTGCCGCGCATTGAAATTCGCAAGCCAGACAAAGTCATCGGTATCGACACTGTCGGTGCGATGCAATCTGGCGTATTTTGGGGCTATATTGAGCTGATTGATGGTCTGATCGACCGAATTAAAGCCGAGTATGGCAAGCCCATGAAGGTAATCGCAACCGGGGGTGTCGCCTCTTTGTTTGAAGGCGCATCGACCCATATTGATCATTATGATCAGGACCTGACGACTGTCGGGCTTTTAGAAATCTTTGAACGCAATGGCGGTAGGTCCGCCAATCGGAACCCAACGTGACAGAAACAAAAAATAAAACAGATGAACTCGTCTTTCTCCCCCTCGGTGGCTCTAATGAAATCGGCATGAACCTCAACGCTTACGGCTTCGGGCCGGAGGGCGATAAGAAGTGGATTGTGGTTGATGTCGGTGTCACCTTCGCCGGCGAGGAAGGCATACCGGGCGTGGACTTGATCCTGCCTGACCCAGAATTTCTCGAGACCAATAAGGACGATATTCTTGCCATCGTGCTGACCCATGCGCATGAGGACCATATCGGGGCCATGGGCTGGCTTTGGCCGCGCTTTCCGGCACCCGTCTATGCAACGCCCTTCACCGCCCACCTGTTGCGCGACAAGCTGCGTGAGCGCGGTATCGAGCGTAAAGTCCCCCTGCATGAAGTGCCTTTGAAGCACCGCTTTCAAATCGGCCCCTTCGACATTGAATATGTCACGCTGACCCACTCCATCGCCGAGCCTAACGGTCTTGCGATCCATACGCCTTTGGGCACGGTGATGCACACCGGCGACTGGAAGATCGACATTGATCCTCTGATCGGCGAGCAAACTGACAGCGCCCGCATCCGCCAGATTGGCGATGATGGCGTCTTGGCGATGGTCTGCGACAGCACGAACGTCTTTTCCGAAGGCGAAGCAGGCTCTGAAGCCGGGGTTCGTGACGGTCTGTTTGAGGCCATCGCCGAACAAAAGGGCAAAGTGGCCGTGGCTTGCTTTGCGTCCAATGTGGCACGCATCTTGTCGACCGTGGAAGCTGCAACAGCGGCTGGCCGCTCAGTCTCTCTGATTGGTCGCTCCATGTTGCGCATCACGGGGGCCGCCAAAGCGGTTGGCCTGTTGCAAGACGCAACCTTTATTGAGCCGGAAATGGCGCGCCATTTGCCCGACGACAAAGTGCTCTATCTGTGCACGGGTAGCCAAGGTGAGCCGCGCGCCGCTTTGGCCCGCATCGCCGAAGGCAGCCACCCCTTTGTCACCCTTGGACGCGGCGATACCTGCCTCTTCTCTAGCCGCGAAATTCCCGGCAATGAGCGGGCGATCTTAGAGCTTCAAAACAAGCTTGCCATGCGCGGCGTCAATATCATCACCGGCAAGGATCGCCACATCCACGTCTCGGGCCACCCGTGCCGGGATGAGTTGCGCGCCATGTATGAGATGGTGCGCCCGCAAATCGCCATTCCGACCCATGGCGAACAGCGCCATTTGATGGAACATGTGAAGTTTGCCTTGAGCCTGCAGGTTCCAGAGGCCTTGGCCGTCAAAAACGGTGACATGATCCGTCTGGCACCAGGCCCTGCAGCGGTGATTGATGAAGTGCCCAACGGTCGATTGTTGGTGGACGGCGATGCCATCATCGCTTCGGACAGCGAGACCATCCGCGACCGCATTCGTTTGGGCGAGCATGGCTATGTGATGGTCTCCATCGCCATAGATGCCAAAGGCCGGATCAAAGCTGGTCCCGATGTGCGGGCACGCGGCTTGTCTGAGCGCAATGGTAGCCCTGCTGAAGGCCGACTTGAGCAATTGGCCGATGCCGCCGAAGAGGCCTTCAACCGCTTAAAGCCAGATCAACGCATGGATGAAGAAACCGCCGAAGGCTTTGTTATGCGCGCCGTCCGCAAGGCCTGCGACCGCATCTTCGGCAAACGACCGATCGTCGATGTGGTGGTGATGACGATTTAGGGTGGGATGGCTCGTTTTTGGAGTTGGGTGAGTGCCCTAAAAGGCAAAGCCCCGCTTAGGCTGGGCTTTGCAGACACTTTGGAAAGTTTGCTATCTCCACCCAAAGCGGCCAACCGAAGTTGGACTTAAGTGTCGGTGCGACCTACCACCGAAGATAGACACGCCCAATCTGTTTGAAAGTCAACTTATAAGCCACGGCCCCATCTTGCGCAGCCAAACTTGCGTCGGGCCTTTGCGTAGGCATTGCCTGCGGTAAAGGCTGTCGAGACAAAGATAAATTCTTGAAAACAGAGCATTATTATGCTGTCTTCGTGACCGAATGCGTTCTGCTGAGTGTGCGCCGTGCTGACGTTGGATCGGCAAAGAGATGATTAGGGTAGGAATGAACACTTAGAACTTTTAGGAGATCGGAATGCAAGACTGGTCATCGTGGTCATTTTATTACAGAGAAGACTTTTTAATCATCCCTACTAAGGTAATGTTTCCGAACGGATTGCTTTCTCTCATAGCTCCATATCGCAAGCTTTCTCTAGATCAACCGGAGACAAAGGAACAACTAAGGGTGATCTTGTCGGCAGAAAACGTTGAAAAAGTAAACAGTTATGATGGGGCCAGTGACAAAGAGGATATAAGGCTATTTCTCCGCTCTCTAAGAGTTAAAAGCCAGAAGCAACTAGCCCGAGAGGTTAAACTCGTTTCAGCGGAACGAAATTTTGGGAGGTTCGACATTACTTTATTTGTTGGTCAAAAAGATGGCTCGTTCTTCGGTGAACCAGAACTTAGCGCCTCCATTCCAAAAGCAATGAACTTAGAGCAGACAGTTGATTTTTTGATTAGTCACTTTCAAGGCTGAGGCGCGGATCAACAACTGGGCGAGGCAAAATGTGGCCAGTCAGAGGTCAGTGTCAGCCAACCCTGTCCACTGTTGCATCAAGTATGCCACCGGCAGCGCGGTCTATTGGCTTGACTGAGGCTCGTGCACAAGCACCCGAGGTGTAGCACTTCGGTGAAAGGCAGGGCTACCACCAAATTGCTTCTAGTCGAGGCGTCTAATCCGCAGACGACAGATGCATACCCCTAAGGCGTGCCCAAGAACGTCATGGCCGCAACCACATAGCCTTCGACGCTCGACTTGACCGAGGCTTCGGGTTCAATCCGGAACAAGGGCGAGTGGTGGGGCGGGGCTTTGCTCATGTCATCGGTGATGCTGCCACCGACATTGAAGAACACGCTTTTGATGCCGCCCCACTCGGGCGCGCCATAATAGGCGAAGTCTTCCGCACCCATGCCAGCACGGGGGATTTTTGACATGCGGTCAGCACCAAAGGCCGATTCAAGACTGGCGCGCAGCTTGGCGGCATTTTCAGGATCGTTCAGATTGGGTGGGGCTTTTTCGGCCAGATTGGTGACAATCGGCATCCGATCTTCGGGCACGCCATAGGTTCTGGCCACCCCGTCAGAAATGCGTTTGATCCCGTCAAGCAGCTTTGCCCGTACTTCCGGCGTATCGGCACGCACGGTCAGCTCCAAACGGGCTTCTTCGGGAATGATGTTGCGCTTAGAACCGGCGTGGACAACGCCCACAGTCACAATGCCGGGCTCTAACGGCGAGATGTTGCGGCTGACCAAGGTCTGCAAGGCCATGACGAGGTTAGAGGCGACAACAATGGGGTCCACCGTTTGTTGTGGCGAAGCCCCATGACCGCCCACACCGCGCACAATGATGTTGACGCCGTCAGAGCTGGAATTGGCAACCCGGCTTTCCACTTTGAACTTGCCGCGCTCTTGGCCGCTGCCAATGTGCAAGCCCAAGGCGATGTCTGGTTTGGGGAAGCGGGTATAGAGGCCGTCTTGCAACATGGCCAAGGCCCCGCCCAGACGCTCTTCAGCCGGCTGGAAGACCAGCACAATCGTGCCACGCCACAGGCTCTTACGCGCCATCAATTGCTTCGCCGCACCGATCAAAGCAGCAACATGCACATCATGGCCGCAAGCATGCATGACGGGCATCTCAACCCCGTCCGCGTCAATTTGGCGGACTTTCGATTCATAAGGCAGACCATTGCGCTCTAGGATGGGGAGGCCGTCCATGTCGGCGCGCAACATCACAATTGGCCCCGCGCCATTGCGGATTACGCCAACAACACCCGTGCCGCCAACCTTCTCGGTGATTTCAATCCCGCCAATGGCCCGTAGCTCTCGCACCACCACGCCTGCTGTGCGGGTCTCGCGGAAGGACAGTTCTGGATTGGCGTGCAAATCTTCCCACAAGGCTTTTAGCGAGCTTGAATAATCAGCCGCGACACTGGCGCTCAATTCTGGAATCTTCAACGTCTGCACAGGCGCAGTCGGCTTAGGCGCGGCGGCACCCAAAATCATAAGAGCAGCCAATGTGGCCAAGGTAGAAGTTCGTTTCATTCTGGTCTCCCCGATCATTTTTCTGATCACAGCCTTGTGAGGCTAAGGACCCCCGCCGCACTTGTCTATTCAAAAGTGAAGCCTACCTGTCGGCTAAGATTGACGTAGCCGCCTAAAGCCATGATGGAAGCAGGCAACTCATACAGGAACAGCATCATGAAACTGGGTCGTCTCAATCACGTCGGCATTGCCGTGCCGTCTATCGCTGCAGCCTTGGAAAATTACAAATCGCTTTATGGTGTCACCGACGCCGATATCACGCCGATTCGCGATATGCCCGAGCAAGGCGTGAAGGTGGCTTTTGTCGATATTCCCAATAGCCAGCTTGAGTTGATTGAGCCCTTGGGTGAAGCCTCACCCATCCATAAATTCCTCGAGAAGAACCCCAATGGCGGCCAACACCATGTGTGCTTTGAAGTCCCCGAGATTTATGCCGCGCGCGACGCCATGAAAGCCAATGGGGCCACTATTCTGGGCGAGCCCCGTATTGGGGCTCACGGCACTTTGATTATCTTCGTCCACCCAAAGAATTCTAATGGGGTGTTGATCGAATTGATGGAAACGCCGAAAGGGGCCCACTAAATGGATTGGTTCACCGGGATCGCAATCTTCCTCACCATGTGGTGGGTGATCCTCTTCTGCGTTTTGCCAATTGGCGTGCGCAGCCAAGAAGAAAGCGGTGAAGTCGTCGCTGGAACCGACCCTGGCGCGCCCGTCATTGCTAATATCAAACAGAAACTCATCTGGACGACGGCGATCACGTCCATTGTGTGGACAGCCTTTGCCCTGCTTTTGATGTCGGGATGGGTCTCTTTGGAACATCCCTTGGGTCGTTTGATGGGGTGAGGTGGCCTTATCGTCCCTGAAATAGTGGTAATTTAGGCGTCGAGCCCAAAAAGAGAGCAGGGTTTGCACGACATTTAGCCGCCTCATGGGCAATGGCATCTTTTTGCGACAATTGGGCAGCCATCATGTTGCACCTGCGAGCAGGAACGGCGATTGTGCACTTGCGAGACGGGCCTGTCGCCCCCTCGTAAATGCCTGATGGCGTTTCCTCCCAGAACCTTTGCGCCGCGCCTGACTTGTTCAAGCGCGGCCTTTTTTCGTTTGGGGGTTGGTCGAATGATGGAGCGCGCAGCATTAGCTGCGCACCTAGTGGTGCGCGGTCCTTTGGGCGCACCTTGGCGTAGCGGACAAGCTAGCCCAATGCCTTTCACCTAGAAGCGCTTTGGTGCCCATTCTGGTTCACCAAACCGCTACCTCAATTCTCTTTGCGACATGTGGGTCGTCAAGTGTCCGTTTTCTTTGAAAACGGATCGCTCGCGACGCAGCAAAGCTGCGCACTTGACTACCCAGATGTCGCTCTCATCCTCGATGATCTATTTTGGTGAAACATAGTTTCTACCAAAATGGGTCCAGACGAAAAGAACTTCTGCTTGCCCCCCCACCACACCACCCGCAGCGCTGACTAATTGCCTCAGCGCGCGGCACAGACTATGGCAGAGCGTCAAAGAGAAGGTGATCGCCATGCGCATGTCGCGCTATTTCCTGCCCGTTACAAAAGAAACCCCAGCCAATGCCGAAATCGTGTCGCACAAGTTGATGCTGCGCACCGGTATGATCAAGCAACATTCCGCCGGTATCTATTCCTGGCTGCCTTTGGGCCTGAAAGTCTTGCAAAAGATCGAGGCGATTGTGCGCGAAGAACAAAACCGCTCTGGCGCGCTGGAAGTCTTGATGCCGACCATGCAAGGCGCGGACCTGTGGCGGGAAAGCGGCCGCTATGACGCCTATGGTGCCGAAATGCTGCGCATCACCGATCGGCACGAGCGCGATTTGTTGTTTGGGCCGACGGCAGAAGAAGTCGTGACCGATATTTTCCGCAACCATGTGCGGTCTTACAAGGAATTGCCGCTGAACCTCTATAACATCCAATGGAAGTTTCGCGACGAAGTCCGCCCCCGCTTTGGCGTGATGCGCGGCCGCGAATTCTTGATGAAAGATGCCTATAGCTTCGATCTGGATGAAGCTGGCGCGCGCGATGCCTATAATAAGATGTTTCTGGCCTATCTGAAGACGTTCCAGCGCTTGGGCCTGCAGGCGGTGCCGATGCGCGCCGATACCGGGCCGATTGGTGGCGATCTCAGCCATGAGTTTTTGGTCTTGGCCCCCACAGGCGAAAGTGGCGTCTTCTATGATGCCATTTATGACGAGACCGATTGGGCCGGCATGGACATCAGTTTTGACAATAATGACGCCGCTCGCGCTAATCGTGCAGAAACCGTCTCCCGCATCGTCAAGGCCTATGCGGCAACTGACGAAATCCATGATGAGGGCCGCTTTGAAACCGAAGTGCCGATGGATCGCCGACGCACCGGTCGCGGCATCGAAGTGGGCCATATCTTCTTCTTTGGTACCAAATATTCCGCGCCCATGAACGCCAAAGTCTCTGGCCCTGATGGTAAAGATGTCTTGGTGCAAATGGGCTCTTACGGCATTGGCGTGTCGCGTCTGGTTGGGGCAATCATTGAAGCCAGCCATGATGACAATGGCATTATTTGGCCAGATCCGGTTGCCCCGTTTGATGTTGGCGTGATCAGCTTGCGTCCTGGCGATGAGGCCGTCGATACAGCTTGTGAGAAAGCCTATCAAACGCTTTTGAAGGCCGGCATGGACCCGCTTTATGATGACAGCCAAGATCGTCCGGGCGCGAAGTTTGCCACGATGGATTTGATCGGGGTGCCCACTCAATTGATCGTTGGGCCGAAGGGGCTTGCCAATGGGCTGGTCGAAGTGAAGGACCGCAAGACGGGCACCAAGGAAGAAGTTTCCTTGGAAAGCGCGCTCTCGCGTCTGACCGCTAAGGCATCGGCATGAAAGCTGGCGGCGCGGGGCCCTTTGGCATGTGGGAGCGCACGCTAGCCGCACGCTATTTGCGGGCTCGGCGTGAAGACGGCGGGGTCGCTTTGATCTCGCTGATTAGCTTTATCGGCATCTTTCTGGCCGTCGCCGTGCTCATCATCGTGATGAGCGTGATGAATGGCTTTCGCGCTGAATTGTTGGGCCGGATTTTGGGCGTCAACGGCCATGTTTTTGTGGATGTGCGCAACATGCCCATCCCAGAGGCCCGCGCCATTGTGGCCAAAGCCAAAGCTTTGCCCGGCGTTGTGGACGTCATGCCCAAGATTGACGGCCAAGTGATGGCGGTCGGCCAAGGTGGCAATCTGGCACGCGGCGCGATGGTGACAGGCCTTGCCGCCTCCGACCTCGCTAAGCTCAAAATCGTTTCCGGCAATCTGGTTGGCGGCAACCTCAAGGCCTGGGGCACAGGCGAATATGGCGGGGACGAGATCGCCATGGGCTCTCGCCTAGCGGAAGCTTTAGGCGTTCTGCCGGGGGATTCGGTGCAATTGATTTCGCCCCAAGGGGCCTCAACGCCCTTTGGCACGACCCCGCGCATCAAGGACTACACCGTCTCGGCCATTTTCGACATTGGCATGAGCGAATATGACGCCACCTTCATCTATATGCCGATCGAACAAGCCCAACTCTTCTTCTCCAAAGAAACCTCTTGGGACACGATCGAACTGCGGATGCAGGACCCCGATAAAGCTGACCTTTTGGCGCTGGAAGTCGCGAAATTCAGCCAGAACCGTTATGTCACCGACTGGCGGCAGCAATCAGAAAGCCTCGTCTCGGCTTTGCAGATAGAGCGCAATGTGATGCGCTTGATCCTGATGCTGATTGTCGCAATTGCCGCCATGAACATCATCTCTGGCCTTGTCATGCTGGTGAAGAATAAGGGCCGTGATATCGCAATTCTGCGCACCATGGGGGCCTCGCGCGCCTCAATTATGCGGGTGTTCATGATGTCTGGGGCCAGTGTCGGTATTTTGGCGACAATGGCCGGAGCTATTGGCGGGACTTTGTTCTGTCTCAATATCGGCACCATTCAAAAGGTCGTCGAGTTTGTGTTTGGCCCGGTCTTCAATGCCGACATCTATTTCTTGAGCCAGATCCCCGCGAAAGTGGAATGGCACGAAGTGATCACCACGGCCTTGTTCGCAGCCATCGCGAGTGTTGTGGCCACCCTGCCACCGTCTTGGCGTGCCTCAAAGCTCGATCCAGTGGAGGCGCTTCGCTATGAGTAGCCCTGTTCTCCGCCTGACCGACCTTCGCCGCGTCTATCAAACCCGCGCAGGCGAGCTCGAAGTCCTCAAAGGTGCCAATCTCACCATTATGCCGGGCGAGATCGTTGCCCTGATTGGCCCCTCAGGCTCTGGCAAGTCCTCGCTCCTCCATGCCGCGGGCCTGTTAGAGGCTGTTCAAGGTGGTACGGTAGAGCTGGCGGGCATTGACGCGACAAAACTGCCCGATGCCGCCCGCACCGCGCTGCGCCGCACGGCCTTGGGCTTTGTCTATCAATTCCACCATTTGCTGCCAGAATTTAGCGCCGTTGATAATGTCGCCCTGCCGCAATGGATTGCAGGTGTTGGGCAAGCCGAAGCACGTGCACGGGCAGAGCAACTCCTCGACATGATGGGACTGGCGGACCGGAAACTCCATCAGCCCGGCCAGCTTTCGGGTGGCGAGCAGCAGCGCGTCGCCATTGCGCGCGCACTGGCCAATCAACCGGCGCTCTTGATTGCCGATGAACCAACCGGCAACCTCGACCCTGCCACCTCCAGTTTTGTATTCGACACTTTCCGCAAAGCCACGCGGGAGGAGGGGACCTCTGCCCTGGTCGCCACGCACAATATTGATTTAGCTCGGCAAATGGACCGCGTCTTCCGCATCGATGGCGGACGCCTCGTCCAAGACTGAAGTGCCCAAAATCTTGTTCCAGGTTTATGCAAATTACCTCTTGCCATGAGAACAAAACAAGAATAGAACGAAGGCAGAACAAACGAGGTGGAACATGGCCCAACTTCAAGACGCAGCCGCTTTCGCAGCTATTCTCGCATTCACCCTGATGGCTTGGGGCTGGGGTGCTGTGATCGGTTGAGGATGGCTTTGAATTTTCTGTCGGCGAGGGCTGACAGAGGCCTGAGAGTCCTGTCACACTGAGTCCCTCTTTGGTGATGATTCAGTCGACGGATTCAGGTGGCCCCATGGCGGATACTACTCTTTCAGGCGGCGCTTTCTCTGGCGGTGATCAGGGCTTAGGTGATGTCGGTTTGGCTGGGTCATCCGGGGCACTGGCAAAGGGGGCGTCAGCGTCTGGGGCTGGGCAAGTAGAAAGACCTGCTTTGGCAGGCCCGGGTTTTGTCCATCTGCGGGTAAGGTCGGCCTATTCGCTGCTTGATGGCGCGATGACGGTCAAGAAGCTTGCGGGCTTTGCCGCTAAGGCGAACTGTGTCGCTGTCGGCATCTCGGATCCAAACCTGTTTGGCGCGCTCGAGTTTTCAGAAGCCTTGGCCGAAAAAGGCATTCAGCCCATTATGGGCCTGACGCTGCCGGTCTCTTTCCTCAGCCAAAAGCCCGGTGCGGCGGCGGGGCCAGATGGCAGTCTGGCACTGATCGCCCAGAATGAAGTCGGCTGGGCCAATCTGATGGCGCTTTCCAGCCTCTCCTTCCTAGAGGTGCCAGCCGGCAGTTTGCCACATGTCGATTTGCAAAAAGTGCTGGACCATAGCGATGGCGTGATCTGCCTTACCGGTGGGCGGGAAGGGCTGTTAAGCCGCGCACTTCTGGCCAATCTGAAGTCAGAGGCCGACATGCTGCTGCGCCAACTGGCGAAGGCATTTCCAAACCGACTTTATATCGAGCTGCAGCGCCATGGCATGGCCGATGAGGCCCAGATTGAGCCGCTTCTGATTGAACTGGCCTATCAAAACAATCTGCCATTGGTGGCGACCAATGATGTGCGCTTTGACAGCCCAGAGCGGCATCGCGCGCAGGATATCCTCATGTGTATCGGCCAAGCCACCCGCGTGGCCGATGATAAGCGTGAGCGGGTTTCTGCCAATCATTGCTTCCGCAGTGAAGCCGATATGCTGACGCTGTTTGCGGATTTGCCTGAGGCTTTGGCCAATAGTGTCGACATTGCACGGCGCTGTGCGATCCGGCCCTTGATCCGCGCCCCCATCCTGCCGCGCTTTACCACAGCCGAAGGCCGCGATGAGCCGGAGGAATTGGCAAGCCAAGCTCGCCAAGGCTTGGAAGCGCGCCTTCTGAAGCGCCCCCCTGTTGTGGCGCGCGAAATCTATGACCAGCGGTTGGAACACGAAATCAATGTGATCAATCGGATGGGCTTTGCGGGCTACTTCCTGATCGTTGCGGACTTCATCAAATGGTCGAAGGAAAACAATATTCCAGTCGGTCCGGGCCGGGGCTCTGGGGCGGGCTCCCTGGTCGCTTATTCACTGACGATTACCGACCTTGATCCCTTGGCCTTTGGCCTATTGTTTGAGCGCTTCTTGAACCCAGAACGCGTCTCCATGCCCGACTTCGATATCGACTTCTGTCAGGAAAAGCGCGATAAAGTCATTGACTATGTGCAGAAGAAGTACGGTGCAGACCGTGTCGCACAGATCATCACCTTCGGAACGCTGCAGGCGCGCGCCGCCCTTCGCGACGTCGGCCGCGTTTTGGATATGTCTTACGGCCAAGTCGACCGACTGGCCAAAATGGTGCCGAATAACCCGGCTGCACCCGTGACTTTGGCCCAAGCCATCAAGGATGAGCCGCGTCTGCAGGAGGAGCGGTCGCGCGATGCCGACGTGCGCACGCTGCTCGATGCCGCTATTGAGTTAGAAGGCCTTTACCGCAACGCCTCTACCCACGCCGCCGGTGTGGTGATTGGCGACCGTCCGCTGCATGAGCTGGTCCCGCTCTATAAGGACCCGCGCTCCAGCCTACCTGCCACCCAATTCAATATGAAATGGGTCGAGCCGGCAGGTCTTGTGAAATTCGACTTCTTGGGCCTCAAAACCCTCACCGTGATCCAGCGCGCCTTGGACTTCTTGAAAGCACGCGACATTGTGGTCGATCTCGACACGCTGCCGTTTGACGATCCCAAAACCTATGAGCTTTTGGCCTCGGGCAAAACAATGGGCGTGTTCCAGTTGGAAAGCCAAGGCATGCGCGACACCTTGCGCAAAATGCGGGCCGACACGTTAGACGATATCATCGCTCTGATTTCGCTCTATCGGCCGGGTCCGATGAAGAATATCGAGACCTATTGCGACGTGAAATTTGGTCGCAAAGATGCGGATTATTTGCATGAAAGCTTGGTCTCGGTTCTCAAAGAAACCCAAGGCGTCATCATCTATCAGGAACAGGTGATGCAGATCGCCCAGATCCTGTCGGGCTATTCATTGGGCGAAGCAGATCTGTTGCGCCGCGCCATGGGTAAGAAGAAGCCCGAAGAAATGGCCAAGCAAAAGGACCGCTTCGTCAGCGGGGCCACCGAACGGGGCGTGGACGCTGAGCTTGCCGACCGCATCTTTGAATTGGTGAGCGAGTTTGCCGGCTATGGCTTCAACAAATCCCACGCCGCCGCCTATGCCGTGATCGCCTATCAAACCGCCTATCTGAAGGCCAATCATCCCGTTGAGTTCATGGCCGCCTCCATGTCGCTCGATATTGATGATACCGACAAACTTGGTGCCTTCATGCAAGAGGCAAAAAGCATGAAGATCAAGGTATTGTCGCCCGATCTTAATTATTCTGAGGCCGATTTCTCCGTCCAAGACAACGCCATTCGCTATGCGCTCGGCGGGATTAAGTCGGTTGGCGTGGCGGCTATGGCCCAAGTGGTGGAGATCCGCCAAGCAGGCGGCAAGTTCAAATCCCTGCATGATCTGGCCGAGCGGGTCGATCCGCGTGTGCTGGGTAGGCGGACTTGGGAGACTTTGTCCAAGGCCGGGGCCTTTGATTCGATAGAGCCCAATCGTGCTTTGGTGTTTGCTTCGTCCGATCAATTGGTGGCCCATGCCAATGCGGCTGCCTCGGATCGCCAAAGCGCCCAGACGAGCCTGTTTGGCGATTCCGCACCTCCGCCGCGCGCACCCTTGCCCAGCGTCAAACCGTGGTCGGCGCAAGAGCGCTTGGATAATGAGTTTGCCGCCCTCGGCCTGTTCCTGTCGGGCCATCCATTGGATGATTTGATTGAGGCTTTGCGGCGTCGGCAGACGGTTTTCTTCTCTGAAATTCACTCCAAAATGCAGGGATCAGACGCGATTTTCCGCATGGCCGGTGTCGTGCGGGCGCGCAAGGAACGCCCGGCGCGCGATGGCGGCAAGTTCGCCTGGGTGACGTTGAGCGATCCAACGGGTGAGTTTGAAGTCATGATTATGCCCGAAACCCTCAATGAGGCGCGCGATTATCTCGACCCCGGCACCTCGGTCAGCTTCCGGGCCAAGGCGCGCCTGCGCGATGGCGATTTGAAACTATCGGCGGAAAAGATTGAGCTGTTGGATCAAACCGACATGTCGGGCTGCGCCGGGATTAAAGTGTTTCTAGCGCGCGGTGCCCCCATCGAAGAGCTGGCTCGCGTGACCGAAACCCTACGCGGTGCCACCTCATCCAGCTTTGGCGAATTGCGCGTCGTCGTCGAACTGGCCGATGGCCGCGAAGTCGAAATCCAAGCCCCCGGCCGCTTCCCCATCGACGTCGCTGCGCGGCGCGCTTTGAAAAGCGCATCCGGCGTTGATTTGGTAGCGGAGTTTTAGGGGGGAGGCCGGCTCTTAGCTTAACGCTTTGGAACGGCTTCATGGTTCGTTGGGCCTTCGCCAAAGGGACCGCGCAGCAAGGGCTGCGCCTGTCGACGCGGGGGGGGGCAGCGCAACTCGTGTTGCGCGGTCCAAGGTAGCGCTAAAATGGGCTCATCTGTTCACCGAAATAACTTGGTACGGCTCAAAGCGTCGCTCTGCTCACCTTGAAGCCACCCGACAATTGTTGCTGCGAAATGGCGCGCCACTAGGACCGCGTAGCAAGGGCTGCGCATGTGTACTCGGCGGCAAGCGCAACTCGTGTTGCGCGGTCCTTTACTAGCCCCCATCTTGCGCGCTCACACTAGAGCACTGCCTCTGCCGAGGCACAGCCTGCGGCAAAGGTAGTCTAAAAAGGAAGAAATTACATCACCCTCCAGACCAATGAGGACGCGCGCTGTCAGTCCGTCTTCAGCCCGACAAAATGGCCCTAGTACCGCCGATAAAGGCCCGCCAGCACGCCTTGTACCTTTACCCGGTCTGGCCCGAAGATGCGGGTCTCGTAACGGGGGTTGGCGGCTTCCAAAGCGATGGACTGGCCGCGGCGGCGCAGGCGCTTTAGAGTTGCTTCTTCATCATCAACCAAAGCGACCACGATATCGCCTGATTGGGCGTCATCGGTGCGGCGGATGATGACAAAGTCCCCTTCGAGAATGCCAGCATCAATCATGGAATCGCCTTTGACTTCCAAGGCAAAGTGAAGGGCAGGGTCTAGTTGGTCAGGGGCCGCAATCCGGTCGATCTCATGCTGGATGGCTGCGATGGGCACACCGGCGGCAATCCGACCCAAAACGGCGATGTCATTGGCTGCCCGTGGTGGCGAAGGTGGCGCCGCACTTGCGGGCTTGGAGCCCACGACCAGTGGCGTAAAGGGCTGGCGGCCCTTGGGAGGGGCTGCGGTTGTTGCGCTATCGGGCAGTTTCAACACTTCCAAGGCCCGTGCCCGGTGCGCCAGACGCCGTAAGAAGCCACGCTCTTCCAAAGCGTTAATCAGGCGGTGAATGCCCGACTTTGATGCCAAGTCCAACGCATCCTTCATTTCGTCAAAGGACGGCGAGACACCTGTTTCCTTGAGACGCTCATGAATGAATAGCAAAAGCTCTCGTTGTTTGGACGTCAGCATCAACTTCCCCTATCTTGTGGCGCGCGCACACGCTTGGCCCCTATAAATCCGATGGCACCGTGAACGATGCACGAACAAAGTAACGATGTTCTAACTCTGTTCCGTTTTTGCGTCTATAGGCCGCTGTAAATTTTTCCGCAGCCAAAGCACGCCTGACCTACACATGCCCCTCTCGCCTGTCGGGGCCATGACTGCTAAGTCACCCCTGATAGGAAAGAAACATGAAAGTCAGATTTGCACCTTCGCCCACCGGCAAGCTCCACGTCGGCAATGTGATCACCGCATTGCGCAATTGGTTGTTTGTGCGCCAACATCGCGGCACCTTCCT
Source organism: Hyphomonadaceae bacterium (assembly GCA_021299265.1). GTDB lineage: Bacteria > Pseudomonadota > Alphaproteobacteria > Caulobacterales > Aquidulcibacteraceae > Aquidulcibacter. The sequence goes on along the minus strand of JAJTGP010000018.1, from coordinate 12,490 downwards.
GTTGCGCATTGACGACACCGATACGGCGCGCTCCACCCAAGCCTATGAAGACGGGATCCGGATGGACCTGACGTGGCTGGGCCTGACCTGGGATGAAGAGGCGCGCCAATCGGCCCGCTTTGACGTGTATGACAAGGCGCGGGATCGGCTGATCGCAGCTGGCCTGCTCTATCCCTGTTATGAGACGTCCGAAGAATTAGACCGCAAGCGCAAGATCGCTTTGTCGCGAAAATTGCCCCCGGTCTATGACCGCGCGGCCCTTGCCCTAACGGACGCTGAAAAGGCCGCTTTTGAAGCCGAAGGGCGCAAGCCGCATTGGCGCTTTAAGCTCTCGGGCAAGCGCGTTGCTTGGCAAGATTTGATCCGCGGCGAGCAAACGGTGGATACGGCCTCTATGTCTGACCCCGTGTTGATCCGCGAAGATGGCGCTTATCTCTATACGCTGCCATCGGTCGTGGACGATGTGGATTTGGGCGTGACGCATGTGATACGGGGTGAAGACCATGTGACCAATACCGGCGCACAGGCAGAAATCTTTGAAGCGCTAACCGGCGGCACCCGCCCTGAATTTGGCCACTTCCCGCTGTTGGTGGGCGCGGATGGCGAGACCTTGTCGAAGCGTATCGGCTCTCTGTCGGTTGAAAGCCTGCGCGAGCAGGGGGTAGCGCCCTTGGCGGTCCTATCCTTGATGGCGCGGATCGGCACCTCTGACCCGGTTGAGGCGGTTGATAATTTGGACGCTCTGGTGGCGGGCTTTGACTTTGGCAAGATCGGCCGTGCGCCAGCCCGCTTTGACCCTGAAGATGTCCGCCGTCTAGATGCGCAATTGCTGCAACATGCGGACTATGCGGTGATCAAGCCGCGCCTTGCCGCGATTGAGTGCGATCTGGGGGAAGCTTTCTGGCTGGCAGTGCGCGGTAATCTCGCGAAGTTTGATGATGTGGCGCTGTGGGCACGCGTCGTCCAAGGCCCGATTGAGCCACAAATTGACGAGCCGGACTTCATCGCCACGGCGGCGGGCCTTTTGCCAGCTGGGCCTTATGATGAGACCTCTTGGTCAGGCTTTACCGAGGCGGTGAAGGCCGCAACTGGTGCCAAAGGCAAAGGCCTGTTCATGCCCTTGCGCAAGGCGCTGACGGGCAAAGAGCATGGGCCAGAGATGAAGTTGATCTTTATGCTGATCGGCCCTGAGCGCGCGGCAAGCCGCTTATCGGGCAAAGTTTCTTAAATCGAATTGGCGCGATAGGCTTCTAAAGCGTCATCCCACCTCATTTTCTTGCGCATCGCATGGAAATGAGGAGTGCCATAGATCTGGAAGAATTCATCGGCGAAGCCCCAACACTCTTCAAACCAAGATCTTTGAGGTTCCAACCGGATGCCTGCCCGGAGTTGTAATCCAGCGATAAGAATGCCCGGTCCAATCAAGGTGTGGATCATGTCCCAGCTTGCCGGTTCCTTGATATAGCCATCCGCCTGAAGCTTGGAAAAGCGCTCTTGCCAAAGCAAGCTGTGGTGCTGGACTCTGAGTTCGCTGTAACGTTGCATCATATCAATTTGCGATGGCTCTGCGCGCAGTTGGTCCATTGATCGGGCGTTTCTGGCCCGTCCATCCATAAAGGTCTCGACATAGAAGGAGGCATATTGGGTAAACTGGGCCAATGGATTGGAGGCTCGGCTTTCCCGCGCGAGCCAAGCCAAATAAATGCTGAGACCTAAGCCATAGGCGGCCTTATAAAGCTCGCGGTCTGTGGGGTACAAACGGTAAAGTGTCGCGGTAGAGACACCCGCCTGTTTGGCCACCCGCGCCATGCTTAGGTTACGAAAGCCCTGCGTGTAAGTAACAATCGCCGCCGAGGCCACAATTCGGTTCTGACGATTGGTCACGTCCAATCGATTGGGGCTTTTGGTTAAAAGGCGCTGCAAGACCTGCCACATGAATTCGGCCGCGTTAGCGGGTTCAGGATTTGAGGCTAGGAAGTCTTCTAAGTCTCTCAGAAATGGAAGGTCTCGGTCCAAATCCGCATACAATTTCGCATGGTCGATCTCCTTAACTGGTGTCTTTGGCAGGCGATGTCCATCTAGGGGCGCGATACTCGACTGCTGTCGAATAGACTTAAATTTGGCGGTTCCATAGAAGCAGAAAAATTCTTCAACAATTTTGATGGCTTCGTCGTACCAGCTTGTTGCTGGCTTAAACGGTATACCATGATCGCCAGCCCAACCCCTTGTTTTTATTTCAATCGGACCAATCAGCCGATAGAACATGGCTTGGCGGTTACGGTCTTCCAAAAAGCCATCCACGACCAAATGATCGAAGACCAAATCAATAAGTTTTCTGAATTTTTCGCCAAACTTTGTCGCAATGGCTCGGGCGTCCGCGGTAATCTCGGTCTCCGTTTGCAAGATATAGCCTTGCGTATGGAAAAACATCTGAACGCTGGATTGTTGCCAAAGTGAAGCAATGTGATGGGTGAGTTCGACCAAGTTACGAAATGGATGGGGATGTTGTGGTGCATCTTGAACGATTTCCCACACGATCTGATTGCCGATCTCCAACGTGTCCAAGTTCAGTTTGTTACGATCTGGGTAAAGCCGATACAGAGTTGCGGTAGAGACACCAGCACGATCAGCAATCCGCGCAACATTTGCCGCGTTGAACCCAACTTCCAGCCACTCTTCTAACTCGCTCGCGCAGACCAAACTCTTACGCGCCTCATCATCTTGCCGCTTGGCTTGTGTTGCCAAGAGGGTGCGGACTTTACCTTTAAAGTGTGGTCCGGCGACATTTGACTGAAGATGCGTTTCCATCAGTAAGTCCGAGAAATAGCCGATTTCGATTGGAGGCTATGTTCAATCGATACCGCTGTCTACCGACTGGTTCAGTAGTCTAATTGGTCAATGGCGCAACATTGCTGCGCTGTGATCAAGGACCTGACTTCACGAGACTTCGCCCGGCTTATAGAGCGCCAAATCCTCGTCCCAATTCATTTTTTTGCGCATCGCATGGAAATGAGGGGTGCCATAGATCTGGAAGAATTCGTCGACGACAGTCCGGCATTCGGCGAACCATGACCCATTTGGTTGAAGCTGGATGCCGTGCCTCAGATAGAGGCCGTTAATGGCCGAGGTCGTGCCTTGCAGCGCGTGCAGCATGTCCCAACTCGGCGGTTGGTCAATGAAGCCTTCCTCCAAGAGTCTCGCGAAGCGCTTTCGCCAAAGCATATTCGTATAAATAACAATCAAGTCGCCGATGCTGAGATGTTCGTCCAATTGCTGCAGCGCATTGGTGAATGCCCCCATCGAGATGGCGTTTTTGACGCGCGGGTCAAGGAACGTTTCAATTGAAATCGAGGTGTATTCGCAAAATTGCACAAGGGGGTTTGGGGACGTGGATTCCTGTGCCAGCCACGCCATATAAAAACTGGTCCCTAGCCCATGCGCGGCCTCGTAAAGGGCTCTGTCATCGGGATAAAGACGATAGAGAGTGGCCGTCGAAACACCCGCCTGCTTGGCCACTGCTGCCATATTCACGTTTTGGAAGCCTTGCGAGTAATTGACCACAATGGCGGAAGCCACAATGCGGCTGCGCCGATTGCTGGCGTCTAACCTATTGCCGCTTTTGGACATGAATCTCTCTAATTCTTGCCAGATGAATGCGTCCGTCGTCGCAGGCCTAGGCTTGGCACGTAACGAAGCTTCGACGTCTCTCAAAAAGGGGAGCTGGCGATCAATCGACGCCTGAAGCCTTGTTTCATCCACCGGCTCCAGCGCTTTTTTCTGCAGGCTTTTGCCATCCAACCAAGCAACTTGGTCCTGCTGCCGCAAGGCTCTAAACTTAGCTGTGCCATGGACAATGAAGAACTCTTCGGCGATTTTCACCGCCTCCTCAGACCAACTGACGACGGGTTGAAATGGCACTTTAAATCGCCCCTGCCATTCAACCGTCTTGTCCTCAATCGCTCCCTGAATTCGTAAGAACATGCTCAATCGATTGTTATCTTGAATAAATCCGTCCGAAACTAACCGATCAATTATATTGAAAAAGAATTCTTGTAGTTCTTGAATGAATAAGGCTGAATTATTTTGGACGTCAGCAAATGTTTCTGTCTCACTTTGTAGGATGAAAGCTTGCGTGTGCCAGAGCATGAGCACGCTGGACTCTCGGTAGATCGCTAAGAGGTGGTCGACAATCTCTACCAAATCGCGGAAAGGGTGGGGATGGCGCGGCGCTTCCTGAATGGTCTCGAGAAGGACGTTGTTGCCGAGTTTCAGAGCATCAACCGTCAGATTATTTCGGTCAGGGTACAGACGATAAAGTGTAGCCGTTGAAACGCCTGCCCGTTCCGCAATTCGTGCCATATTTGTGGCGGCCAGTCCAAAACTGACCCACTCTATCAATTGGCTTGCGCAAACGCGTTGTTTGCGCGTGATATCATCTTGGCGCTTGGCATGGTGTAGCAAAAGCGCTTGTATTCTCTCGTCAAATTTCAACCGCCTTGGTGCAGGCTGGGTGCGAATATCCATCGTTTTAGCGCCTAGAAACCGTTGTTTTTCATGCGTGAAGTTTGTTCCACAAATCCCACAAATGCCTAGCTCCGTGTTTTCGCTAAGCGATATCTAAATTTCATTTGTCCGAACCGCAGCCATGACTTCATTGGATGAGTTGGTGTCGGGTTCTGGCTCCTCGGCCGCGTCCCAGCCTAATGCCTTTCGCTTGACGTGGAATTGCGGGGTGCCATAAATGACGAAGAAGTCTTCGGCAATGTGCCAGCAGGCCTCGGCCCAGCTGCCTTCGGGCTCAGGCGTGGCTCCTAGGTTGCTCTTATGTCCCCAAGACAGGCTCTGAATAGGCCCATACAGGGCGTGGATCATGGCCCAGTCAATCTCGCCTTGAAGGTAGCCTTCCGCCTTAAGGCGACTAAATCGACGAGACCAAAAGGCGAAAATATAGCTTTTGATGAAATTTGACGTGTGAAGCCTTGTCTCGCGCCCTTGATCGGCCAAGAGGCCAAATTGGATTGAGCTGACCTGCAGGCTGCGGGTGTCCAAATAGGTGTCGACAGCGATTTTAAGATAGTCCGCCATGCGCTTTATCGGGTTTGCCTCTTCCACATCGCGCGACAGCCAAGCGCTAAAGAAGGCTAAACCTAAGCTATGGGCCTCTTGATAGAGGTTGAGATCGTCGGGAAAGGTCCGGTACAAGGTTTTGGTCGAAACGCCGGCGCGCTTGGCGATGCCGGCCATGCTAATCTGTTCATAGCCGACGCGATAATTTTCATACAAAGTCGCCGCGACGATCCGCAAGTAACGGTCGCTGGTATCGAGGCGATTGCTACCATGGGCCAGCATGTGCGTGTGCTGTCCCTCAACAAACGCGATAAAGTCAGCGGGCAATGGCCCCTCAGCGATCGCGCGCTCTAGGGACTCTAGCTGCAAAAGCCCTTTGCTCTCGAGCGTGGCATCAGGCGCTTGGGTTGGTTCAGGTTGCGGTGAGGGGGTGGCAGCGGCAAAGCTGGACCAGTCCCACCCTAGGGTCTGACACGCTGTTTGGTACTTTTTCGTGCCGTAAATCTCGAAGAAGGCTTCAACAATCGTCGCGACCTCGTGAAGCCACCCCTTGTCAGGAACATAGGTGCCGCGGCCGCTCTGGTGCCAATGCAGGGTGCGGGCTTCGATCGGGCCGATTAATCGGAAAATCATATGGTTGATTGAGGCAGGTTTCAGAAAACCTTCATCAACTAAGTTTTGCAGCCGTTCCTGCCAGCATTGAATAAGCCCAGCATAGCCCGCTACGGCAATGATGCTGGCCTGTTCTTTGACGCTAGAATCCATTCGGACCAAAAAGGTTTGGCTGAGCGAGAATTGCTTGAAATAGGGCTCTCGCAGGACAGCGGCATAGTGCTGGGCCATTTCCAGCAAATCGCGCACCGGATTAGGATGCTGCTGGCATTCCTTCATCGCCTCGACCAGCAATTGTTGGCCGAGCGCTAAAGCTTCTAGATGCATCTCCTCGCGGTTCGGAAACAGGCGGTAGAGCGTCGCGGTTGAAACCTTGGCGCGCGCTGCAATGGTTGTCATTTGGGCGCTTAAGAGGCCGACTTCCGCCCATTCCTGAAGGACAGCCGCGAGGATCAGATAAGAGCGCGTACCATCATCATGGCGGCGAACCCGCACCGACAATTGGTTGCGAATCTGTTGCTCGAAACAGGGAGGCTGTTCTGCACGGGGAAAGGGAGCATTCATTGCTAGCCTCGTTTGAGCGCTTCCTCTGTCCGCCCAGCCAGATGGTTGAACAAGCGATTGAGCTGAATAGAAAGATAAAGGCTGATCATCGCAAGGTCCTGATACTGATTTTGCGGTTCGAAATGCCGCCAATTCGGCATCCCAATTGAGCTTTTCACGATTTTTTTGAAAATGGGGTGTTCCATAGAGAGTCAGAAAGTCGTCGACCGCCCGCCAGCAATCTTCAAATTTAGAAGTTTCCGAGATATAGGGCAGGTCGGTTAGGACCGTTGGATAGAAGAGTAGGCTTTCAATCGGTCCCCAAAAGATCTCGAGCAAATTCCAATCAGTCTCGAGATCGAGATAGCCCTCAGTCTTTAGCTTATTGAACTGTGCGAGCCAGAAGTCTGACGAATGCTTGAGATAGGGAGTCGCTTGGGCGCTCAAATTTGGGTCTCGAGCACCGATTATGTAGTATAGTGGCGACAGTGCTTCCATCGCCTTTGGCCGCGTCCAGACTTGAACGCGGCGATCTAGCAAAGTCGCTAGCCGAAGCAGGGGATTCGGGTGGTCGAAATCATAGGACAGCCACGCGAGATATTGTTGGACCCCAAGAAAAAAACCCGCTTCATAGAGGGCATTATCATCAGGAAATAGTCGGTAAAGCGTCGCGGTTGAGACGCCCGCGCGCTTAGCAACTGCCGGCGCACTTAATTGGGTGTAGTTTTTGGAAAGCGTTTCGAAATGGACGGCCGCCGCAATCCGCTCTCGGCGAAAGGTCGGATCTAGGCGATTGCCTTTCTGAGAGAGCATAAGTTCAAGCTGTTGCAGGATGAAAGCATCAACATCCTTCGGCTCTTGCGAGGCGGTCACACCAGCCCCCAATCCCAATTATAGAGGCGACGATGTTCTTCAAATTTCTCGGTGCCATAGAGCCTGAAGAAATCTTGCACGACTTGGTGTGCATCGTGCTCCCAGCTAATGGCCGGGCTACGCGGCGCATGGCCCATCATGAACCAACCAAAGGTCCGCGCCTCTAAAGCGCCAACGAGGCGACAACGTTGCCATTCTAAGTGGTCGATCTTGATCCAATCGCTCGAGATTAGCTCTTGGATTTTTTCGTGCCAAACCTGTTTCAGCTTTTCATGACTCTCGGCGGCAATCGCACTGACGGCGCTTTGCAATTCAGGCTCCAGTAGCATCAAGCGTTGAGCCAGCAACATTTGCTGGGGGGCGGGCTGGGCGAGCGTTTCTGCGTGGTTGCACAGCATGCCTGTCAAATCCAGGATTGGGTTTGGGTGCTTAGGATAAGTCGAAAGCGCTTCAATCAGGATTGCCTGCCCAAATTTGAGGGCCTCGCAAAATAGAAAAGATTTGTCCGGGAAGTCGCGGTAAAGGGTTGCCGTCGACATGCCGGCCCGATTGGCGATGCTGGACACTTGTCCCTTTAAATAGCCGACCTCGGTCCATTCCTGCAAAACACTTGCAAGCGTACGGTAGAGGCGGGCCGCAGTATCATGACGGCGCACGGCAGCCTTGAGGTAGCGTCGAATCTTGTTCTCGAAAAACAGTCCGCCGTCGGAGGCGTGGCCGGGAGAAACAGCGACGGATCCGCCAAGGCTCTCAGCCTCACTTAGCTTGAAGGTAAAATTTTCCATCTTCATCAACCCACAGCCTCATTCTCCAGCTGCTTTGCGGCTGGCGCTCATGCTCCCAAGATCACACACCCCTTTCGACCTCAGGCGAGCCATTCATGGCCCTAGAAAGATCGCTTGGCTTTGTTCCAGATCACCCTTTTCAAGCACCCCGCAAAGGAGGGCATTTTAAGGATTGACTTGGTCTTTATACCAAAAAGTAATGTGTTTACTTTGTTGCTGTACAAAGAATAAAACGAATCAAATTCGAAATAAATATTCAATTACAGTTAACGATTAAAATAATCATAAATTCAATGCCTTAGACGTTAAAAATTCGCCAATTTCCCCTGTAAATTGCATAATATAAAATTTTAAGTTTATTTGTGGTAAAATTGAATCGCAATGTAGGAAAAATATACTCAAATTTACTTTAACGTATTTCTGATTTTCGCGGGATAGTTTGGCCGTGGCTGAGCACGCTCGCGAAGGCCGGCGCGCCATGTTCTGGCGACGTCCAAAAGCGGCGGATTTCGACTGCGGTAAGAGGGGCGTTAAGCCTTGCTTTGAGCGGCGGCTAAACCATCCAACGCTTCTTCTGGTGTGTCCACGCAAAAGAAGGAATTGCGGAACGCCTCGGGCGTGAATTTGGTGACAATGGTTGCCTCAATCAGATCGACAAAGGGTTGCCAGAACGCCCGCCCAACGAACACAACGGGCTTGCAGTGGAGTTCGAGGCGTTGCCACGACAGGGTCTCAACCACTTCTTCCAAGGTGCCGATGCCGCCGGGCAGAACGATGAAAGCGTCGGATTCTGCAAACAGGCCCCATTTACGCTCGTGCATGGTCTCCACCATCCGCGTTTCAAAAGCTGGATTGGGTTTTTCCCATTTGGTCAAAAAGTGCGGCATGATCCCCAAGACTTCGCCACCGGCTTCATGGGCCGCCCGGGAGGAAGCGCCCATCAGGCCGACATTGCCGCCGCCATAGACGAGGCGAATGCCGCGCTTAGCAATTGCTTGGCCCATCAGGGTGGCAAGCTCAAGGTAAGCTGGGTCCACAAGGTTGGAAGAACCACAATAGACACAGACAGATTTCAGTTTGCTCATGCCCTGCTCCTTAAGCCGTTCTGACACGTGCACGCGACTCGGTTGGTGCGGCACATGATTTTGCGAGCGCTATATGCATGTTTCCTGACAATTGTGCATCAAGGCTTGCCAGCAAATACATTTGGGCTGTTCAATCGGACGCAACATTGCCTATGTGCTCTTTATGAGAAAAGGCGAACGCACCGCTGCCGACGCAGCCAATGAGATATCACCAATAGGGCGGGCCTTGTCGCGCTTGGTTCGATTGATCGGTGGACTGGATACAACCGAGCTACGCGTGCGGGTCGGGTTGGCATTGGGGCTGACCCTGATTTCCAAGGTTTTCATCGTGGGTGCGCCTTTGGTGCTCGCCGATGCGGTCAATGGCCTCACGAGCGGCAGCAATCCGTCATGGGACAGCGTGTTTCTGATGGCGATTGGTGCTTGGGCCTTGATGCGCTTTTTGGGCTCTGGAGCGCCGCAATTGCGCGACACGATTTTCCAGCCCGTGAGCGAAGAAGCCCAAAGGCGGGCAGGGGTTGCTGTTTTCGGACATGTCCATGCCCTTGGGATCCGCTTCCATCAGTCTAAACGTACGGGGGCTGTTTGGCGGACGATTGAGCGCGGGGTTCGCGCCATCGACTTTCTAACCCGCTTTGTCGCCTTCAACATCGGACCAACCTTGATTGAGCTGGTGATGGCCGCAGTGGTCTTGGGTGTACGTTACGGCTGGTTCTTTGCCATGATCGCGGCATCGACCGTCGTGGTTTATACGATCATCACCTTGGCGATTACCGAATGGCGCCTGCAATATCGTCGCGACATGAATGACGCCGATAGCGAAGCAACGGGGCGGGCGGTCGATTCCTTGATGAATTTCGAGACCGTCAAGGCCTTTGCCGCCGAAGCGCGCGAGACAGAGCGTTATAATCAGGCGGTGAGAACTTATGCCCGTGCTTCGGTTCAATCTAACGCGACCTTACAGGGCCTCAATGCCGCCCAAGGCTTTATCCAGAACCTCGGCCTTGCTGCGATGGTGGCGGCTGCCGGCTATGCGATCTCACGCGGGACGATGGGGGCAGGGGATATTGCCGCCGTCACATTGGTGATGCTGAACCTCTATGGGCCGCTGAATATCTTGGGCTTTGCTTGGCGCGAGATCAAACAAAGCTCCATCGATATGGAAGCCATGTATGCACTGCTCGATGAAGTGCCCGATATTGCTGACAAGCCAGCCGCGCCCGCCTTGAACGTCAGTAAAGGTGAGGTGCAATTTGATCGCGTCGCCTTTGTGCATGATGGCCGCCATGCGGGGCTGTCAGATGTGTCCTTCACTATCCCCACGGGCAAGACTGTGGCGATTGTCGGCCCGTCTGGCTCGGGTAAGTCTACCATTGTGCGCTTGCTGTTCCGCTTTTATGACCCCCAAGCTGGTGCCGTGCGCATTGATGGCCAAGACTTGCGCGATGTGACCCAAGAAAGTGTCCGTGCGGCCATTGGCCTCGTGCCGCAGGACGTCGTGCTGTTCAACGACACCTTGGCCTATAATATCGCCTACGGCCGCCCAGATGCCTCGCAAGAAGAAATTGAACAGGCTGCCAAAATGGCCCGCCTAGAGGGCCTGATCGCGGCCGCACCCATGGGGCTGGCAACCAAAGTGGGGGAGCGTGGCTTAAAGCTGTCGGGTGGCGAGCGTCAGCGCGTTGGCATTGCCCGCGCTTTGTTGAAGAATCCTCCGATCCTTGTTCTGGATGAAGCCACTTCCAGCCTCGACTCAGTCACCGAAGCTGAAGTGCGCGAGGCCTTAGAAGATGCCGCCAAGGGCCGCACGACACTCGTGGTCGCCCACCGCCTGTCGACGGTCGCCGATGCCGACGAGATCATTGTGCTGGCCGACGGCCAAGTCGCGGAGCGCGGCACCCATGATGCGCTTTTGGCCAAAGGCGCGGTCTATGCCGAATTGTGGGAAATGCAGGCCCGCATGAATGCAGAGCCGGCCTAGAGGCAAGTCGCACCCTTGGCGGGCGTCCAGTGTTGCAATTTTGGGAGTGGAGGAAAGTGGCTCCCCGAGTAGGGCTCGAACCTACGACAAAGCGATTAACAGTCGCTTGCTCTACCAACTGAGCTATCGGGGAACACTTGAAGGCGCGCCTTATACCGCCACCTTCGGATCGTGCAAGCCTTTGATGCGGTTTGATTGCAGCAAGCTGCAGATCAAGACATCCAAGGCATCCAAAAACCAAGGGCCCAAAAAAAGCGGGGAGCCGTTGCAGGCCCCCCGTTAAGATCGGGTATGGTGGGGTGTCTTCCGAAGAAGACAAGGACAGTTAATATGATTCTAACCTTAATGTTCGGTTAATATCGTTGTTACTGATGGGTATGGCCTTGGGCTAAATTAACGGACTTCAGTCACAAAATCGGCCGTCGGACGGCGCACTTTTGTCAGATTTACCAGCCAATCGCCTTCTTCTTGGCGATAGCCAAGCGGGATGATAACCACGCTGCGCAGGCCGCGCTCAGCCAGACCCAAAATCTTGTCGACAGCTGTTGGGTCAAAGCCCTCCATGGGGGTGGCGTCCACTTCCGCTTCGGCAGCCGCAACCATGGCTACACCGACGCCAATATAGGCCTGACGGGCAGCATGCTGATAATTTGCCTCCGCATCGCGCTGTGGATAAGTCGCCAGCAGCATGTTGCGATAATTTTCCCAGCCATCGTTTTTAAAGCCGCGGATTTCATTGGTCAGGTCAAACATGTGGTTGATGCGGTCAGCCGTATAATTGTCCCAGGCTGCGAAAACCAACACGTGGGAGCCTTCGGTAATCTGGGCTTGGTTCCAAGCGGCAGCTTGGATTTGGGCGCGGACTTCTGGATTGGTGACGAGGATCACTTCGTAAGGCCGCAAACCGCTCGAAGTTGGCGTGAGACGAATGGCTTCAAGGATCGCCGCAATCTTGTCTTCAGCGACTTTTTTGCTCGGGTCCATTTTCTTGGTTGCGTAGCGCCACTTGAGCTGATCGATTAGCATATGAGTTTCCCTCTGGTGATCAGCACGGTGCCGATTGGGTCTCATCTGGGGTGCGTGCTGGCGCGAGGGAATAGGAGGCACTGTAAGGCGGCCACTGGTTGGCCAATTTGGCGGGCAACCACCTTTGAGAAATGTTCCCTGCGCAGAACCGTCGACATAGGTCCGGCTCTTAAGACCGCCGTACGCTGCCCTACATGGATAATCATCTATTTCCACGTTAGGCTTTGGGGCGGCTTTGCGCCAGGGGTTGCCGTTTGGGGTAGGTTGGTGGTTGCTTGAAAGCCGACATTCGCTGACGCGCCGATCGTAGATTACATTCCGTAAGGAATGCACCATTTTCGTTGGCTGCAGTCTTGGGTTTGATTGTTTCCACTTGGAATGATGGGGTGGACGCTTCCTGACGGCATCTATGTGCCAGTATGTGGATTGTTGGAGTCACATACGAAGGAGGCGTCCGTGGAAGAGGTTAGCATAATTGGGTTAGATTTGGCCAAGCGTATTTTTCAGGCGCATGGTGG